>DASVEG010000107.1:0-16057 GCA_036380695.1 Acidimicrobiales bacterium
CACGGGCATCGGCAGCCTGATCCACCTGTACTCGATCGGCTACATGCACGGCGACGAGGGCTACCACCGCTTCTTCACGTACCTGAACCTGTTCGCGTTCTCGATGCTGGTTCTCGTGCTCGCAGACAACTTCCTCCTGAGCTTCCTCGGCTGGGAGGGCGTCGGCGCGTGCTCCTACTTCCTCATCTCCTTCTGGTTCACGAGGGAGTCGGCTGCGGTCGCGGGCAAGAAGGCCTTCGTCACGAACCGCATCGGCGACTTCGGGTTCATGATCGCCATGTTCCTGATCTTCTCGGCCGTCGGGTCGCTCGACTACCTCGAGGTGCTGGGCGACGGCGTCGAGCGGATGACCACCACGACCGCGACGGCCGCCGCGCTGTTGCTCTTCCTCGGCGCGTGCGGCAAGTCCGCGCAGCTGCCGCTGTTCGTCTGGCTCCCGGACGCGATGGAAGGCCCGACGCCGGTCTCCGCCCTCATCCACGCGGCGACGATGGTGACGGCTGGCGTCTACCTGCTGTGCCGCGTCGCGCCCCTTCTCGAACACGCCGACCACGTGGCCTTGACCGTGATCGCCGTCGTGGGCGCGCTGACCGCGCTCTTCGCCGCGACGGTCGCCTGCGCGCAGGACGACATCAAGAAGGTGCTCGCGTACTCGACCGTCAGCCAGCTCGGCTACATGGTGCTCGCGGTCGGCACGGGCGGCTTCGTCGCCGCGATCTTCCACATGGTCACGCACGCGTTCTTCAAGGCGCTGTTGTTCCTGGGTGCCGGCTCGGTGATCCACGGGCTGCACGAGGAGCAGGACATGAAGCGCATGGGCGGCCTCGCGCGGTGGATGCCCGTGACGTGGGCGACGTTCCTCGTCGGGTGGCTCGCGATCAGCGGCCTGCCCCCGTTCGCCGGCTTCTGGTCGAAGGACGAGATCCTCGCCGGGGCGTGGCTCGACAATCGCCTGCTGTGGCTCGTCGGCCTCCTGACCGCGCTCCTCACCGCGTACTACATGAGCCGCCAGGTCTTCCTCGTCTTCTATGGCGACGAGCGCTGGCGAGACGCACCGGTTGCCGACAAGCACGAGCTGACCGAGCCCGAGGAGCCCGTCGGTACCCATGCGGACGCGCACGGGGGCGGTCATGGGGGAGACCCGCACGAGTCGCCGTGGACGATGACGGTCCCCCTCGTCGTGCTCGCCGCGCTCGCCGTCGTAGGCGGCCTGCTGAACCTGCCCTTCTCGAACCGCATCCAGTTCCTCGCCCACTGGCTCGAACCGAGCTTCGGCGAGGCCTTCCACGAGCACGAGTTCGACGGCATGGAACAGTGGTTCCTTGCGATCGCCGCGACCGCGGCGGCCGCGAGCGGCGTGGCCATCGCGTACCTCACGTGGTACCGGAAGCGGCCCGCGGAGAACGAGAACCTCGAGCCGCAGGTGCTCGAGCGCGCGTGGTACCTCGACGCCGCGTACAGCGCGCTGGTCGGCGGTCCGGGTCGCTGGGTAGCGGACAAGGCCGCGTTCGTGGTCGACAAGGGTGTCGTCGACGGCGCGGTCAACGGGGTGGCCACACTGGTACGCGCCGGTGGCGAGCGACTCCGAGCGGTGCAGACGGGCTACGTCCGCAACTACGCGCTCGGCCTCGCAGGCGGCGTGGTCCTCCTGCTGGCCTGGACGCTCGCGAGGGTCGGCCTGTGAACGCGACCGTCCTCGCTGCCATCGCCGAGGAGGGCGCGGGGCCCGCGTTCTCGCTCCTGACCGCGTTGGTGATCCTTCCCGCGATCGGCGCGTTGCTCGTCGCGGTGCTGCCCAGGCGCCAGGAGTCGTTGGTGAAGCTCGCCGGCCTCGGCGTGATGCTCTCGACCGCGGTGCTCGTCGTCATCCTCGCGGTCAGCTTCAAGAGCGGGGCGGACGGCTTCCAGTTCCTCTCGCAACACGCGTGGATCCCCGACCTCGGGGTGCAGTGGAAGATCGGCGTCGACGGCATCTCGCTGTGGCTCGTCGTGCTGACCGGGATCCTCTTCCCTATTGCGTTGATCGGGCCGACGGTGCACAAGGACGTGAAGAGCTACACCGCGTGGCTGCTGCTCCTCGAGTCGGCGTGCCTCGGGGTCTTCGTGTCGCTCGACCTGCTGGTGTTCTTCCTGTTCTTCGAGCTGGTGCTCGTGCCGATGTACTTCCTCATCGCGGGGTGGGGTTACGACAACCGCCAGTACGCGTCGCTCAAGTTCTTCCTCTACACGCTCTTCGGCTCGGCGTTCCTGCTCGTCGGCATCGCCGCGCTCGCGTTCCTGCACCAGCGGGCCACCGGCAACCTGACCTTCGACGTCGAGCAGATCGCCGAGACGCAGGCCGTGGTCGGCAACACCGCGAGGTGGCTGTTCCTGGCCTTCTCGATCGCGTTCGCCGTCAAGGTGCCGCTGTTCCCCGTGCACACGTGGCTGCCGGACGCGCACACGGAGGCGCCGACCGCGGGGTCGGTCATCCTCGCCGGCGTGCTCCTCAAGCTCGGCACCTACGGGTTCTTGCGCTTCGGCCTCTACCTGTTCCCCGACGCGGCGGTCGACCTCGCGCCGCTCCTGCTCACGCTCGCGGTCATCGGCATCGTCTACGGCGCGGTCGTCGCCGCGATGCAGAAGGACCTGAAGCGGCTCGTCGCGTACTCGTCGGTCGCGCACCTCGGGTTCATCGTGCTCGGCACGTTCGCATTCACCAACCAGGCGATCACCGGCGGCGTGCTGCAGATGGTGAACCACGGCATCTCCACGGGCGCGCTCTTCCTGCTCGTCGGGATGATCTACGAGCGGCGCCACACGCGGCAGATCGCCGAGCTCGGAGGCCTCCAGAAGCCTGCACCGGTGCTCGCGGCGGTGTTCACCGTCGTCATGCTGAGCTCGCTCGGACTGCCGTTGCTGAACGGGTTCGTCGGCGAGTTCCTGATCCTCACCGGCACCTTCGTGACCCACCGCTGGTGGGCGGTCGTCGGGTCGCTCGGCGTGATCCTCGCCGCGGTGTACCTGCTCTGGGCGTACCAGCGCGTGTTCCACGGCGAGCCCGACGGCGACAACGCGACGATTCCCGACATGACGTGGCGCGAGCGCGGCGTGATGGTGCCGCTGCTGTTCCTCATCGTCGCCCTCGGCGTCTACCCGAAGCCCGTCCTCGACCGGATCGAGCCGTCCGTGACCCGCCTGATCGCCCACGTCGAGCAGCACACCGAGTTCGAAGAGCCGGCCGTCTCTCGCGCCGAAGGCGCCGCGGTCGAGGAGGGCGACGAGTGATCCCGTTCCTGGCTCTCCTCGCGCAGCTCGGGCAGGCCGAGCCGGTGCCCGTACCGGAGGGTGGGGGCCTCGGCCCGCTCCGCACGCCGCCGATGGCCTACGCCGACATCGGCCCGATGATCGCGCTGACGGTCGGCGCGCTCGTCTTGCTCACCTACGCCGCGCTCGTGCGCCGCAAGCCGGGGCGCGGGGTCTACGCACTCTTCACGCTCTTGACCTGCGCGGTCGCGCTCGGCGCTTCCGCGTGGTTGTGGCTCGACCTGGGCAAGAAGGCGCCCCGTTTCGCGTTCGCCAACATGATCGCGGTCGACGGCTTCGCGGTGTTCTTCTACGTGGTGATCGCGATCGCCGTGGCGCTCGCCGCGTTGCTGGCCGACGGCTACCTGCGGCGAGAACGTCTCGACGGACCGGAGTTCTACGTCCTCGCGTTGCTCTCGGGCGCGGGGGGCATGTTGATGGCGTCGGCCAACGACTTGATCGTGGTCTTCCTCGGCTTGGAGACGCTGACGATCTCGCTGTTCGTCCTCGCCGGCTTCCACCGCCGGCGCGCGCAGTCGGGCGAGGCGGCGATGAAGTACTTCGTGCTCGCGGCGTTCTCGTCCGCGTTCCTGCTCTACGGGATCGCGCTCGTGTACGGCGCGACGGGCACGACCAACCTCGCCGGCATCGCGACGTGGTTGGCGGAGAACGTCGTCGTCGACTCTGGCGTCCTGCTCGCGGGCATCGCGCTCCTGCTCGTCGGCTTCGGGTTCAAGGTCGCGGCGGTGCCGTTCCACACCTGGACGCCCGACGTCTACGAAGGCTCGCCCACGCCCGTGACCGCGTTCATGGCGGGCGCGTCGAAGGCGGCGGGTTTCGCAGCGTTTCTGCGGGTGTTCTTCTCGACATTCCACACGGTCAACCTCGACTGGAAGCCGCTCGTCTGGACGCTCGCCGTGCTCAGCCTGGTCGTCGGATCCGTCCTCGCGATCGTGCAGCGCGACGTCAAGCGGATGCTCGCGTACTCGTCGATCAGCCACGCCGGCTACGTGCTCATCGGGTTGGAAGCCGCGTCCGATCGAGGCATCGCCGGTTCGCTCTTCTACCTGCTCGCCTACACGTTCATGGTCATGGGCTCGTTCGCGATCGTGACGATCGTGTCGCGGCGCGGCGACAACGCGACCTCGCTCGACGACTTCCGCGGCCTCTCCGAGCGCCGCCCCGCGCTCGCGCTCGCGATGACGATCCTCCTGATGGCGCAAGCCGGGGTGCCCTTCACGTCCGGCTTCCTCGCCAAGTTCCACGTCATCGCCGCGGCGGTCGAGCAGGAGTCCTACGCGCTGGCGCTCATCGCGATGCTCGCCGCGGTGGTGGCCGCCTTCTTCTACCTGCGCCTGGTGCTCGCGATGTACTCACCGGCGCTGGACGCCGACGACGTCGCGGGCGAGAGCACAGCGGTCGAGGGCGCTGGCGACACGCGACTGCCCGTGCCGTTCTCGGCCGCGCTCGCGCTGGTGGCGACCGTCGGGTTCACCCTCCTCGCCGGGTTCCCCGTTGCCTCCGGCCCGTTCTTCGAGTTCGCCAGGGAGGCGACGCTTCTGTTCTGACCGCGGCGGGAACAAGGGGCGGGTGACCTTCGTGACGACCATTCAGGTCGGGCGTCGGATGGCCGATCTAACCGAGGTATGACGCCACTGCCCGCCACCCCTGCGCCGGTCGCCTCGGCGGACCGGACCGAGATCGCCTTCGGCGACGCGGGAGAGAAGAACGAGCTCCAGTGCCTGTACGTCCGGGTCGACTGCCGGGGACGGTCCGACGTCGCCGACTTCCTCCACGGCTGGACCTCGTGCTGCGACGAGGTACGCGTCGACTGGCAGTCGCTGCGCCGCCCGTTGTCTGCCCTCGTGTCGCTCGAGTTCGCCTGTTCCTGCGGCACCCGGCCGGAGCGCATGCGCGTGGTGTTCGACGTCCGCCGCGACCGCGAGGCGCTCGACGCGCTGGTCGCGACCCAGGTCATCGTCGTCGGCAACCGCCCCTACGGCGGGTTCGCCAACGCGATGGCTGCCTACACCGTCGACGCCGGCCTGGTCCGCTCCGCGGTCGAAGCCGCCGAACACGGCCTGCGCCAGCTCTCCGCCATCGCCAACTAGCCCGTCTTTCCCCCTTCCGGAGGCAATAGAGGCGGTACAGCCGCCTCTATTGCCTCCGGAACGCTCAGAACGGGCTGGCGGCTGCCGATCCGGACTGACATGGAGTCGGAGGACACCAACGCCGAAGCGTCGTTCGCAGCGCCCGCGACCGCGCCACGCGGGCGGACCGCACCGCGGCGGCCGCGCCCGGTCGTGGTGCCCGACCTCGTCCAGGTGCCCGCGCCCGCACCGTCGTACGAAGACCTCCTCGGCCTGACGCTGCCGGTCGGCGCGCCGCCGGCCACGCTGGCCGAGCAGCGCGCGTGGGCCGAGATCCGCAAGCTGCAGCTCGAGACCGAACGCACCCGCCTCGAACTGGCCGCGCTGCGGCGGCGGGAGCGGGACGCGCTGGCGGACGCGTCGGAGGCGCACGTCTACACCTTCTACGCGGGCGTCGAGGCCGAGAGCGTCGCCGCCTGCCTCTCGGAGCTGGGCCAGTGGAGCCGGCGCGAGCCCGGCGCACCCGTCACCGTGATCTTCAATTCTCCCGGCGGGTCGGTGCTCGACGGGCTCGCATTGTTCGACTACCTCCGGCGCTTGCGCCAGACCGGTCACCAGGTCACGACGGTCGCCCTCGGCCGCGCCGCCTCGATGGGTGCGGTGCTCCTCCAGTCGGGGGACCGTCGAGTGATCGGTGCCAACGCGTTCCTCCTCGTGCACGAGGTGTCGAACACGAGCGTCGGCAAGGTGTCGGAGATGGAGGACGGGGTCGAGTTCACCCGTCGCCTCCAGAAGCGGCTGCAAGCGATCCTCGCGGAGCGGTCGACCCTCAGCGAGCTGCAGATCGCCCGCCGCTGGACCCGCAAGGAGTGGTGGCTCGACGCCGACGAAGCCGTTGCCCTCGGCTTCGCCGACGAGATCCTCTAACTCCTCGAACTCATCGCAGGTCGAGGCTCGGGGCGACCGCGGCGCGCAGGCGCCGTGCGACGTCCTTCGACAAGCGGCGCTCCGCCTTGCGCAGCATGTCGGCGAGCGGCCGCATGTTGCCGAGCACCCACCTGGCGAACATGCCGTCGTCCATCCACGGCCCGACGTCCGCCCAGAACGGGCTGGCGACCACCGCCGCGGCGCGGGTCTCGGCCCACGACGACGGCAGTGCGTCCGCCCGACGGAGCGATGCCACCCGTGCCCATGTCATCCGCCCACGGCCGGAGCGCTTCGCGTCGCGCAGCACGTTCTCGACCCAAATCGAGTCGACGAGCACGGCATGGGGCGGTGGTGGTGCGGTCGGCACGCGGAGGCAGCGTCGGAGGACGTCGGTGAGCACACCCTCCGGTGACTCGTCGATGACGGTGCCGTCGTCGAACGACGCCGTCGCCGCCTCACGGCCGTCGCGGTCGACGAGCGTGACCAGCCGCACCCTCCGCCGCTCGGGGTGCTCCGACGGTCGTACGCGGTCGGCCGGCGCGCCCCACCCGTAGGTGACGAGGCCGATCGCCTCCCACGACGGGGGCGCGACGAACCCGAGGAGTTCGGAGATGGGGTGGCTGCCGTAGGGCAGGTCGAGCATCCCCAGTTCGAACTCGTCGTCGACGCGGCGCTCCACGCGGACGAGCCGGTGCGAGGCGTGCCATCCGCTCTGGGCCGTGGCCGCGGCGACGATCGTGACGAGGCGGTCGAGCCCGTCGGGCTCGGGAAGTGCCGGAGCCATCGGATCCATCGGTGTCCCTTCGATCGGTGATCGAGGGAGCCGCGGCGACGTGCCCGCTCCGATGTGCTCTGCACCCAGAACGTAGAGAGATGGCGTCAGGCGCGCAAGAGGTCGCGCAACAGCGCGCGGGTGCGGTGCCGGGACGCGCGGCGGTCGTCGCCGACGGGGAAGATGGCCGCCCACACGTCGGTGGCCCCGGCCGCGACGAGCGCCTCCAGCTCCTTCGCGACCTCGTCTTCGGGCCCGACGATCGCCGCCTCGGCCGGCGACGACAGCCCGCCACGGGCGAGGATCCGCTGGTAGTTGGGCAGCACCCCGTAGCCCGCGAACTGCTCGGCCGCGGCCTGGCGGCCCGCGTCGACGTCGTCGGTCACCGCGATCGGCAGGCCAACGACGACGCGAGGCGCATGGCGCCCCGCTCCTTCCGCCGCCTCCGCGATCCTCGGCGCCACATGGCTCTCGATCGCGACGCGGTTGGCCATCCAGGTGATCGTCCCGTCGGCCAGCTCTCCCGCCGACCGCAACGCCTTCGACGCCAACGCGGCCACGAGCACGGGCACCCGCTCCGCCGGGCGCATGCGCAGCTCGGCCGTCGCCGTGAACTGGTCGCCGGTGAACGACACCTTGCCCTCGTCGAGCAATGGGCCGAGCACCGACAGGTACTCGCGCAGGTGCTGCGCGTTCTCGTCGTACGACAGCCCGTAGACGCCTTCGATCGCGGGGCGATGCGAGACGCCGACGCCGAGGGTGAACCGGCCGGCGCCGATGGCCAACCCGACCGCGGCCGCCTGCTGCGCCATGAGCACCGGGTGGCGCGGGTAGGTCTGCACGATCGACGTGCCGAGCTCGATCGTCTTCGTCGCACGCCCCGCGAGCGGCAGGACGAGCAGCGGGTCGGTCCCGATCGCCCCGGCGAACCACATGCTGGTGAAGCCCTCGGCCTCGGCCTCCACCACCTGGTCGACCATCCGGTCGATCGACGCCGCACCACCACTGAGCCCGATTTGCATATGGCGAACTCCGCCTCCGTGGCCGAACGGTCATCTTAGGATCGACGGCGACGATGCGACGCCTCCCGTTCCTACGGTCGAGCGAGCCGAACTTCGAGGAGACGGAGGGCGCGGTCCTCGGCGGCGACGTCCCCTACGCCCCGGGCAGCGCTCGGGCGGCGTTCGCACACCGCGCGTTCCGGCGGGTGTGGCTGGGGTCGATGGCGTCGAACGTGGGGACGTGGATGCAGAACGTCGCCCTCGGCGCGTTCGCATACGAGCTCACGGAGTCGTCGGGGTACGTCGCGCTGCTCGGGTTCGCGCAGCTCGGCCCGCTGTTGCTGCTCTCCATCGTCGGCGGCCTCCTCGCCGATACCGTCGACCGCCGGTGGCTGCTGATCGGCTGCCAGGTCGAGCAGATGATCCTGTCGTTCGTGCTCGCCGCCGTCGCTGCGGGAGACGACCCGTCGCGCACCGCGCTGTTCCTGTGCGTGCTCGCCATCGGCATCGGCAACGCGTTCAACGCGCCGACCTTCTCCGCGGTCCTGCCCCAGCTCGTGGGCAAGCGCGACCTCGTCGGCGCGGTGTCGCTGCAGTCGGTGCAGCTCAACCTGTCGCGCGTTGTCGGCCCGGCGATCGGCGGCGCGATCCTCCCCGCCATCGGCGCGTCCGGCGTGTTCGCGGTGAACGGAGTGACCTACCTGTTCGCCATCGCCACGTTGTTCGCGGTCACGATCCCGCGCCCGTACCCGGAGTACGGCGAGCAAGGGTGGCGCCGACTCGTGGGCGGCTTTGCGGTCGCCCGGCGCGACCGCCTCGTGCGCCGGTGCCTGCTCACCATCGCGGCGATCTCGTTCTTCTGCCTCCCGTTCGTCGGGCTCTTGCCGGTCATCGCGGCGCGCAACCTCGGCATCGACGTCGAGGGCGCGGCCTACGGCGCGCTCTACGCGTGCTTCGGACTCGGCGCGGCATGCGGGGCCGTTGCAGTCGGCACGCTGCTCGTCGGCCGCGACAAGGCTGCAGCCGTCCGCGCCGGTCTCGCGCTGTTCGCGATCTCCCTGGCCGCGTTCGGCTTGCTCCGGGTGCCAGCGCCCGCGTACCCGGTCGCATTCCTGGTCGGCCTCTTCTACTTCGGTGCGGTGACGTCGCTGTCGAGCGTGTTGCAGCAG
Source organism: Acidimicrobiales bacterium (assembly GCA_036380695.1). Taxonomy (GTDB): domain Bacteria; phylum Actinomycetota; class Acidimicrobiia; order Acidimicrobiales; family CADCTF01; genus DASVEG01. The sequence goes on from DASVEG010000107.1 coordinate 9,245, forward strand.
CACTTGGACGAGTCGGTGCGAGGGCGGGTGATGGCGCTCTGGATCATGGGGTTCGGGGGGACCGTGCCGATCGGCCTCCTCGTCTTCGGCGTGCTCGCGGAGGCCGCCTCGGTCACCGCGGTGGTGCTGGTCGGGGCCGTGGTCGCGGCGCTCCTCGCGGTCCTCGCCAACGTCCGCGCCCGGCCGGCCTAACCCGGGTTAGGCGCGCGGCAGTCGGACGACGAACGCGCCACCGCCGACGGGCGTCTCCGTCGGCTCGACGCTGCCGCCGACCGACTCCAGCAGCCTCCTCGCGATCGTGAGGCCGAGCCCGAGGCCAGGCGCGTTCGCGGAACGCTCCAGCCGCCCGTAGGGCTCGAAGACCCGCTCGCGCTCGGCGGCCGGCACCCCGTCGCCGCCGTCGGCGACGGTGAGGGTCGCCTCCGACTCGCCCGCCGCCACCAGGATCCGCACCGGCGGCGCGCCGTGGAGGTGACCGTTGTCGACCAGCTCTGCGAGCGCGCGGCGCAGGTGTCGCGCGTCCGACCGCACGGGCACCGGCGACGGGCCGCGAACCGACGTCGGCCGCCCCGCCTCGGACGCGGCCGACGCGACGTCACGCGCGACCTTCGCGGCGTCGACGAGCACCGGGGGTCGGGGCTCGACGAAGTCGATGCTGCCGGCACGGGCCAGGTGGGCGAGCATGACGTCGAGGTGGCGCTCGGGTTGCGCGCCGCCGTCGCGGCGGTCGACCTCGTAGAGGCGAGCGGCGGCGAGCGCTTCGGCCGCGTGCTCCGCGAACGCGGTGGCAGCCTCGAGGTCGTGCTCCGAGAACGAGCGCACGGGCAGCGCGTTCACGTTGAGCACGCCGAAGATCCGTCCTTGGTGCAGCAGGGGGACCGAGAGCGCGCTGTCGACGGGCTTCGACCGCCCGCCCGCCCGTCCGGAGATCAGCGCGGGATCGCGGGTCGCGGCGACCTTGCCGGCGACGCCCTCGCCGAACCGAACCCGCGCGCCGAGCGCGGCAGGGTTCGTCGGCGAGCACACCACCTCGAGCTCCTCGTCGGCGACGAGCAGCATGATCGACCCGCCTTCGCCCTGTAGCAGCCGGCCCGCGCTCGACAGCACCACGTCGAGGACGGCCTCTACCTGCAGCGGCGCCCTCGCGTCAGGCGACATCGCTCGAATCGTGGCACGCGCAGCGTCAGCTGCGCGGTACCTGGCTCCACGGGAGCTCTTTGTCGACACGCGGCTCGCCAGGCAACCCGAGCACCCGCTCGCCGAGGATGTTGCGCATGATCTCCGACGTGCCGCCCTCGATGGAGTTGGCCCGCACCCGCAGGAACGTCTTGCGCACGTCGCCTCCCACGCCGAAACCGACCTCCTCGGGCCGCACCATCTCGTAGCTCCCATACAACGTTCCCGCCGGCCCGAGCAGGTCGATGCACAGCTCGTAGATCCGCTTGTTCACCTCCGCGAACGCGAGCTTGCCGACCGACCCTTCGGGGCCGGGCGTGCCGACGGCGCGGTTCTGCTGGGCGCGCATGTTCGTCAACCGCGCCGCCTCCGCATCGATCCACACCCGCATCACGCGGTCACGTGTCACCGGGTCCTTGTCGGCCTTCTCGTGCCAGAGCTTCACCGCGTCCGCGATCGCGCCCGACCCGCGCGGGGGCACGGTGCCACCGATGGCGACCCGCTCGTTCATGAGCGTCGTCATCGACACCGCCCACCCCTGCCCGACCTCTCCGAGCCGCTCGGCGTCGGGGATGCGCACGTCGGTCATGTACACCTCGTTGAACTCGGCTTCGCCCGTCATCTGCCGCAGCGGGCGGACCTCCACGCCTGGCGCCTGCATGTCGATCACGAAGTACGTCATCCCGCGGTGCTTGGGAACGTCGGGATCGGTGCGCGCCACGAGCAGCCCCCATCGCGACTGGTGCGCCATCGTCGTCCACACCTTCTGGCCGTTGACCACCCATTCGTCGCCGTCGCGGACCGCCCGCGTCGACAGGCTCGCGACGTCCGACCCCGCACCCGGCTCGCTGAAGAGCTGGCACCAGACCTCCTCGCAGGTGAACATCGGGCGCAGGTACTTCGCCTTCTGCTCTTCGCTGCCGTGGGCGACGATCGTCGGCGCGGCCATGCCCGCGATGGGGTTGCGGGCGAAGATGCTCCGGCTCCATCCCGCCTTCGACAGCCGCTTGTCGACGACCTCCTGGTAGCGCGGGCTCAGGCCGAGGCCGCCGAGGCCTTCGGGGAAGTGCACCCACGCGAGGCCCGTGTCGAACTGCGCGCCGAGGAACGTCTCCGCCGGCGTGGACGCAGGCGGGTGGTCGGCGAGGAAGGTCTCGACGCGCTCCTCGAGCTGCGTGGCCAGGTCGGTGGTGCTCATGCGCGCACCTTAGGTCGCGGCGGTTACGTAGCCTCCAGCCGTGACAGTCCGCGTCGCCCGGCTCGACTTCGCCGACCGGGGCTTCCCCGTCAGCATCCACGACGTCGAGCGACCCGCGCTCCCCGGGCCGGGATGGGCTCGGGTCGCGGTGACCACTGCGGGCTTGTGCGGCAGCGACCTCCACCTGTTCAAGGCGACGACCGGCCCGACGCCGATGTTCTCCGCCTTCGTCGCGATGCCGATGGAGATCGGGCACGAGATCGCGGGCGTGGTGGTGGAGGCAGGGCCGGCGTGCGGGGTTGCGGAGGGCACCCGCGTCGCCGTCGACCCGACCATCGGTTGCGAGGCCCGCGGCATCGATCCGCCGTGCAACCACTGCGGCGCGGGCGAGGTGTCGGTGTGCAGCAACATCGGATCCGGCGTGTTGACGCCTGGCATGGGCCTCGGCTTCACGAACGGCCTCGGCGGAGGGTGGGGCGACGAGGTGCTCGCCCACGCGTCGATGCTCCACCTGCTGCCCGACGCCGTGAGCGACCGCGGGGCGTCCTTGCACGAGCCCTTGTCGATCGCGGTCCACGGCCTGTTGCGATCGCCGCCGAGAGACGAGGGCCCGATCCTGGTGATCGGCGCGGGGATCATCGGGCTCGCCGCGGTCGCGGCGGCCCGCCACCTGTTTCCGCGGTCGCCGGTCGTGGTCGCCGCCAGGTACCGGCACCAGGCGGCCGCGGCGCGGCAGCTCGGGGCGACCGCGGTGGTCGACGCGTCGGGCGACGAAGCCGCGTTCGCCGACCAGTTGGCCGAGCACGCCGGCGCCAAGGTGCTGCCGACCGCGGCCGGCCCCGTGCTCGACGACGGCTTCCCGTACGTCGTCGAGGCCGTCGGCGCGGGCGAGACCGTCACCCAGGCGCTCCGCTACGCCGGCGGGCGCGCCACCGTCCTGCTGCTCGGGGCCGCCGGCATCTCCAAGGTCGATCTCACCCCCGTGTTCTTCAAGGAGATCGCGCTCGTCGGGTCGTTCTGCCATGCCGCCGACCCTGGCCCCGGGGGCGCGGCGACGGGCCATTCGGTCGACCGCGCCGTCGAGATCCTCGCGGCCGGCGGCTTTCCCGACGACCTGCTCGTCACCCACGAGTTCCCGCTCGCCGACCTCCGCACCGCCGTAGAGACGGCCATCGATCGCGCCGCAGGCGCCATCAAGGTCGTCCTGCGGCCAGGCGAGGGGTGAACGCGGCCACCGGCGTGCGCGTCGTCGAACCGCTCGTCCTCACACGTCAATAGAGGGCAGATGGACGGCGCCGAGCTGGTGTCACGGGCGGTGCAGGGCGACGAGGCGGCCTTCGAGCTCCTCGTCCGCCGCCACGCGGCCGCGGCCTGGCGGCTCGCGCACACGTTGCTGCGCGACGACTTCGCCGCGGAGGAGGCCGTTCAAGACGCCTTCGTCAAGGCCCACCGGGCCCTGCCAACGTTCCGCGGCGACGCCGCGTTCTCCACGTGGCTCCTGGCTATCACCCGCCGGGTCTGCCTCGACCGGCTGCGATTGAAGCGGGCGAACATCGTCCCCCTCGACGAGGCTCGCCGGGTCAAGGCGGAAGTGGGCGACGCGGCCCTTCGGGTCGTGCTCGAGCGAGCGATAGCGGAGCTGCCCGACGCCGAACGGGAAGCGTTCACGCTCGTCGACGTGCTCGGGTACTCGCGCGAGGACGCGGCCGCGGTGGTCGGCGTGCCTCCGTCGACGATGCGCTCGCGTGTGGCGCGGGCACGTGAACGCCTAGCTGCCGCGCTGGGCGACGACCTGAGGGCAGCGTTGTGAGCGACGTCCACGAGCGGTGCCGCGACCTCGTGCTCGGTGGCGACTCCTCGGTCGATGCGGTGCTCGCCCACGTCTCGGAGTGCCAGCCGTGCGCCGACCTCGCCGAGCGCGTCGTGGTCGTGCGGCGGATCGCAGCGACGCTCGCGGCCCGGCCCGCGGCACCGGACGACCTCGCGGACCGGGCCATCGCCTCCGTGCGCGACCGAGATCGCGACCGGGTGCGCGTCGGCGACGCCTTGTGGCCGAGGATCGCCATGGCCGCAGCCGCGGTGTTGGTGCTCGCCCTCGCCGTCGTCCCCGGCGGCGACGACGAGCCCGACGGCGCGCCGTCCGCGGAGCTGTCGGACGGGCTGCTGGTCGCCGCGCAGCGAACGCAGCAGGCCGGCAGCGCCCGCCTCCGGATCGACGGGACGACGACGGCCGTGGTGTCCGGCGAGCGGGTGCGGCTGGCGTTCCATGGCACCGGCGAGCTCGCCGACGGCCGCCTGCACTACCGGGGAGTGACCGACGTTGCCGATGCCGCAGGTCGCCCGGCTGCGATGGTTCCCTTCGAGGTCACCGTCGTCGGGTCGGACGCGTGGGTTCGCCGCAGCGACGGCACGTGGGTCGTCGTCGACGAGCCGGTCCGCGCCCTCGCACCCCTCGTGCTCGACGCCGGCTCGGTGCTCGAGCTCCTGCGCTTGCCGAAGCACGACCTCCGGCTCGTGGCGACCGACGACGGCGCGCGCGAGGTGTCGTTCTCGGTCGCGGTCGCGCGCGGGCTCGGCTACGACGTGACCGTGTGGCTGGACGCCGACGACCTGCTGCGGAGGGTCGACGTGCGGACGAGCGGCGCGGCGATCACCACCACCGCGTCGATGCGGCTGTACGGCTTCGGCCAGCCCGTGTCGATCCACCCGCCCCCGGCGGGCGACGTGTCCGGCGTGGCCGACGCCGCGACCTTCCCTCTCGCAGGCTGACCCTCCGCCCGCGCCGGAGGGGGCGGGTCAGGTGGGCAGCCAGCTGGTGGGGTAGGCGGGGTCGTCGAAGGCTTCGGCGGCCTCCGTCATCGTGAGCGGCCGGAAGGTGTCGATCATGACGGCCAGCTCCTCGGTGTGGGTCTGGCCTATCGACTTCTCCGACACGCCGGGCGCGGGGCCGTGGGGGATGCCCTTGGGGTGCCACGACAACGCGGCGGGCTCGATCCCACGGCGGCTGAAGAAGTTGCCCGCGACGTAGAAGAGGATCTCGTCGGAGTCGAGGTTGGCGTGGTTGTAGGGCGCGGTCACGACCTCCGGGCCGTCGTCGAGGCGGCGGGGGACGAACGAACACACCACCGCACCGTCGAGCTCGAACGTCTGGTGCACCGGCGGCGGCATGTGCTGGCGCCCACTGATCGGCTCGAAGTCGTGGATCGAGAACGCGTAGGGGTAGAGGTGGCCGTCCCACCCGACGACGTCGAGCGGGTTGTGGTCGAGCACGTACACGGCCGTGCGCCCGTCGACGCGCACCCACACCTCGAACTCGCCGGTCTCGTCGTTGGCGAGCAGCTCGGTCGGCCGGCGAAAGTCGCGCTCCCAGTACGGCGCATGCTCGAGCAGCTGGCCCTCGGCGTTCTGGTAGCGCTTCGGGAGGCGGACCGCGCCGTGCGACTCGACGACGAGGTGCGTGCTCGGCCCGCTCGCCACCCACCGGTGGGTCGTCCCCTTCGGGACAACGACGTAGTCGCCCGCCCGGTACTCCAAGACCCCGAACACCGACTCGAGCCGCCCGCCTCCCTCGTGCACGAAGTGGAGCTCGTCGCTGCCGCCGTTGCGGACGAGCCTCCCGGCGCCGGCCGCGAACGTCGACAGCGCGACCGTGAGGTCGGTGTTCCAGAACAGCGGCGCCCGGCCGGCGAGCTCGTCCGCCGCCGCCGTCGCCTTGCCCGCCGTCCTCAGCAGGTGGTGACGTAGGGTCGTCCCGCGCGCCGGCGACGGCGCGGCAGGGGCCACGCCGTCGGCGGGGCGGATCTCGACGACGCGGGTCGGCGCGTAGCGGTGGTAGAGGATCGAGTAACGGCCGCTGAACCCCTCGAGGCCCACGACTTCCTCGGGATACAACGACCCGTCCGGCGCCCGGAACGCGACGTGCCGCTTCGCGGGCACCTCACCCAGGCGGTGGTAGCTCGGCGCCATGGCATCACCCTAGGGCGAGGGCCCCGCTCTCTCGTTCTGGGTGGATCAGTACGGCCTATGGCCGGACTGATCCACCCAGAAGCGCCGGGGCGACGGCTCAGAGGCCGAGCGTGCCCGTCACGGTCCCGACAGGATCGGTCGCCGCGCCGTCCGTGGCCCCGGTGACCTCGTCCAGCGCGTCGTCGACGTCGTCGATCGTGTCGTCGACGGGGCCGGGGATCGTGACCGGCGGCGCCGTCGTCGGCGGCGTCGTCACCGGGGGGTCGACGGGGGGATCGACGGGAGGGTCGACCGGCGGGTCGTCGCCACCGAGCACGTCGCCGACCGTGTCGACGACGGTCCCGACCGCGTCGGTGACGGTGTCGATCACCTGGCGGACGAGGCCAGGGTCGTCGCCGTCGCCGCCCGGCGGCGTCACGCCAGGGCCGCCAGGCAGCCCTGGCCCGGTTGGCAGCTTCGACGTGGAGTCCTTC
>DASVEG010000108.1:0-18200 GCA_036380695.1 Acidimicrobiales bacterium
AGCGCGATGACGGCGAACGCGCGGGGGAGCGGTCGCCGCGACCGCGATCGCACTGCCCATCGCGGCCCTCAGGGCCGCGCGCCGACGGAAGCGGCCTCTCGCCATGGCGGACTGCGTACCCGAACGGCTACGAACGGAACACGGCGCCGCGGTAGTACCGCAGCTCCGCGACCGACTCGCGAATGTCGTCGAGCGCGCGATGACCACCGGCCTTCACGGGGGCTTCGGTGACCGCGGCCGGATACCAGCGCCGCGCCAGCTCCTTGATCGTCGACACGTCGACCGACCGGTAGTGCAGCCAGTTCTCGATGTCGGGCAGGTACTGCGCGAGGAAGCGCCGGTCGGTCCCGATCGAGTTGCCGCACAACGGCACCGTCCGCTCGGCGGGCACGTGTTCCTTGATGAACGCGAGCGTCTGCGCGCCCGCGGCCTCGAGCGTGATCGTGGATGCCTCGATGGCGGCCAGCAACCCGCTCTTGGTGTGCATGTTGCGGACGACGTCGTCCATCCGGGTCAACGCCTCCGCACCCGGGTTGATCACGAGGTCGGGGCCCTCCGCCACGAGCTCGAGGTCGTCGTCGGTGACCAGCGTCGCGATCTCGACGATGACGTGGTTGGCCGGGTCGAGGCCGGTCATCTCGAGGTCCATCCAGACGAGCACGGGGTGGGAGGATACGGCCCGATGCGACTCCCCGTCGTCCGTCTCGACCCCGACCTGCCGCTGCCGTCCTACGCGCGCACCGGCGACGCCGGCGCCGATCTCTACGCACGCGAGGGCGCGGTGGTGAAGGCGGGCGGCGGCCGGGCCGTCGTCGGCACCGGCGTCGCCCTCGCCATTCCGGAGGGGTTCGCCGGGTTGGTGCTGCCCCGTTCGGGGCTCGCGTTCCGCCACGGGATCACGTGCGTCAACTCCCCGGGGCTCGTCGACTCCGGCTACCGCGACGAGCTCCGCGTCATCCTCCTCAACACCGACCCCGAGCACGATTACGAGGTGAGTCGAGGCGATCGCATCGCGCAGCTGGTGATCCAGCGCGTCGAGCACGTCGCGTTCGAAGCGGTCGACGAGCTGCCCGCGTCGGAACGAGGGCTCGGCGGGTTCGGGCACAGCGGACGGTGAAGGACTAGGAGAGGCCCGTGCCCGAGCTGCCCGAAGTCGAGTCGCTCGTGACGTATCTCCGCGGCCAAGCGGTCGGCCGCACGATCGAGCGCGTGCAAGTCGCGTCGTTGTCCGCGCTGAAGACGTACGACCCGCCCGTCGAAGCGCTGCAGGGGCAGGTGATCGCGGGCACCGCGCGCCGCGGGAAGTACCTGATCCTCCAAGCCGGCGAGCTGCGGCTCGTGATCCACCTCGCGCGGGCAGGGTGGTTGCGGTGGCGCGACGAGGTTGCGACCGGGCCGTTGAAACTGGGCAAGGGCCCCATGGCCTTGCGTGTCCGCTTCGACGACGGCTCGGGCTTCGACGTGACCGAGGCGGGCACCGACAAGCGGCTCGCCATCTGGGTCGTCAGCGACGTGGACTCGATCGAACATGTCGCGACGCTCGGCGTCGACCCGCTGACGGCGGCGTTCACCGCAGAGCGGTTCGGGGAGTTGTTGCGGCAGGCCGGCGGCACGCAGGTGAAGGGGGCGCTCACCGACCAGCGGCTCATCGCGGGCGTCGGCAACGCGTACTCCGACGAGGCCCTGCACGTGGCCCGCCTGTCGCCCTTCAAGCAGTCGAACAAGCTGACCGCGGACGAGGTCGAGCGGCTCCACGACGCGGTCGTGTCGGTGTTGTCGGACGCGGTCGAACGGTCGGCTGGGCTTCCGGCCGCGGGGCTGAAGTCGGAGAAGAAGTCGGGCATGCGCGTGCACGGGCGCACGGGGGAGGCGTGCCCCGTGTGCGGCGACGTCGTGCGTCAGGTGTCGTTCGCCACCAAGTCGCTGCAGTACTGCGCGACGTGCCAGACCGGGGGGAAACCGCTCGCCGACCGGCGCCTGTCGCGGCTGCTCAAGTAGCTCGAAGCGACACGACCCCCGTTCACCGGGGAGAATTGCCCCATGCAGCGACTGACCGGTCTCGACGCCACCTTCCTCTACCTCGAAACGCCGAACAACCACATGCACGTGGCGGCGACGGCGGTGTTCGATCCGTCGACGGTGGAGGGCGGCTACTCGTTCGAGAAGGTGAAGGAGATGGTCGCCGACCGCCTCCACCTCCTGCCGCCGTTCCGCCGCAGGCTCGTCGAGATCCCGTTCCAGCTCCACCACCCGCTGTGGATCGAAGACCCCGACTTCGACCTCGACTTCCACCTCCGCCGCGCCGCGCTCCCCTCGCCCGGCGGTGAGCAGGAGCTCGCCGAGTTCGCGGCCGAGATCATCAGCCGCCCGCTCGACCGCAGCCGTCCCCTGTGGGAGATGTACATGGTCGAGGGGCTCGAGAACGGCTACATCGCCACCATCTCGAAGGTGCACCACGCCGCGATCGACGGCGTGTCCGGCGCTGAGCTCATGGTGAACCTGCTCGACTTCACACCCGAGGTCGCCGAGGTCGACCCGCCCGAGAAGCCGTGGCAGGCCGACCGCCTGCCGACCGACTTCGAGCTCGTCGCGTGGGCGATGGCGTCGCTCTCGCGCCAGCCCATCCGAGCCGTGAAGGCGGCCAGGCGGACCGCCGAGGTCGCGCTGTCGCTGCGGCGCCGCAACCGTGAGCCGGGTGTGGTCCCGCCGCCCGCGCCGTTCTCGTCGCCCAACACGTCGCTGAACACGACGATCACGCCCCACCGCCGCTTCGCGTTCACGCAGCTCCCGCTCGACGACGTGAAGATGGTGAAGAACAAGCTCGGCGGCACTGTGAACGACGTCGTCCTCGCGCTGTGCGCAGGCGCGTTGAAGTCGTACCTCGCGGACAGGGGCGAGCAGCCCGACAAGCCGCTCGTGGCGATGGTGCCGATCTCCGTTCGTACGGAAGACCAGAAGGGCGCGATGGGCAACCGCGTCTCGTCGATGCTGACGTCGCTCGCCACCGACATCGACGACCCGGTCGAGCGGCTGCACATGATCAGCGAGGGCACCACGCGCGCGAAGGATCAGGACAAGGCCATCGGCGCGGAGACGCTCATGGACTGGGCCGAGTTCGCCGCGCCGGGCCTCGCGGCGCGCGCCGCGCGCCTGTACTCGTCGATGAAGCTCGCCGACCGCCACCGCCCCCTCTTCAACGTGACGATCTCGAACGTGCCGGGCCCGCCGTTCCCGTTGTACTCGGCCGGCGCGCGGATGGTTGCGTACTACCCGATGGGCCCGATCCTGGACGGCGGCGCGCTCAACATGACGGTGATGTCGTACATGGGCACCATGTGCTTCGGACTCGTCGCGTGCCGCGAGACGGTGCCGCACGTGTGGTCGATCGCGCACAACCTGCGCACCGCGCTCGACGACCTCATCAAGGCCGCGGACGCGATCGCGTAGCTACTCGTCTGCGTCTGCGTCTGCGTCGCACGCGGCGAGCAGCTCGTCGAACGTCGACGGCTCCCAGTCGTACTCGACGCGGCGAGCGAGACGCTTGGCGCCGTCGTCGTTCACCTCCCAGAGGCCGTGCTCCTCGGTGGTGACGAGCGCGTACACGGGGAGGTCGGGGACGCGCCGGCCGCGGACTCGGAGCACGCCGGTGACGAACGTGCCTTCTTCGAGCTCGTCCCATCGGAGGTCGACGGCGACGGGCTCGCCCTTGCCGGCCTCGTCGGCACCGGTCTGCACGGTCACGACGTCTCCCAGCCCGTGCTTGCCGGCGACCTTCACCCGGCCCCCCGCGTGGTGGAGCAGCAGGCACGTCAACGAGTGGCTCTCGGGGGGCGCGGCGACGAGGATCGCCGGCGCGGCCCACCCAACCGGCTGCGGGGGCAGCACGCGAGCCGGGAGGCGGTAGAGGTGGTTGCGCCCGTCGACCGCGGCGGGTTCGAGGCCGGGCACCTCGAAGTCGACGGTGACCAGCCGGGTGCCCGGCGCCGCCGACTGCAAGCGAGGGACCAGCCGCTGCAGCGTCGCAGGTGCGAGGTACGTGAAGAGCACGTCGGCGTCGAGCGGATACTCGAATACGTCGCCGTGGACGACGTCGCCCTTCAGGTCGTTCTGCTCGAGTGCGCTGCGCGCCGCTTCGACGAGATCGATGTCGGACTCGACGCCGGCCACGGACGCGCCCCGTCGGGCGGCGGCGACGAGCACCTGGCCGTCACCGCAGCCGAGGTCGACGACGTGGTCGCCCTCGCCCACACCGGCGAGGTCGAGGGCGCGCTCGACGGCCTCCATGTCGCTCGGGGCCCAGAAGGGCCAGCCGGTGAGCGCGCTCAACCGTCGACGGGGAGCGCGCCGACGGCGCAGGCCACGCCCGTGCCGCCCAGGCCGCAGTAGCCGTTCGGGTTCTTCGTCGGAGCCAGGTACTGCTGGTGGTAGCGCTCCGCGTAGTGGAAGGTCGTCTCTTCGCGGATCTCCGTCGTGATCGGGCCGAAGCCCGCGGCCGCGAGCCGCTCGCCGTACGCGTCGGCAGACGCCCCCGCCGCGCCCAACTGCTCGGGCGACGACGTGTAGATCGCGCTGCGGTACTGCGTGCCGATGTCGTTGCCCTGGCGCATGCCCTGCGTCGGGTCGTGGCTCTCCCAGAACACCTTGAGCAGTTGGTCGTACGTGACCTTCGCAGGGTCGAACACGACGAGCACCACCTCGGCGTGGCCGGTGCGGCCCGAGCACACCTGCTCGTACGACGGGTTGGGCGCGTCGCCGCCCGCGTAACCGACCGCGGTGGTGAACACGCCGGGCGTCTCCCAGAACTTGCGCTCGGCGCCCCAGAAGCAGCCCATGCCGAAGACCGCGTGCTCCATCCCCTCGGGGAACGGCGGCTCGATCGGCGTGCCAAGCACCTCGTGAACGTTCATCGTCCGCAGGCTACGGCTCGCGTGATCGCTTTTGTGCACCGTTGGGCGCTCATTTGATGCCAACGGTGCACAAAACGAAATCAGGCGGCGCGGCCGTCGGCAGCGGCGGCGATCTCGCGGCTCTCGGCGAGGCGGGAAAGGGCGGTCTCTTCGAGCGCTCGCACGCGGCGCGGGGCCATGCGCAGGCGGCGGGCGATCTCGCTGAGCGAAAGGGGAGACCCGCCCTCGAGCCCGTACCGCAGGCGGATGATCTGCTGTTCGAGCTCGGGCAGCGACCCGAGCGCCTTGCGCAGCGCGTCCTCCTCCAGCCGGACGTGCAGCTCCTCCTCGAACGACTCCGTCTGGGCAACCATCGACCCGAAGGTCGTGTCGCCCTCCTCGCCAATCGGTTCGTCGAGCGACGCAACCACGCGCCCTGCGTCGCGCACCTCCTGCACCTGGCGCGTCGAGAGCTTCGCGACGGCGGCGATCTCGTCGTCGGACGGGTCGTGGCCGAGCTCGTCGCCGAGCTTCTCTATCGCCTTCATGATCGCCCGCTCGCGGTCGAGCGTGTGCGCGGGCAGGCGGATCGTACGTGCCTTGTTCTGCACCGCACGCTGCAGCGACTGCCGGATCCACCACGTCGCGTAGGTGGAGAACTTGAAACCCTTGCGCCAGTCGAACTTCTCGACGGCGCGGATCAACCCGAAGATGCCCTCCTGGATCAGGTCGAGCAGCGGCAGGTCGTAGCCCTGGTAGCGCTTTGCCATGAAGACGACGAGACGGAGGTTCGAATTGATCATCCGCTCCTTTGCCTCTTCGTCGCCCTTCTCGACGCGCTTCGCGAGCTCGATCTCGTCGTCCGCGCTGAGCAGGGGATAGCGGCCGATCTCGTCGAGGAAGAGCCGCGTCGTGTCCGCGGTGAGCTCCGTCATCGTGGTGACGGACACCTTCGTCTGGTCGTCGGTCGGGCGCGCGCAGTCGTCCTTCACCGGCACGCCTGCCGCTTCCACCTTCTCCTGGAACGCGGCGAGCTGGTCGTCCTCCAACGAGTACTTCGCGGCGACGGCCTCCACCTCGGAGAGCTGGATGCAACCCGTTCGCTTGCCGCGCGCCGCGAGGGCGGCGACGGCCTCCTCCAAGTCGCGCATGGCGTTCCGCCGTTTGGTGGTCATGCTCACGCGCCGATGACGGCGTCGACCGAGCGACCGTGCCGGGCGAGGTCCCACTTGTCCACGGGGAAGTCCACGTCGTTGAGCACGTCCCGCAGTTCGTGCACGTTCGGCTGATTGGACATGTCTTGTGCATACCCCTGCGGCGGCACTAAGCCACCCTCCGTGCGCCCCCGAGTCGTCTTCGCGATGACGCCGGCGTTGGTGCGAGCGGCGTTCACCGACGACCAGTTCGCCGCGCTGGACGCCGTCGCGGACGTGCTCGATCGCGAACCCCTCGCCGCGTTCGACGACGAACGCGCCGCGCGCCTGCTGCCACGCGCACAGGTGATCGTCGGTCACTGGGGCTGCCCGAAGCTGGACGCCGACGCCCTCGCGCTGGCCAGCGGGCTGGAGCTGTTCGCGTACGCGGCAGGAACGGTGAAGGAGACCGTGGCGCGTGAGGTCTTCGAGCGCGGGGTCAAGGTGACGTCGGCCGCCGCGGCCAACGCGGTGCCCGTCGCCGAGTTCACCCTCGCCGCGATCCTCTTCGCCAACAAGGGAGTCTTCCTCGCTCGCGAGTGGTACCGCGACCCGTCGGTTCGAGCGCGGCGCCCGAAGCCCGTCGGCAACGTGCACAAGCGCATCGGTGTGATCGGCGCGTCCCACGTGGGCCGCGCGCTGATCGAGATCTTGCGGCCCTTCGCGCTCGAGGTCGTGGTCGCCGACCCGTACCTCGACGGCGCGACGGCGAGCGCGCTCGGTGTCGCGCGGGTGGAGCTGGACGAGCTGCTGTCGACGAGCGACGTCGTGACCGTGCACGCGCCCGACCTCCCGTCGACGCGCCACATGATCGGTCACGACCAGCTCGCGCGGATGAAGGACGGCGCGGTCCTGATCAACACGGCTCGCGGTCGGCTCGTCGACTCGGCGGCCCTCGAGGCGGAGCTGGCGACGGGACGGATCTCGGCCGTCCTCGACGTCACCGATCCCGAACCGCTGCCCCGTGGCTCGCGGTTGTTCGAGCTTCCGAACGCGTTCGTCTCTCCGCACGTCGCCGGGTCGCAGGGCTCCGAGCTCGGGCGGCTCGCGGACCTCGCCATCGACGAGGTCGCGCGCCACGTGCGGGGCGAGCCGCCGCGGTACCCCGTGACGGCCGCGGACCTCGAACGCATCGCCTGACGTGCCGGGCAAGCTGCGGGTGCTGTCGACGGAGACCGAGCACCACTACCACCGCGCGTTGTACGACCCCATCGGGGCGGACGTCGCGGTCGAGCGCTTCCGGCGCCGGCTGGTGCTCGACGACGATCCCCGCCCGCTGCGCGCCGCGCTGGAAGGTTGCGACGTGTTCCACGTCCACTGGCCGGAGTGGTTGCTGGGTCCGGACGTCGAACGCAACCAACGGTTGATCGACGAGCTGCGGGCCGCGGGCGCCGCGATCGTGTGGACGCAGCACAACCTGCTTCCCCACGACGGCGACACGAGCGTCGCGCCGGTGTACGCGCTGTGGGCGCGGCACGCGGACGCCGTCCTCCATCACAGCGACTGGGGACGAGACCGGGTGACGGCGACGTATCCGTTCCGGCCGGGCGCGATGCATGTGCTCGTGCCGCACCCGCACTTCGGCCACCTCGCCGGTGCCGATGGTGTGCGGCCAGCGCGCGGCGTGGTCGAGCGCGAGCTCGGGCTGCGCGCCGGCGCGCTGCGTCTCGGCGTCGTCGGCGCGCCCCGCCGCGACAAGGACGTCGGCCTCGTCATGCGAGCCGTCGCGCGCTGTCACCGGGACGACGTCGAGCTCGCGGTCTTCTCGCTCGCCGACGGCGACGAGCCCGTCGACGACCTGCGCATCCGCGCGTGGCGGTACCGCATGGTGCCGAGGGAGGAGTACGAGCGGCAGCTCGCGGTGCTCGACGTGCTCGTGCTCCCGTTCCGTACGGGCGACATGCTCACGACCGGGACGGTCGGGGACGCGATCGCGCACGGGCTTCCGTCGCTCGTCTCCGGTTGGCCGTTCCTCACCGAGGTGCTCGGCGAGGGCGCCATCCCCTACGGCGAGACCGAGGACGACCTCGCCCGCACGATCGACGGCCTCGGCCGTTCCACGCTCGCACGCGCCGGCGAAGCCGCGGCCGCCCTTCGCCCCGTCCACGCCGCCCCCGCCGTCGCCGCCCGCCTGCTGGAGGTGCTGCGAGCGGTGACGCGCGCACGCCCCTAACGCGCCGCGAGCCCGTTCTGGGTAGGCACGGGTCATGCGTCCCTTCCAGCGCGCCATCGATTTCACCGCGGGGCCGATCGTGGGGGCCGGGCTCGGTGCCCTGTCGTTCGTCCGCCGGGCCCGCGTCTTCCACCCGACCGGAGCGGCGTTCCAGGCGACGGTCGACGTGCAGGGCGACCGCGTCCCCGACGGGCTGGCGCCCCACGGCCGTCACCGTGCAGTGGTCCGGCTGTCGCGGGGTGCGGGCACACCGGAGCCGATGCCGGACATCCTCGGCGTCGCGGTCCGGATCCTCGACGCGCACGGCGCCGGCGGCCACCAAGACCTGTTGCTCGCGAGCTCCGGGGCGCCGCCGGTGCTGCGCCACGCGCTGCTGCCGGCGATCGCGTTCGGCACGTCGTTCTTCTCGAGCCTCCTGCCGTACCGCACCGGCGACGGCCGCGTCGTCGTCCTCGGCGCGCGCCCGCTGTGGACGGGGACGCAGGCCGGCGAGCAGCAAGGGTCGACCGAGCCGCTCGCGCCGACCGCCACGCTCGCGGACGTGGAGGCTGCGCTCGAGTCCGCGAAACTCCGGCTCGAGCTCGTCGTCGCCGAGCCAGCCAGGCCATGGCAACCGTTCGCGACGATCGACGTGGGTCGCCGCCTCGGCGACGCGGAGGCGGAGTCGCTCCGCTTCAATCCCTTCAACACGGGCGACGCGTTCGAGCCCGCCGGGGTGCTCAACGCGGTGCGGCGCCGCGCCTACGCCGCGAGCCAGGCCGCTCGGCCGACACCGCTGGCGGATCCCGCCGCTCCCCACCACGCAGCTTGAGGGTGTAGCCAAGGCCTGTGGTCATACCGGCTTGGAAGATACGGGGCGAGGAACCGCGACGGCGGCGCGGCGAGCCACGCATCCTCGCGATGGTCCTCGCGGGCGGCGAGGGCAGCAGGCTCGCGCCGCTCACCGCGGACCGCGCCAAGCCCGCGGTTCCGTTCGGCGGCCATTACCGGTTGATCGACTTCGTGCTGTCGAACCTCGCGAACGCGGGCTACCTCCGCATCGTGGTGCTCACGCAGTACAAGAGCCACAGCCTCGACCTGCACATCACCCGCACGTGGCGACTGTCGACCCTGCTCGGCAACTACGTCACGCCCGTCCCCGCGCAGATGAGGCAGGGCCCGCGCTGGTTCCAGGGATCGGCCGACGCCATCTTCCAGAACCTCAACCTCATCGGCGACGAGCAGCCGGACTACATCTGCGTGCTCGGCGCCGACCACATCTACCGGATGGACCCGCGGCAGCTGGTCGACTTCCACATCGACAGCGGGGCAGGCGTCACCGTCGCCGGCATCAGGGTGCCTCGGTCGCAAGCCGACCAGTTCGGGATCATCGACCCGGGTCCGGGCGGGAAGATCGAGGCGTTCCTCGAGAAGCCGTCCGACCCGCCGACGATCCCCGGGTCGCCCGACGAGGCGTTCGCGTCGATGGGCATCTACGTGTTCACGACGAAGACGTTGCTCGCGGCCGTGGCCGAGGACTCGATGGTCGACAGCTCGAACCACGACCTCGGCGGCGACCTGATCCCGATGCTCGTGAAGTCGGGCGAGGCGTACGTGTACGACTTCGACGAGAACGACGTGCCCGGCGCGACCGAGCGCGACCACGGCTACTGGCGAGATGTCGGGACGATCGACTCGTACTACGAGTCGCACCTCGACATGGTGTCGGTGCACCCCATCTTCAACCTCTACAACCTCGAGTGGCCGATCTACACGAGCCTGCAGGCACTGCCCCCTGCGAAGTTCGTGTTCGAGGGTGATCGCACCGGGCACGCGCTGAACTCGATGGTGTGCGGCGGCGCGATCCTCGCCGGGGGCACGGTGCGCGAGTCGGTGATCTCACCCCTCGTACGCGTCGATGCCAACGCGTACGTCGAGCGTTCGGTCCTGCTGCACGGCGCGGTCGTGGAGGCCGGCGCCGTCGTGCGCAACGCGATCGTCGACAAGCACGTGCGCGTGCCGAAGGGCGCTCGCCTCGGGGTCGACCCGGTGCGCGACGCGCAGCGGTTCACGGTGTCGGACAACGGCATCGTCGTCGTCGGCAAGGGCGAGGTCATCCCCGAGGGCTGGGGCACGTAGGGCGCTACTGTCCGCGGCAGATGGCGGCACTGAAGGTCGCGCTGCTCACGCGCGAGTTCCCTCCCGAGGTCTACGGCGGCGCGGGCGTACACGTGGAGTACCTCGCCGCGGAGCTGGCCGGGATGGTCGACCTCGACGTGCATGCATTCGGAGCGGCGCGGCCGTCCGCGTCGGTCGCGGCCACGTACACGCCATGGGACGCGCTGCGCAGCGACCGACCGCACGCCGCCGCGCTCGGCACGATCTCCGTCGACCTCGCCATGGCGTTGGGCGTCGAGGGCGCAGACGTCGTGCACACGCACACGTGGTACGCCAACCTCGCAGGGCATCTCGCGTCGCTGCTCTACGACGTGCCCCACGTCATGACGTCGCACAGTCTCGAGCCGTTGCGACCGTGGAAGGCCGAGCAGCTCGGGGGCGGCTACGCCGTGTCGTCCTGGGCCGAGCGTGCGTCGATCGAAGCTGCAGATGCGGTCGTCGCCGTGTCGGGTCCGATGCGCGACGACATCCTGCGCTGGTACCCGAACGTCGACCCGGCCCGCGTCGCGGTGATCCACAACGGGATCGACACCGGCACCTACCAGCGCACCGACGCGACCGGCGCAATCGAGCGCATGGGTGTCGACCCGACCGTGCCCTACGCGTTCTTCGTCGGGCGGATGACGCGCCAGAAGGGCATTACCTACCTGCTCGATGCGGCGCGCCACCTGCCGCCGGACGCACCGCTGGTGGTTCTCGCGTCGTCGCCGGACACCGCGGAGATCGGGGCCGAGCTGCGCGCGAAGGCTGCCGCGGTCAAGGCCGCGGGCGCGCCGCTCGTCTTCGTCGAGGACACCCCGCCCCGAGAGACCGTCGTCCAGCTCCTGTCGCACGCGACCGTGTTCGTGTGCCCGTCGATCTACGAGCCGTTCGGGCTCGTGAACGCGGAGGCGATGGCGTGCGAGACCGCGGTCGTCGCCAGCGCGGTCGGTGGCATCACCGAGGTCGTGGTCGACGGAGAGACCGGCGTCCTGGTGCCGCTCGAGGCCGCGGACGCAACCGGCACGCCTGCCGACCCGGACGCCTATGCCGCGGCGCTGGGCGCGGCGATCGCGGAGCTGCTCGCCGACCCCGCACGTGCGGACGCGTACGGCAGGGCGGGCAGGGCGCGTGTGCTCGAGCGGTTCACGTGGCCGGCGATCGCGGCGCGCACCGTCGAGCTGTACCGCGCCGTCGCCGCCGCCCGCCGGTGACCAGGCCGGTCCCGCCGGTCGCGTCGGTCACCGCGATCGTCGTCCACCGCGACCAACCGGACCGGTGCGCGGAGACGGTGCGGCGCCTCGGGCGGCAGGGCGTCGGCGTGTGCGTCGTCGTCGTCGACAACGCGTCAACCGAGAGCGCGGTCGAGTGCGTACGCGCGCTTCCCGGTGTCGACCGCGTGGTGCAGGCGGGGGGCAATCTCGGCTTCGGCGGCGGTGCGAACGCGGGCCTGCGCGCGTGGCTCGCGGACCCGGCGGCGGGGGAGTGGGCGGTCGTGCTGCCGCACGACGCGCTGCCGGAGGACGCCTGCCTCGAGCGGATGCTCGACGCGGTCGCAGGTCGGCCGCGTGCGGGGATGGCGTGCGCGGAGTTCGGCGACGACGAGAAGCCGGTCGTCGACCCGTACTTCGGCGGCATGACGGTGCGCGCCGAGCGGGGCGAAGGGTGGGAGCCCGCGGGGTTCGCGCACGGGACGCTCCTGCTCGTGCGGCGGGCGTGCCTCGCCGACGTCGGGCTGTTCGAGGAGGACTACTTCGCGTACTGCGAGGAGGCCGACCTCTCGATCCGCGCCACTCGGGCGGGGTGGGAGGTCGGGATGGTGTGGGGCGCGGTCGTGACCAACCCGCACCAGGGGTCGCCGCCGCCGCTCGTCGACTATCTGATGGTGCGCAACACGGTCGTGCTCGTCCGCCGCCACTTCGGGCTGTACAACGCCACGATCCGGTTCCTCATGGCCGCGGGCACGACCGTCTGGCTCACGCTGCGCCCGAGCAAGCGGACCCCGTGGTTCGACACGCGAGCCCGCGTCCTCGCCCTCCGCGACGTCGTCCTCGGCCGGCAGGGCCCCCCGCCCGCGTCCCTCACCGCCGCGCCGAGTTCGTTCCGGAGGCAATAGAGGCGGTGGTACCGCCTCTATTGCCTCCAAAAGCGAGCTGGGGTCAGGTCTCGCCGCGGAGCTCGGGGGTGGCGAGGAGGGCGCGGTGGTCGGCGTCCGGCCAGGCCAGCGGCCTGTGGCCGCCGAGCTGGGCGACGAACTCCCCGAGATACCAGCGCCGGTAGGCCAGGGCCTCGTCGGGCGACGAGAGGGTGAGGAGCGCCCCGCCCTCCCTGCAGTAGTCGTCGCACTCGTCGAGCATGCGACTGAGGGCAACGCACGCCGCAGACGTCGCGGGCGGCACGCGGTAGATCAGGTCGTCGATGGTCTCGACGCCCTTGAGGTCGGCTTCCTCGATCTCGCGCGTCTGCGGGTCGCTGACGCCCGCGAACCTGGTGGTGACGACGTCGATGAGCTCGAACAACCGCTTCGGCACGTCGATGGGGCCGTCCGCGGCACCGATGAGGATGAGCTGGAACTCGCGCTGCAGTTCCTGCTGGTGTTCCGACGCCCTGCGGTGGACCACGACGGGGAACCCGCGAAGGTGGACCTCGACGAGCTCGCCGTCGCCCCCGAAATCGCTCACAGCGGTTCCACGGCGTCGAGGTCGAACGCCATGCCGTTCTCGTCGTCGCCCTCGTCGCCCCCGTCGTCGGCGGGGAGCTGGAACCACACGATCTTGCCGTCCGGCTTGGGCACGACGCCCCACGATTGCGCGACCGCTTCGACGAGGCGCAGCCCGCGGCCGCTCCCGGCGAGCGCGCTGAACGAGCGAGCCGCTGGTGCAGCGTGGCTGCCGTCCTCGATCTCGACGCGCACCATCCGATCGTCGAGCGCGATGTGCACGCCGATGGCGGTGCGCGCATGCAGGACGGCGTTGGTGACGAGCTCGCTCACCAGGAGCACGGCGCGGTCGGCCGCGTCCTCTAGGTCGTGCCTGCGCAGCGTTTCGGCGACGAACCGGCGGGCCGCACGGACGCTTTCCGCCGCTGGGTCGAACGTGCGCGAAACGGCGTGCTGCCGCGGGCTCACCCGCGCGTTCCTACTACAGAGCGTGGCGCGCGCCCCAACGAAAGAAGCTCAGGCGGGCGAGCCGTGTGGCTCACCCGCCCGAACCAAGGTGCTTACGCGGCGGTGGCGTACCCGGCGAGCCGGGATGCGACCGAGACGGTTTCGCGACGCCGGCTGACCGTGGTCAGCGCGACTCCGACGAGGCAGAGCAAGCCGCCCAGCGCGGCGAGCGGAGCCGCAGGCACGCCCGTGCGGGCGAGCGATGCGGCGGACGCGCGCTCGATCTGGACGCCCATCACCTCGGCAGGCGCACCAGGCGCGGGGGCGACACCGTTGTCGGCCCGAGCCTGCTCCGCCCCGCCTGCGTGCCCGTTCCCGCGCGTCATGCTGACGGCGGACCCGAGTACGACGGCGTCCGGGGTGTTGCCCTGCGTGGAACCCTGCTGGACGACCTCGCCACCTGTGGCTTCAGTGCCGGTGCCGCCGTTCTCAGAGCCCGTCGAACCGCCTTCGCCTGGCGCCGGCTCACAGCTCACCGAGCTGCGGTCGACGTCGAGCAGGCGGTCCTGGTCGCGGTACGGGGAACCCGTCGCGTTGTCCAGGTTGGGGAGGACCCCGCCGAGGACGAAGTCGACCTCGGTGTCGCAGTCGGGGGTGTTGATCGACAGCGTGTGCTCGCCTGTACCGAAGTGGCCGGTGTGCGAGTGGAACAGCGCCCGGTCACCGTCGTAGGACGCGAGCGACACCTCGATGTCGGTGCAGCCCGCCGCGATCGTGAAGGTGACCTCCACGGTGTCGCCGGGCTCCACGTTGCCGGTGATGTCGTCCGCGCTCTCGGCGCCGTCGAGCAGGTAGCTGTAGTCGGTCATGGCTGCCGTCCCGGCCGGGCATGCCGGCGGGTTGGAGCCTTCCCCTTCCCCTTCACCCTCAGGCGCCTGGCAACCGGTGTGGGCCGGGTTGGTCTGCCCGATGCCCTCGTTGCGGTCGCACTCGTAGCCTGCGTTGTGGTCGGTCGGACCGTCCGGGAACTGCCCCGGAGGGTTCTTGTCGTCGGCGTTGCCCACGCAGCCGGCGCACGGCTTGCCCGCCGCTTCACCGTCGCCCACACCGTTCCCCGACGGCGAACCGTCACAGGTTTCGTTGTAGGCATGCGGATCGGCGTCGTTCGCACCATGTCCGGTCGTGCTGTGATGCGTGCCGTCGCAGTCCTGCGTCGCCGAGGTCTGACCGGCGTTTCCCCGCGTTGGGTCGTCCAAGCCACGCTCGCTCAGGGCGGGAGTGGCGGAGGCGACGCCGACGAAGATCCACATACCGATCAGGACCGAAGCTCCGAAGATTGCGACACGGTGGTTGGTGGATTGGCGGTGCATGTCTCCCGTCCGAGTAGGGGAAGCCGCGGGTGCGGCCCCTTGCTTGGGCGGGTCGGTCTCGCCACTAGCTCCCCGAACCGTCTAGGCGACCGGTTTGTCTCCGTGTCCCGTGCTGGATGCACGGGGTCGGTGAGGACGGTTCGGATCATCACTTCCCACTGCCGGACGGACCTTCCGGCCGGCTCTGTTGATCTCGGTGCGCGCGAATCGCGCCTTGAGTGAGCGCGCGTAGTCCGTTTGAGTCATTTGTCGTGGCCCGCCCCGCGTGACCACCACGCTCCGCGATCCGAGCCGCAGCACCCCCTCATCGCCTCCGGCCACGAACGGACAGGCGATGTCGGTTGGTGGCCACAAGCGGAGGACGGGGACCGGGGAGGACGCGCGCTGACGGTGACGCGGGCGGCGCTGGTGACAAACTGCGTGCAGTGACGGCGGTGACCAGGGGGATCGTCCGGCTGCTCCTCGCGGCCGCTGCCGTCGTGGCGGCGACCTCCGCGGGCGCGCCCGCCACCGCGGCCGCCCAGGCCGGCGGGGACGCAACGCTCCACGTCGGCTACGCCGGCTACGTCCAGGCCGGCAAGGGCTTCCCGGTCACCGTCTCGGTTCGCACGACGCGGCTGGTGCGGGGCGAGGTCGTGGTCGACGCGCGGTCGCCCTCCGGTGCGAAGGTGCGCGTGCGGCTGCCGGTCGAGGTGCCAGGAGGGAGCGCGAAGCGGTTCGTGCTCGCCGTCCCGGCCATGGGCGACGTCCCCGGGCTGCTGACCGCGGAGGCGCGGGTGCTCGACGAACACGGCGACACCGTGCTCGAAGCCGACCCGGTGACGGCGCGGACGTCCGACGACCGCGAGCTGGTCGGGCTCCACCCCGGCGTGCGCCGCGGCGACACGCTCCCGGCCGCGGCCGCGCTGGCCGTCGACGTCGGTGTCGCCGAGTTCGCGGCCGTCGAGGAGTCGCACCTCGCCCAGGCTCCGCTCGCCATCGAACCGCTCGGGACGTTGGTCGTCCCGCCGGGCGAGTTGGGGAGGATGTCCCCGCCGGTGCGCCGGGGCGTGCTGGCGTGGCTCGGCGCGGGCGGAACGCTGGCGATCGACGGCGAGCCGGCCACGGTCGACGGCCTGCCCGACGGGTGGCAGCCGGGCGCGAACGGCGCTGCCAGCGCCGGGCTCGGGCGCGTCGTCCACACCAGGGGCCAGGTGCTCGCGGGCCGCGTGGAGCGGCTCTTCCATCCGACCCCGCAGCGCAACGCGATGTCCCTCTGGAACGGCCAAAGGACCGTCTCCGGCTCGGTTGCCGAGGACGCGGGGCTTCGCGTGCCCGACCTCGGCTGGCTGCTCGTGTTCCTGCTCGGGTACACGGCGGTCGTCGGCCCCATCGTCGCGATCGTGCTCAACCGGGCGGGCAGGGCCGAGCTCGCATGGGTGGTGATCCCCCTCGTCGCGATCCTGTTCACCGCGGGGAGCTACGTCGGCGCGCGCAGCCTGCGTGCGAGCACGCGCCTCGCGCACGCCTCGGTGATCGAGGTCGACGAGTCGGGCGCCCGAGCGACGACGTACGTCGGGGTGTCGGCCCGCCGCAGGCACCAGTCGACGGTTTCCCTCGAAACGACGTGGTCGGCATCGCGCAACTCGAGCGACTTCCGCGGTACCGGCAGCTCGCAGGTCGAGCTCACCGAGCGCGGCCCGGCCGGCGACCTCCGCCTCGCCGCGGGCGAGTTCGCCGTCTCGACGCTCCGCGGGCCCGTCGACCTCGACGGCGGGCTCCAGCTGACCGCGTCGTCCGACGCAGACGGTGCCGCGACCGGGTCGATCGAGAACACGATGACCATCGCCCTGGAAGACGTCGTCGTCACGGTGGGCGACCGCGCCACGTCGATTGGGCGGCTCGACCCGGGGCAGTCCCAGGCGTGGTCGATTGGGCCGCAGTCGGTGCGCGCCGTCGCCTTCGAACCGATGGACCTGCCCGAGACGCAGCTCTGGGGTGAGCGGGGCGGCTTCGTCGCCGACCGTTCCGCCGCGGGCGACGCGGTGAACACCGCGGTGTGGCGCGCCGCCAGCCCCTTCGGCGGTTGGGCGCGCCCGAGCGGCCTCGCGATCGCCGCGGGCTGGACGCGCGACCACGACGTCGAGGTGAGGATCGGCGACGGCAGGCGGCGGCCCGTCGGGCGCACGGCGATCGCGACCTCGGTCGCGGTGAAGCCAGGTGGTCGGCTCACCGACATGACGATCCGGGGCGAGCCGCTGCGGTCGAGCGACGGGGGGTTCAATGGCGATCTCGGGCCGGGCCGCAATGCCGACGTCGGCAGCGTCCTCCGCTTCGTGCTCCCGACGGGCGCGGCCCCGACGAAGTCGCTCGTCGCCACCGTGCCATGGGCGGGCGGCGCGGGGATCGAGGTGTGGGACGGCCGGTGGCAGCCCGTTCCCACCATCGGCGGCGGCGTGGGCGTCGGCGCGCAGCCGTTCCGCCGCGGGGAGAACATGGCGCAGTCGCAGGTCGAGGTGCCCGTGTCCGCCGTGCGCGACGGCATGGTGTTCGTGCGCCTCGTCGGGATGAGCGGCGTGTTCAGAGCCGCGTCGTTCACGCTGTCGGAGCAACCGTGAGCACGATCCTCGAGCCGCTGACGCCGCCCACCGAGCCGGCCGGCGCCCCGGTCGCGGTGCGCGCCATTGCGTTGTCGAAGCGCTACGGCGCGCTCCGGGCGGTCGACGACGTCACCTTCGACGTACCTGCCGGGTCGGTGTTCGGGCTCATCGGCCCGAACGGGGCTGGCAAGAGCACGACGTTCGCGGTGCTCGCGTCGCTGCTGTCGCCCACGTCGGGACGGGTGGAGGTCGCAGGCGCCGACCCTTCGGTCGACCCCCGCGAGGTCCGCCGCCACCTCGGCTACATGCCCGACGTCATGGGCGTCTACGACAACCTCCGCGTCGACGAGTACCTCGAGTTCTTCGCTGCGTCGTACGGCATCGGCCGGTCGTCGTGGCGTGCCCTCGTCGACGGCTTGCTCGAGCTGGTCGACCTCCGAGTGAAGCGCGAGGCGATGGTCGACTCGCTGTCGCGTGGCATGAAGCAGCGGCTCAGCCTCGCCCGCGCCCTCATCCACGACCCGTCGGTGCTCGTGCTCGACGAACCGGCGAGCGGCCTCGACCCGCGGGCGCGCGTCGAGTTGCGCACCCTGCTGGGCGAGTTGCGAGCGATGGGCAAGACCATCGTCATCAGCTCGCACATCCTCGCCGAGCTCGAGGAGATGTGCACCGAGATCGGGATCATGGAGGCCGGCCAGCTGCTCGCCACCGGACCGCCCCGCACGATCCTCGAGCAGCTGGGCGGCCTGCGGACCCT
>DASVEG010000109.1:0-2848 GCA_036380695.1 Acidimicrobiales bacterium
CGAGCCGGTCGGCGATCTTCCAGATCACCTCGGTCTGCACCTCGACGCCTTCGACCGCGCTCACCACGAACACGGCGAGGTCGGCGACGCGCAGCGCGGCCTCCACCTCCGGTACGAAGTCGGCGTATCCGGGCGTGTCGAGCAGGTTGATCTTGTGTCCGTTGCACTCGAACGGCAGGAGCGACGTCGCCAGGGAGATGTGCCGTTTCACCTCTTCCGGGTCGAAGTCGGACACCGTCGTGCCGTCCTCGACCCGGCCCTGGCGCGCGGTCGTTCCCGAGGTGAAGAGCAGCGCTTCCGCAAGCGACGTCTTCCCCGACCCGCCGTGCCCCACAAGGGCGACGTTGCGGATCTTGTCCGGCGGAACGCTCTTCACAGGTACCCCCCTGTCCATCCCAGATTGGCTGGTGGCCGCAGGTTATCCGGCCCCTGCGGTACCTTGGAGGCCGCGCCGTGGACAGCGGCCGCGCACCCACCACACACCTTTCGCAGGAGCCCCTCGTGTTCGATGGACGTTGGCGGACGAGTGTGGAGCAGGGCGTCAAGCCCGTCGGCTCCGCTCTCCGCCGGATCGGCGTCACCGCCGACCACCTCACCGCGACCGGTCTCGCCATGGCCGTCGCGACCTCCGTCGCGATCGCGACCGGGCACCTTGCGGTCGGTTTCATCCTCCTCGTGCTCGCCGCGGTGCCCGACCTCCTCGATGGGGCAGTCGCCAAGGCGTCGGGAACGGCGTCGTCGCGCGGCGCGTTCTTCGACTCGGTCGCCGACCGCGTCACCGACTCGCTCCTGCTCGGCGGCATCGCGTGGCACCTCGCGGTCACCGACGGCGGGCTGACTCCGCTGCTCCCGATGGCCGTGCTCGGCACGTCGACGCTCATCTCCTACGAGCGGGCAAAGGCGGACGCGCTCGGTTACGACGCCCGCGGAGGACTCATGGAGCGGGCCGAGCGGATCATCGCCATCGCCGCGGCCCTCGCGTTCCCAATCCTCATGATCCCCGTGTTGTGGCTGATGCTCGCGCTGACGAGCCTCACCGCGGTGCAGCGGTTCGTGAAGGTGTGGCGGCAGGCCAGCATCGACCGTCCCCAGCCGCCGCGTCACGAGCGGGCGCTCATGGGCGAGCGGTGGCGGGCGTGGCGGGCGCAGACGTCCGACCGCGATTGGCGTGCCGGCGCGCGGTGGCATGCGGTCCGTGAGCGCAGGCGGACGAGTACCCGCCGCTCCGCGGGCACCCGCCGGCCCTGAGCGCGCGCACCGACCGCCTCAGCTACCTCGGGTACCGCGTTGGTGCCGCGGTCGCGAACGCGCTGCCCGTGCCCGTCGCGTCGGTGCTCGCGGCCGGAGCAGGGGCGGGCTTCTCGCGTGCGCTGAAGGGGCGCCGGACGATGCTCGCCCGCCACCTCCGCCGCGTCTACGGCGACGGCTTGAGCGAGGCGCAACTCGATGCGAAGGTCGCTCAGGCGTTCGACTCGTACGCGAAGTACTGGCTCGAGTCGTTCCGCCTCGGGTCGACGGGACACGACGCGCTCGAAGCCGGCATGTCCTGGGAGGGCGTCGCTCGCGTCGACGAGGCGCTCGCGGCGGGCAACGGCGTCATCATGGCGATGCCGCACCTGGGCGGTTGGGACTTCGGCGCCGCGTGGCTCGCCTCCGCAGGGTTCCCCGCGACCGTCGTGGTCGAGGCGCTCGAACCAAGGGAGCTGTTCGAGTGGTTCGTGTCGCTCCGCGAGGCGATGGGGTTGACGGTCGTGCCGCACGGCCCGGAGGCCGGCACGGCCGTGTTGCGAGCATTGCGCGCCAACGAGATCGTCGGCCTCGTGGCCGACCGCGACCTCGCGCGGAACGGCATCGAGGTCGAGTTCTTCGGCGAACGGACCACGCTGCCCGCAGGCCCGGCGACGCTCGCCCTGCGCACCGGCGCGGTCCTGCTGCCCTGCGCGATCTACTTCGCCGAGCGCGGCCACCACGGGGTCGTCCGCCCGCCCGTCGACACCTCCCGCTCCGGGTCGTTCCGCGACGACGTCGGCCGGGTGATGCAGGCGTTCGCCCACGAGCTCGAGCACCTCATCCGCCGTGCCCCTGAGCAATGGCACCTCATGCAACCCAACTGGCCGAGCGATTACGAGCTGATCGCGGCGGCCCCGACCTCCCCCTGACAGCCCCCTGACCGCCCCCTGACCGCTTTCTCCCAGAAGTCCGCGCCTGGCGCGGCGGTAATGCGAGAAAGCGCGAGTGGCGAGGGCAGTCGCGAGCGAGTGGCGGGCTTGGGGGATGGCGGCGGGGGGCTCCGGACCGACGCTGTTCCCATGACAACGACCCGCTCCACCGCCCGCACCGCCGCCCGCAGCGTCGCCGTCGTCCTCGTGCTCGCGGTGGCGTTCCTCGGTCTCGCTCCGTCGGCCGGCGCCGCCACGATCCAGAGCGACGGCGGCTACCGCACGGCCAGCATGTATTGCAACAACCTCACCGGCGACTTCAGCCTCTTCGCCCCGTTCTCGCCGGCGCAGAACACGTTCACGCTCTTCGCCGTCTCGGTCGACAACAACTCGTGGAGCTACTCGAGCTGGTTCTGGACCTCCACCGACATCCGCCACTTCGAGTACGTCAACGGCTGGCGGGTCTCGAGCGGCCAGCTCCACCGCACCCTGCCGACCGGCCGGCACACGGTCACCGGGTGGGCGTACCAGCTCGCAGGCGGGGTCGGGAACTGGGTCTCGCTCGGCACCTGCGACGCCTCGAACATCTTCTGACCCCACCCCCACCCCACCCCGCCTCCCCGCTTCTGGCCACGAACCCACCGAGGAGGGGGGTTCGTGGCCAGAACCGCGTTGCGGAGGCGCGCGCA
>DASVEG010000110.1:0-7539 GCA_036380695.1 Acidimicrobiales bacterium
CCCACGCATCCGCTGCATGAACCACCAGTGGTGGCCCTCCGGATCGACCGCCAGATAGCAGCGATCGGACCAGTACTCCTCGCCGTAGTCGGTGGTCATCGGCTCGACTGCGATCCCGGCGCCTTTGGCGCGCGCGTGGGCGCAGTGCGCGTCGACGTCGTCGACGAAGACGTACACGCCCGATCGCACGCGGTCGGGCGGCGGCCCAGCGTTCCTGGGCCCGAGCCCGCCGACGGCGACGACTGCGTCACCCAGCTCGAGCTCGGCGTGGGCGACGAAGCCGTTGGGTGCGGCGAGCTTCAAGCGTTCGGAGAACCCGAACGCGTCGCAGAGCCAGGCGATCGCAGCGGCGACGTCCGCGTAGTAGAGGAACGGGAGGGCGCAACGATGCCGGGTGGTGGTAACGGTCATGGCGCCAGGGAAGCGCACCATTCGTGACATCTGCCTGTCACGGTTTCGTGCGGCAACATGTGGGGGGTGAACCGCACCGACCGCCTGTACGCGATAGCCGAGGAGCTCCGCGCGTCGGGCACGCGGGCGCGAACCGCGACGGAACTCGCCGAGAAATTCGAGGTGACAACGCGCACGGTGAAGCGTGACGTTTCGGCGCTGCAGCAGGCCGGCGTTCCGATCTACAGCGTGAGCGGACGCGGTGGCGGGTACCGGGTCCTCCCCCACGACGCGCTCCTGCGACCGGTGACGTTCACCGCCGCCGAGGCGGTCGCGATCGCGACGGCATTGCGCACGCAGGCGGATCTTCCGTACGCCACGGACGGCGCGGCGGCGTTGACGAAGGTGATGCAGGCGATGACACCAGGAGCCGTCGCTGCCGCCGAGTCGCTCGCGCGCCGTGTGTGGAGCACGGCGGCGCCGCGACGGTCGCGGACGGCGCGCACGCTCGACGTCGCGGTCGCCGAGCGTCGGGTCGTCCGGATCGCGTACCTCGACCGCAACGGCGGCACGTCGACGAGAACGGTCGACCCGCTGCAGTTCGCGCATGCGGCGGGGCGCTGGTATCTCCTCGCGTACTGCCGCGACCGGAAGGGCGGCCGGTGGTTCCGGCTCGATCGGATCACGCGTGCACACCTCACGTCGGAGCGGGCACAGGAGCACGACGTCGAGGCCGTCGTCGGCTCACCACCGCCAGAAGCTCGCCCCATCGCCGTGCGCTGATGCCGCGTTGGGCGCGGCGTGCGGCGCGGGTGTTCAATGGGTCCGTGCCCAACACGGCGGGCGACCGAGCCACCCTCGTTCGGATCCTGCAGGACGCCCACGCGGGGGAGCTCGCCGCGGCGTACGCGTACCGCGGCCACTGGCGGTCGCTGTGGCGGCGGCCCGACGAGCGCGACGAGGTGCGGCGCATCGAGGGCGCCGAGTGGCACCACCGCGCGATGGTCGCGGACATCCTCGTGGAGCTGGGCGAGCGGGCGCGCCCGCGTCGCGAGCTCTTGATGGGTGCGATCGGACGGTTCTTCGGTGCGCTCTGCTTCGTGTCGGGCTGGTTCGGCCCGATGTACGCCGCGGGCCGGCTCGAGGGGATGAACGTGATCCAGTACGTCGACGCGCGATCGGCCGCCGAACGGCTCGGCCTCGTGTCCCTTCTCGACCGCCTCGACGAGATGGTCGTCGAGGAAGAACGCCACGAGCGCTGGTTCGGCGACCGCGTTCGCGGCCACTGGCTCCTGCCCGTCACGAGCCGCGTGCTCGGTTGGTCGCCCCCGGCAATTCCCGCCGAGGTGGGCTGATCGCGGTCGGTCGCTATCGGGCGCTGTCGAGCGCGGCGAGCACCGTCTCTGCCGCCATCGCGACCGCGTCCAGCTGGTCGCGGTCGAGCCGGTCGACGAACAGGCGGCGGACCGCGGCAACGTGGCCGGGGGCGGCGGACTCGATCTCCTTGCGTCCCCTCCTCGTCACGACGACGTACGCCCCCCGGCGGTCGGAGTCGCACGGCTGCTTCTTCACGAGGCCGCGGTCGGCCATCCGCCCGACGTGGTGCGACACCCGGCTCTTCTCCCAGCCGAGGTTGCGGGCCAGCTCGAAGAGGCGCATGCGGCCGTCGTCGCGATCGGTGAGCGCGACCAGCACGAGGTAGTCGGGATACGACAGGTTCGAGTCGGCGGCGAGCTGGCGCGCCAGTTCGCCCTCCAGGCGCAACTGCATGACCTGCAGGGCCCGCCACGCCCGCGCCTCGTGAGGGGCCAGCCACCGCACGCCGTCCTTGCCCACCGCGTCCTCACGCACGTCGCTCACGGCACCGATGATACCTCGGGAATAGTTGATGTGTCACCGATGTTAGATGACACGTCAACAACAATTCGAAGGAGCACGATGACCACTACGACCACCACCACCATCCCGAACACCCTCACGGGCAGCTACGCCGTCGACCCGACCCACAGCCGCATCGGCTTCGTCGCCCGGCACGCGATGGTCGCCAAGGTGCGCGGCTCGTTCAACGACTTCGCAGGCACCGGGTATTTCGACGCTGAGGACCCGACGAGGTCGAGCGTGCAGCTGACGATCAAGGCCGCGAGCATCGACACCCGCAACGCGGATCGCGACGCGCACCTTCGGGGCAACGACTTCTTCGACATGGAGAACCACCCCGAGCTGACGTTCGTGTCGACCGCCGTCGAGCAGCTCGACGCCGAGAACTACCGCGTCACCGGCGACCTCACGATCAAGGGCGTCACGAAGCCGGTGGCGATCGACGTCGAGTACGCCGGCAGCGCGGTCGACCCGTTCGGCAACCACCGCGTCGGCTTCGAGGGCAAGACGACCGTCAACCGCAAGGACTGGGGCGTCAACTGGAACGCCGCGCTCGAAGCGGGCGGCGTGCTCGTGAGTGAGAAGGTGACGCTCGAGTTCGAGGTGTCCGCCGTCCGCACGGGCGACGCCTGACACCGCACCGACCCCGCCGGACGCCCAGCCCCCCCCGACCCCTACCCGCGAAGGAGCCCGATGGCCTTCTCCCCCGTCCGCCTCAACCACGCCGTGCTCTACGTCTCCGACGTCGAGCGATCCGAGCGCTTCTACACCGAGGTGTTCGGCATGGAGGTCGTCGCCAGGGAGCCGCGTGCGAACGCGGTCTTCCTGCGGCTTCCGCGCTCGGGCAACCACCACGACCTCGGTCTGTTCGGGGTCGGCACCGCGGGTGGGCCGAAGCGGCGCGGCGCGATCGGGCTCTATCACCTCGCGTGGCAGCTCGACACGATCGACGAGCTCGCCGAGGCGCGGCGCGCGCTGCTCGATGCCAACGCCTACTCGGGCGAGTCGAGCCACGGCGCCACGAAGAGCATCTACGGCGCCGATCCGGACGGCAACGAGTTCGAGGTCATGTGGATGCTGCCGCGGGACGACTGGGGCGTCTACGAGAACACCGCTCCCATCGAGCACCTCGACATCGACGCAGAGGTCGCCCGCTGGTCAGGGGTCCGCACGTCCTGAGCGTGACGCGGCTTCGGCGGCGATCATCTCGCGCCACACGTCGGGCTGGGTGCCGTCGAGGTCGGTGAAGCCGTAGGCCGCGGCCAGCTCGCCGACCGTCACCGACCGCTGGTTCCACCGTGCGCGGTCGGGATCGGCGGCGACCGCGGCGACGCCGCGACCGACGTAGCGGGGCGTCTCCGACATCTCGAACCCAGGGACGTGCGGCCCGCCGTCGTCCCTGGGTCGTGTCGCGTCACGCCAGTTGTCCTCGGACACGGCGAACGCTTCGAGCATCAGCTCGGAACGCATCCAGCCCGGGGTCACCGCGATCGCGGTCGCCCCGTGCGGTGCGAGCTCGTGGCCCTGCGAGAACGCCAGGCGATTCACCGCGACCTTGGCGAGGTCGTAGAACACTGAGATCCGGTAATGGGTCGAGTTGTAGTCGGTGGTTCCGTCGGTGACCTCGACGACGAGGCCACCCGGTTGCGCGATCACGAGCGGGAGCAAGTGGTGCGACGTGATGAGGTGCGTGTCGATGGCGAGACGGAGGATGCGTAGGCCCGTCGCGAGGTCGTGCTTCCAGATGGGCGTGTCCCACTCCTCCGGCCCGCCCTTGAGCACCTCGGCGCCCCAAATGTCGTTCACGAGCACGTCGATGCGGCCGTGGTCGGCAGCGATGCGATCGGCGAGCGCCTTCACCTGATCGGCGTCGAGGTGGTCGACCGGTATCGCGATCCCCGTGCCGCCTGCGCTTGCGACGAGCTCAGCCGTCTCTTCGATCGTCTCGGGGCGGTCGTAATCGGAACGCAGCGTTCCCGTCCTGCTGCTGCGGCCGGTGCACACGACGGTGGCGCCCGCTTCACCCAGGGCGACGGCGATCCCACGACCGGCGCCGCGAGTTGCCCCGGCGACGACGGCGACGCGGCCCACGAGCGCATGCGGATCCGGTGTCCAGGCCATCCGCCTTGCTTACCGCGCACATGGTCGCGGCGTTTCCGGTCGGCGCGAGAGCCCTACGCGACGTCGTCGCGAAGGACGACGACCGCGGCCGCGAACGAAGCGGCCACCACCGCGACGAGCGCGAGGGCGGCGAGCGGCGCGTCGAGCGCTCCCGCGCCGGAGGCTCCCCCGGCGACCACCGCGCGCATGAGCGACGCAGGCATGAGCCCGGGGATGCGGAGGAGCGTGCCGACGATGTTCTCCGCGAGCGCCAACCACACCACGACACCGACGAGCGCGATGGCCCGGTTGCGGACGGCCGCGGCGAGGCCGACGCCCAGCAACGACGACAAGGTCATCGCCAGCACCACGCGCCCGAAGAGCGCGATCGTCGCGGCCAGGTCCATGGTCATCGAGAGATCGCGCGCGGATGCCGCCGCGACCGTCACGGCGATCACGAGCGCGTAGATCGCCGCGCACAAGGCGAACGCCGACGTTGCGGCAACAAGCGCCTTCGCCGCGAGCACACGGAGCCGATCTGGCGTGGCGACGAACGTCGACCCGATGGTGTGGTGGTGGGTCTCGTCTGCGAAGACCCGGATCCCGAACAGCACGAGGAGCAGCCCCACGTTCGTCGGCCCGAACCGCAGCGACCCGTGCCCAGAGAGCGTCGTCGGGATGTCGGCCGCCTTGAATGCGAACATCAGCACCGCGGTCGCGGCCGTGCTGATGGCGACGCCGGCGACGAGCAACAGCCAGAGGCTGCGCGTGTACAGGAGCTTGCGGAGCTCGGCGTGAACGGTGGCAGTCATCGGATGGCCTCGTCGTCGTCGGTCAGGTCGAGGAACACGTCCTCGAGCGTCTGGATCTCGGTGCGGAGTTGGTGCAAGGGGACGGCGGCGGCGAGCGCGAGATCGCCGATGGTGTCGGCGCCCAACCCCGTCACCGACAGCTCGCCGTCGACCGGTGTCACGGTCGCGCCCTTCGCGGTCAGCACCTCGGTGAGCGCCTCCGCCTGTGGCGTGCGGACGACCACGCGCTCGGCGCCGGCCGCGACGAGATCGGCCACGGACGACTGCACGGCCAGGCGCCCGTGGTTCACCACGACGACGTCGTCCGCGAACAGCGACAGCTCGGCGAGCACGTGGCTCGACACGAGCACCGCGGTTCCCCGTGCCGCGTAGCCGCGGAGGACCTGGCGCAACCAGTGGATGCCGGCGGGGTCGAGCCCGTTCGCCGGTTCGTCGAGCACGAGCAACCGCGGCGCGCCCAGCAGTGCGGCGGCGAGGCCGAGGCGCTGCCGCATGCCGAGCGAGAGATGGCCCGTCCGTTTCTCGGCGGCGGCCTCCAAGCCGACCTCGGCGAGAACCTCGGGAACGCGGCCGTCGTCGATTCCCGTGGCCGCGGCACGGATCTCGAGCTCGTGGCGGGCACGGCGGCCGGGGTGGAAACCCGACGCATCGATCAGCGTGCCGACCGTGCGCGTTGGGTCTTCCAAGTCCGCGTACCGCGTGCCGAACACGAGGACGTCGCCCGACGTCGGGGTCGCGAGCCCGACCACCATGCGCAACGTCGTCGTCTTCCCCGCGCCGTTCGGACCGAGGAATCCCGTCACCCGTCCTGGCGCGATCGAGAACGTGAGGTCGTCCACGGCGAGTTGGTTGCCGAACCTCTTGGTCAGCCCTCTGGCGGAGACCGGAGCGTCGTCGTGCGCAGCCATGCCGTCAGCGTCGGCGCGGCGGCGTCGTCTGTCGTCACCCCACGGGCTCGAACTCCGTCGTCCTCAGGGCGCACCGGGCCGCACGAGCCCCGACTCGTACGCGATCACCACGAGCTGGGCCCGGTCGCGCGCGTGCAACTTCGCGAGGACCCGCCCCACGTGCGTCTTCGCCGTCGCCGCGCTCACGAACAGCTTCTCGGCGATCTCGGCGTTGGTCAGGCCCCGAGCGACGAGGGTCAGCACTTCACGCTCGCGCTCGGTCAGGTGCCGCAGGACCGAGTCGTCGACGGGCGCCGCGGCCGCGAAGCGCTCGATGAGTCGGCGCGTCACCGACGGGGCGAGGAGCGCGTCGCCTCCGGCGACGACCCGCACCGCGGCCACCAGCGCCTCGGGCGCGGCGTCCTTGAGCAGGAACGCGCTCGCGCCGGCTTGCAGCGCGGCGTACACGTACTCGTCGAGGTCGAACGTGGTGAGCACGATCACCTTCGTGTCCGAGGCACGGTCGGCGGTGATCCGCCTCGTCGCCTCGATGCCGTCGAGGCGAGGCATGCGGATGTCCATGAGGACGACGTCCGGGCGTTGCGCCCGGACGACGTCGAGTGCGCGCTCGCCGTCGTCGGCCTCGCCGACGAGCTCGAGGTCGTCGACGTGGGAGATGATCGCCCCGAAGCCGGCGCGCACGAGCGGCTGGTCGTCGACGATGGCGACTCGGATCACGATGCCTCCGGCAACGGAAGCCGCGCGAAGACGCGGAAGCCGCCCGGGCGGGCCGGGCCCGTCTCGAGGCTGCCGTCGTAGAGCGTCACGCGCTCGCGCATGCCGACGAGGCCGTGGCCGGGAACGGGCGGCGATGCGGCGCCGACGCCGTCGTCACGCACCTCGACGGTCAGTTCGGTCTCGTCGTACGACACCGCGACGGTCGCGCGCGTCGCACGTGCATGCTTGCGGACGTTCGTGAGCGCCTCCTGGACGATGCGGTACGCGCACAGGTCGAGGCCGGCCGGCAGGGGCAGCGGGTCGCCCCGCGTGACGACCTCGACATCTACGCCCGCGGCGGCGCTGGCCGCGACGAGCTCGCTCAGGTCGGCGAGCCCCGGCGCGGGCAGCAGCTCGCCGTCCGGCTCGCCGTCGCGAAGAACGGCGAGGAGGCGCCGCATCTCCTGCAGCGCGTCGCGGCTCGTCGTCTCGATCGCCGCGAGGGCGCCGGCCGCGACGTCCGGGGACTCACGGATGACGAATCGCCCCGTGCCCGCTTGCACCGCGATGACGCTCATCGCGTGCGCCACGACGTCGTGCAGCTCGCGGGCGATCCGCAGCCGTTCGTCGGCGACCGCGGCCGTGGCGAGCATCTGCGTCCGTTCCTCGATCAGCTGGGTGTGCTCCCGCGCGAGCCGAGTGGCTGCCGCCTGGCTGGCCAGCGCACGACCGGCGAACCAGGCGCCTCCCGCGAG
>DASVEG010000111.1:0-10447 GCA_036380695.1 Acidimicrobiales bacterium
CGTCGCCTCGTCGTCGAACGCGGTGCTCGCCCTGGCCATCTGGTCGGCATCGAGCAGGTCGCGGAGGCGCGTCGCCGCCGCTGCCGTCTCCTCCACCGGATGGGGACTACCCACGGCCGCACTCTACGATCGGCGGCCGTGCAGCCGATCGACGACCGACCGGTATCGGCCCTCCCGTCGCCGCTGGCGCGTGCGCTCGCCTTCACCGCGATCGTCCTGGCAGGGTTGTGCGGCGCCCTCATCGGCTGGTCGTTCGTCGACCTGCAGTGCGCCGGCGACTGCACGACGCCGACCGGCATCGGCGCCGTCGTCGGTGGGGTCGTCTCCGCGGCGGGCGTCGCCGTCGTCGCGGTGCTCACGCTGCGGGCGATGGGCGAGTGGAAGCGCATCCGCGAAGCCGAGCTCTTCGGCGAGGAAGCCCCGCCCCACCAACCACCGATGATCCGCGAGTGACCTACGGGAGCACGAGCCGGCGGAACCCCTCGGCGTAGCGGTACCCCGACTGGCGGCCGGCCTCCTCCGCTCGCTCCTGCACGACGGCCCGCAACCACTCCCCCGCCTCGCCGAGCTGCGACTCGTGGCACGCGAGCGCGGTCGCCTTGCGTTCGAGCGCGCCCTCGATGTCGACCCACGTGTCGGGTTCGAGCGCACCCGACAGCCACACCTCGTCGACGGCGTGCGCGTCGCCGGCCTCGGGGAAGTACAGCCCGTTCCCCGCTTCGTGGGCGGCGGCGTCGAGGGTCGCCCATCCGACCTCGCGGTGGTCGCGGTGGTTCACGTACGCGCCGCCGAACACGACGGCCGTCGGGTCGGGACACACGACGACCTCGGGCCGCACGTCGCGGATCAGGCGCACGATGTCGCCGCGCAACGACGCGTCGTTCGAGAGCTCGCCGTCGGGCCGGCCGAGGAGGTGGATGCGATCGAGCCCGAGGGCGGCGACGGCCAGCTCGACCTCGGCGGCGCGCCGGTCCGCAAGGTCGCCCCTGTCGGTCGACGGGTCGGCCGCTCCCTTGTCGCCCGCCGCGCACACGACGACCTCGACGTGCGCGCCGTCCGCGGCCCACGTCGCCAGCGTGCCGCCCGCGGACACGTCCGCGTCGTCCGGGTGCGCGTAAACGGCGAGGACGCGCGCCGGCGTCGTCACTCCCCTGCCGATGCGATGGCCTTGCACGCCCGTTCGACGCCGTCGTCGTCGACGTCGAGATGGGTGACGAACCGGATCACGCCCGGCGCGATCGTCCCGGCCCGCACGCCTTCGGCCTCGAGGTGGCCGAGCAGCTCCGCGGCGCGCGGATGGCGGAAGGTGACGACGTTCGTCCGGATCGTCGAGGGGTCGCAGCCCGACGCGGGCCAGCGGTCGGCGACCGCCTCGGCGAGGCGCTTCGCGCGGGCGTGGTCTTCGGCCAGTCGATCGATCATGGTCCGCAGGGCCACCAGCCCCGCGGCGGCGATGACCCCGGCCTGGCGCATGCCGCCGCCGAGCCGCTGGCGCTCACCACGGGCTGCTTCGATCACGTCGGCCGGGCCAGCCAGCAACGAACCGACGGGCGCAGCCAGCCCCTTCGACAGGCACGACATCACCGTCGTCGCCCGCGCCGTCAGACGAGACGCGGGCACCCCAGTCGCCACCGATGCGTTGAAGAGCCGGGCGCCGTCGACGTGCACCGGGAGGCCAGCGGCTGCGTCGATCACCGCGTCGAGCCGCTCGGTCGGCCATGGCGCGCCGTCGGCCGGCATGTGGGTGTTCTCGAGGCAGAGCAGGCCCGGCCTCGGATAGTGGTGCTCCGCGGCCTCGATGGCCCAGGCGACGTCGGCCGGGTCGATCGCGCCGTCGTCGTCGGGGAGCGCGGTGAACTGCACGCCCGCATTGCGCCCGCCGGCGCCATTCTCGTAGACGACCACGTGGGCTCGGGCACCGGCAAGGACCGCGGTGCCGGGAGTAGCGAGGAGGCGGAGCGCGAGCTGGTTGGCCATGGTCCCGGAGGGGACGAAGAGGGCGGCGGCTTTGCCAACCATCTCGGCGTAGGTGTCCTGCAGCTCGTTGACCGTGGGGTCTTCGCCGTAGACGTCGTCGCCCACCTCGGCCCCGGCCATCGCGGCGCGCATCTCGGGCGTCGGGCGGGTCACGGTGTCCGACCGCAGGTCGACGAGCCCGCGATCGGCGCCCTCGCCGCGGCCGGGGGTGGCTGCCATGGCGGCCGAGGCTACCGGCAGCCAGTAGACCTTTCGCGTGGCAGGCGGAAGCGACGAGCGGCTCGCGCTGGCCGCCTTCGCCGCGTCCGTCGCGGAGGAGGCGGGTGCGCTCCTGGTCGAGCGGCTGGCGCAGGTCCGGATCGTGGTCGACACCAAGTCGACGAGCACCGACATGGTCACCGAGGTCGACCGCGCGAGCGAGGCGTTGATCGCCCAACGCATCCTCGAGCACCGTCCGGGCGACGGTCTGGTCGGCGAAGAAGGCACCGCCCGACCGTCGTCGACCGGCGTCGAGTGGGTCGCCGACCCGCTCGACGGCACCACCAACTACCTCTACGGGTTCCCGGCGTTCTCCGTCTCCATCGCCGCGATGGTCGGCGGCGAGTCCGTGGCCGCCGCCGTGCACGACCCGGTGCACCACGAGACGTTCACGGCCGCGCTCGGCGCGGGCGCGTGGTGCAACGGCCGGCGGTTGGCCGTCGCCGGCGCACCGGCGCTCGCGACGGCACTCGTCGGCACGGGCTTCGGCTACGACGCCACCCGGCGCGCGGAGCAGGCCGCCGTCCTGCCGCGGGTGTTGCCCAACGTCCGCGACGTGCGGCGGATGGGCTCGGCGGCGCTCGACCTTTGCTGGGTCGCGCTCGGCCGCCTCGACGCGTACTACGAGCGCGGTCTGGCCTTGTGGGACTGGGCGGGCGGGTCGCTCGTGGCCGCGGAGGCGGGCGCGACGGTGCTCACGCTCGACGACGGCACCACGGTCGCCGCCCCACCGCACCTCGTCGACGATCTCGTCGCGCTGCTGGTTGCCGACGGCATCGGCTGACGCGCCCCGCTAGATCCCGAGGCCGAGGCGCATGACGCGGTCGCGGACGAACGTGGGCGTCAGCCGCGTCGCCACGTTCATGAGCTGCGCGTCCATGCCGACGAGGTATCGCGACCGTGGGTACCTGGTGTCGATCGCCGACGCGATCACCTTGGCGCACTGTTCGGGCTTGCCCATCAGCGGCTCGATCATCCGCTGGCCCATGAGCACGCGCTGGTAGGCGCCGGCGAACCTCGACCCCGCCTCCTCGCGGCGATCGACGTCGGCCTGGAACTCCTCCCAGATCGACGTGCGGAAGCCGCCCGGCTCGATGAGCACGACCTTGATGCCGTCGCGTGCAAGCTCGATGCGCTGGGCGTCGGCAAGGGCCTCGAGCGCGTGCTTCGCACCCGCGTAGTGGCCGGCGAACGGGGCCGTCGTCATGCCGAGGATCGACGACACGTGCACGATCCGACCGCCGCCTTGTTCGCGCATGGCCGGCGCGGCGAGGCGCGACAGGCGCATCGGTGCGTGCACCATCGTGTCGAACAGCTGGTGGGCCTCGTCGTCGGTGACGTCCTCCACCGCGCCGTTCACGCCGTAGCCCGCGTTGTTCACCAAGCCGTACAGGTGGAGGCCGGACAGCGCCCGCTCGCACTGCTCGGCGTCGGTGACGTCCATGAGGACGGTGTGGACCTCCACGCCGGCGTCGGCGGCCGCTTTCTCGACCTGTTCGGCCTTGGCCTCGGTCCGCACCGACCCGATCGACCGGAACCCGCGCCTCGCCAGCTCGATCACGGTCGCGAGCCCGATGCCCGAGTTCGCCCCGGTCGTCAGCACCGCGCGTTGGATGTCGCTCATGTCGTCGCTCCGTCTCAGACGTGGAAGAGGTCCGCGATCGCGAGGAGCTCCTCGTCGACCGTCTTCAACTCGGTGACCGCCTCGCCGAGGGGGACGCGGACGATCTTGGCGTCGCGCAGCGCGACCATCGTCCCGAACTCGCCGTCGTGGACCGCGTCGATCGCGGCGACGCCGAACCGGGTCGACAGCACGCGGTCGAACGCGGTGGGCGAGCCGCCGCGCTGGATGTGGCCGAGCACGGTGACCCGCGTCTCGAACCCCGTCCGCCGTTCGATCTCCTCGGCCAGCAGCTGCCCGATCCCGCCGAGCCGCACGTGGCCGAACGCGTCGACTTCCTTCGACTGCAGGACGAACGAGCCTTCCTTCGGCGTCGCCCCTTCGGCCACGACGACGATCGACGCGTACCTGCCCTTCTCGTGGCGCCGCTTGAGGTCGTCGCAGATCTGCTCGACGTCGAACGGCCGCTCCGGCACCAGCACCTCCGCGGCCCCGCCCGCAATCCCTGCGTACGTGGCGATCCAGCCGGCGTGGCGGCCCATCACCTCGCACACGAGCACACGGTCGTGCGACTCGGCGGTGGTGTGGAGCCGGTCGATCGCCTCGACGCAGATCTGCACCGCGGTGTGAAACCCGAACGTCACCTCGGTGGCCGACAGGTCGTTGTCGATCGTCTTCGGCACGCCGACGACCGGGACGCCTTCGCCGTGCAGGCGGTGGGCGACCCCGAGGGTGTCCTCACCGCCGATGGCGACCAACCCGTCGATCCCGAGCCGCTCGAGGTTCGCCTTGAGCTTCTCGACGCCACCGTCGACCTTGTACGGGTTCGTCCGCGACGACCCGAGGATCGTGCCGCCCCTGGGCAGGATGCCGCGGCACCGCGCGACGTCGAGCTCCATCGTCAGGCCTTCGATCGGGCCCTTCCAGCCGTCGCGGAAGCCGACGAAGTCGTCGCCGTACACCTGCTCGCCCTTGCGGACCGCGGCGCGGATGACCGCGTTGAGCCCCGGACAGTCGCCGCCGCCGGTCAGGATTCCGATTCGCACCGCGCCTCCCTACCCCGCCACCGTGCCGGCTTCGTTCGAACCGCCGGCCGTGCTGTTCTCCAACAGCTCGTACACGCCCATGCCCTCGAGGCCGTCGTCCGTGGCCAACCGCATCGGCCGTTCGTGCACGACCGTCGCGCCGCCGCCCGGCCGCACCGGCACCTCGGCCCCGTCCGCGTCGCCGCGGAACGAGAACCTCCGGTCCCCCTCGACGTGCAGCACCAGGTCGTAACCCTCGGGGACCCGGCCGGCGCCCTCCGTCGTCGCGCGGTCGGCCCCCACGATCAGGAGGTCCGAGCCGCCGTCGTGCACGAACCCGTTCACCGTGGTCTGCCCATTGGGCTGCACGACGTGGAACAGGTTGAAGCTGCGCGCCCCGTCGCCGACGAACCCCGTCACCCAGTGCCACTCCCCGACCCCTGCCCAGTCGCGATACCCCCACGAGTGATCGCGTTGGCCGAACCCGTCGACGGTGAAGCTCTCGCCCCCGAGCGTCGCCTCACCCCGCACGCGACACGTCTGCTCGTAGTGACCCCATGCGACGGCCCTCGGGAGCGGGTGTGCATTGTCCGCGTAGTCGACGACCCCGGTGAACCCGTCCCACCGCAGGTACAGCCGCGCGTCGCCGGCGTCGAGCCGCACTTCCCAGGACTGCAGCGGCTCGATCTCCCGGTACCGGAGCTGCCCGATCGTCATGTCGTCCCAATCGGCGAGCGGCATGTCGTCGAGGTTGTGGCCGTAGCCGTAGAACGGTTCGCCGCGCCTCCACGCCAGCACGCCTGCCGTCGCGCCCGGCTGGTTCGGGAGAACTGCCATCCGCGTCAGCAGAAACAGCCCGGACCCCGGATCCCACACGTTGAAGTACAGCGAGTCGCTCCAGTGCGGGCTCGGGTCCTCGACCGGGTGGATGCGCTCGTCGGCGCCGGTCACGGCCATCGAGCGACCCTACTGATCGTGGCGCGGGGCGCGTGAAAGCAACACGACCTCGCGCTCGAAGTCGGTCAAGTCCTCGAACCCCTTGTACACACTGACGAACCGGAGGTATGCGACCTCGTCGAGCGTCCGCAGCCGATCGAGCACGGCCCGACCGATCTGCTCGCTCGTCACCTCGGCCCCCTCCAGCCGGAGGGCCTCCTCGATCTCGGAGCCGAGCGCGTCGAGCGCGTCGTCTCCCACGGGCCGGTTCTTGGCCGCGGCTCGGACCCCGGCGACGATCTTCGAACGGTCGAAGGGGACACGTTGCCCCGAGCGCTTCACGACGAGCAGTGGCGCTTCCTCCAGCCGCTCGTACGTCGTGAACCGGCGCGAGCACTGCAAGCACTCCCGGCGACGGCGAATGGCAGCACCGTCGTCCGCGGTGCGCGAGTCGACGACCTTGTCGTCGAGGCCGGCACACGAAGGGCACCGCACGGATCGGACCGTAACCCCAATCCGGCGTCGCCGTTCAGGTGGTCGGCGAAGTCAGGGCAGGACGATGCGTTCGCCGGGCTGCAGCGGGCGCCCACTGCGGCCGGCGGCGAGCGCATCGACCAGCGGGCGGACGTCACCCGAGGGTTGCAACGCCCTCGCGATCGTCCACAAGGTGTCGCCGGATCCGACGACGTACACGGCCCGGCTCACGGGCTCGGTCACGAGGTGCACCTCGTGACCACTGCCCACCGTGGCGGCGGCGCCGCCGGCCGCGCCGCCACGGTTCGAGGGCGCCTCGGCGGCAGCGAGGGGGCCGCCGCCGAGGAGCTGCAGCGCCGCGTGTCCCCCGAACGCAGCGCTGACGACCATGAAGAGGACGGCGGCTCGACGCCGCCAGTACACGGCAGCGGGCACGGTGCGACGGTGCGCGGGCGGGGTCGCCACGCCCACGCCTGGACGCCGGAACGACCCGGCCGCTCCGCGACCTCCGGCACCCAGCTGCATCGCGACTGCTGCCATGACTCCTCCTCTCGACCAGCCGGTCCGGCCGTTGGCCGGATCCCGTGCACACGCCAAACACGTGTTCGTAGACATCAAAGCGGCGAACGAGTGTTCGTGTCAAGAGGTTTCCGAACAAATGTTTGCATCGCCGCCGCACCCCGTTGTAGGCTGAACACACGTTCGCCCCGAGGAGGCACCCATGCCCGAACCGTTGAGCGAGAAAAAGCGGCAGATCTTGGAGTTCATCGGCGAAGCGCTGCGGGAGCGCGGGTATCCCCCGTCCGTACGCGAGATCGGCGAGGCCGTCGGTCTCACCTCCTCGTCGACCGTCCACGCCCACCTCTCGTCCCTGCAGCAGCTGGGCTACCTGCGGCGCGATCCCACGAAGCCCCGAGCGATCGAGGTGCGGTACGACCCGTCGTCCGGCGCGACGGCCGACCGGCGCCCCGCGCGCCACGTGCCACTCCTCGGCGACGTCGCCGCGGGCACCAACGTCCTCGCGCAGGAGAACGTCGAAGAGCTCCTTCCCCTGCCGGAGGACTTCACGGGCCCTGGCCAACTCTTCATGCTCCGCGTGCGCGGCGACTCGATGATCGACGCGGGGATCTTCGACGGCGACTACGTCGTCGTCCGCCAGCAACCCGAGGTCGACAAGGGCGACATCGTCGTGGCCGGCATCCCTGGCGACGAGGCCACGGTGAAGCACTTCGGCAAGAAGGCGGGCAAGGTCGTCCTCACGCCGGCCAACCCCCGGCTCGACCCCATGGAGTTCGACGCGGCCGACGTTCGCGTGTACGGAAAGGTGGTGACGGTTTTGCGGCGGCTCTGAGCCGCGACAATGAAAGCGTGACAACGCGCCTCGCCGCCCATCGCGTGCTGCGAGCCGGGTCGCTCCTGCTCGTGTGCGTCGCTCTCGTGGCGCCGACACGCGCCACGGCGCTGAACGACCCGCTGTACGAGCGCCAGTGGGGGCTGCACAAGGTCGGGGCCAAGGCGGCATGGGATGCGGGCTTCTTCGGAAAGGGCGTCGACATCGCCGTCGTCGACACGGGCGTCCACCTCACCCATCAGGATCTCGCGGCGAACGTGGTCGGTGGCCGGAACTTCGTGACACCCGGCAAGCCGCCGCAGGACGACGAGTCGCATGGCACCCACGTCGCGGGCATCGCCGCCGCCATCATCGACAACGGCGCTGCGGTTGGCGTCGCACCGCACGCGCGGATCATCCCCGTGAAGGTCCTCGACGCGGACGGCGGGGGGTCGACCGAGAACGTCGCCGCCGGCATCCGGTGGGCCGCCGACAACGGCGCGGAGATCGTGAACCTGTCGCTGACCGGCCGCCTGCAGAAGCTGGCCGGACCGGCCGAGCCGATCATCGACGCCGTCCGGTACGCCTGGGACAAGGGCGCCATCTGCGTGTTCGCCGCCGGCAACGACTTCTTGTTCGAGTCCGGGTTCGCCGACGAACCCGCGGTCGTCGTGAGCTCGACGGACAGCGGCGACGGCGACTCCGACTTCTCGAACGGTGTCGGTGCTGCGACGTGGGGCATGGCCGCGCCCGGCGGCGACGACAACTTGCCTCCAGGGTCTGGCGAAGGCATCTGGTCAACGGTGTGGACGAGCGACGCCAAGACGAACGAGTACGCGGAAAAGCGCGGGACGTCGATGGCGGCGCCCTTCGTGAGCGGCGCGCTGGCGCTGCTGCGGGGGGCGGGTCTCTCGCCCCTCGCGGCCATCGAGCGGATCTTGGCAACCGCGAAGGACCTCGGCGACCCCGGCCGGGACGACACCTTCGGGCGCGGGCGGCTCGACATTGCCAAGGCGGTGGAGGGCCTGCCATCCCCTGGCGGGAGCACGAGCGGAGCTGGCAGCGGCACGACGGCGGCGACCGGTGGCGGCAGGCTCGGGGCACCCGCGACGACCGCGGCACCGGCCACGACACCCCGATCGACCTCGGGGACACGAGGCAACCCCGTCGCGCCCCGCCCATCGGCAA
This sequence comes from Acidimicrobiales bacterium, assembly GCA_036380695.1. Taxonomy (GTDB): domain Bacteria; phylum Actinomycetota; class Acidimicrobiia; order Acidimicrobiales; family CADCTF01; genus DASVEG01. The sequence continues at coordinate 8,810 of DASVEG010000111.1, forward strand.
CCGGCGTTCCCGGCTCGACGACCGCGGTGCCTGGCGACGCGCCGGGCTCTCCCCTCCCGACGGACGGTGTGGTCGGGCTCGACCTCGAGCCGCCGGATGGCGACGAGCAGGCGGGTGGCAACGGCGGCGAGCGGAGCGGCGACCGCGAGGTACCGCTGGCGGTCGCCGGTCTCGCCGCGGTCCTGACCGTGGCATCGGGCGCAGGCGCCGGCGTCACCGCCGCGGCGCGCCGCCGCGCCGCGAGGTAACCCGGCGTCACCCGGCATCCCCACTCGTTCTGGGTGGATGAGCCCGGTCTCTGCCCCGACTCATCCACCCAGAACGAGCCGGCGCCCCCGCAGCCCCTCGTTCGTTCGAGCCCCGCGGCGGGCCGAGTAGCGTCCCGCGGTGGTCGGCCGCACGCGCCCGGCGATGTCGCCAGGCGGCGTGCAGCACGGATTTCGATGGCAAGGCTCACCGCGGCGCTTCCGCGGGGCGACGACGAGGAGGTCGGACATGGCCGTTCGCAAGGCAGACGCTCGATGGGAAGGCACGCTCCAAGATGGCAAGGGCGTGATGCGGCTCGGCGGCGGCGCCTATGAGGGGCCGTATTCGTTCGTCAGCCGGTTCGAGGAGGGTGCGGGGACGAACCCCGAGGAGTTGATCGCTGCCGCCCACGCCGGCTGCTTCTCGATGGCGTTCTCGGGCGCGCTCGGCCGCGGCGGGTTCCCGCCCGCCAGCGTGTCGACGACGGCGGCGGTGCACCTCAACAAGACCGACGAGGGCTTCCGCGTCCAGAAGATCGACCTGACGACCGAGGCGGACGTGCCCGGCATCGACGAGGCGACGTTCCAGGAGATCGCGGAGACGGCGAAGCGCACGTGCCCGATCTCCGCCCTGCTCGGCGGGTCGGCCGAGATCACCCTGGCCGCGACCCTGGTCTCCTGACGAATCCGCTCGCCGAAGCTCGCGCCGCCGAAGCTCCCGCCGGCGGGTCGGTCGGCGACCGCCCGTAACGACGAGCGGGTCAGGCGCCGGCGACGCCGCCGACGAGCAACGCGTGGAGGGCAGCGTGCACCCGTTCGATCGGGGCGCGGTCGACGCGCTCGTCGCGGGTGTGCGCGATCGTCGGGTCGCCGGGCCCGAAGTTGGTAGCCGGGATGCCGGCCGCGGCGAAGAAGGCGACGTCGGTCCAGCCGAGCTTCGCCCGCGGGGCTGCACCGCTCGCGGTGACCAGGGCGGCGAGCAGGGGGTGGTCGAGCGACGCGGGCGCGGCGGGCGCCTCGTCGAGCACCTCGAGCTCGTCGCCGGCGGCGGCGTCGAATCCGGCAGGCCCGCACAGCACGGACCGCACGTGGTCGAGCGCCTCCTCGACCGACCGGTCGGGCGCGAAGCGATGGTTGACGGTGAGCTCGACGAGGTCGGGGACGACGTTGCCGTAGACGCCGCCCGTGACGCCGACCGCCTGCATCGCCTCCCGGAACTCGCACCCGTTCAGCTCGACGCGCCGCTCCTCGTACGACGCGAGCGCGTCGAGCACCGGACCCAGCCGGTGGATGGCGTTGCGGCCCATCCACGGGCGGGCGGTGTGGGCCCGCGCGCCCGCGAGGCGGAGCGCGACCCGCATCGTGCCCTGGCACCCGGCCTCCACGAGCCCGT
>DASVEG010000112.1:0-12140 GCA_036380695.1 Acidimicrobiales bacterium
GGGGATCGACCGCCACTCGGACGCGGCCGGGGGGGCGGTCGACCGCGGCGAGGGCGTCGCAGAGTGTCTGGTGGTCGGGGGCGCGGACGAGCCAGCGGCCGTCACTGGGGCCGATGACGTCGACCCCGAGGTGGCCGAGGGCGACGAGGCGGTCGACGTATTCCTCGGCCGCGGCGCCCGATATCGCCGCGAGCGCGGCGGCGGGTGGGAACCCGAGCAACGCGCGCTTCGGCGCCTCCGCGTCGGTGACCCTCGACGGGTCGCCGAGCAACGCAGCCTGGACGACTTCGTGCTGCGGCAGTCGAGTCTGCAGCGCGAGCCGGCCCCCGCCCGCCCGGCCCCCGACGAGACGCGCCGCCCTCGCCAGCAACGAGAGCGCCTGCTCCGCTGCTCGGTAGCGAGGCGCGAGCAGCTCCTGGTCGAGGTCGAGGAACGCAACGACGTCGGCGCGCGCCACGCGGTGCAGCACCGCCTCCGTGCCGATCACGACCGGTGTGTCCGGCACGTCGTCGGTGTCCCCCGTGACCTCACCGACCGGCACGTGCAGCAACGCTTCGAGCTCCTCCCGCGCCCTCGTCACCCCGACCCGCAACGACTTGAGCCGCGTCGACCCGCAGGCCGCGCACAACGATGGCCGCCACGCCGCGCACCGCCGGCACACGAGGCCACCCGCCTCCGCGTCGTCCGACTGCGCGACGGACGCGCCGCAGTGCTCGCACCGCGCCAGCTCGCCGCACGCCGCGCACGACAGGAGGCGCGCCCTCCCCTTCCGGTTGAGCACGCACACGGCCCGGTCGGCTCGCCGGAGGATCGACGCGAGGCGCTCGCCGTACAACCCGGTCCGCGGGTCGTCGCCCCGCCGGTCGAGCACGTCGACGACCGGCCAGCCGTCGCGCTCGTCGCGCCTGGCGAGGGTCGTCGCGGGGCGCCATGCGAGCAACTGCGCGTCCGGGCACGGCGTCACGACCACGCACGGCACCCCGAGGCGCCGCGCCCGCTCGATGGCGACGTCGGTCGCGTGCCACGTCGGCGACTGCTCCTGCTGGTGGCCTTCGTCGTGACCGTCGAGGACGACGATCGCCGCTGGCCGCTCGAGCGGGGCCCACACCGCACCGCGAGCGCCGACGACGGTCGAACCACCTGCCCGCGCCGCGGCCCACTCCCTCGGCAACAACGAGACGGGCAGGCCCTGGCGCCGCAACCGGGACGCAACCGACTGCGCGTCGGCGTGCGACGCGGCGACGACGACGCTCGGCCCGATGGTGGCCACGACGAGCGAGACGACGCCCGCGAGGTCGGTCGAGGGCGGCAGCCGCACGACCGCGCCGCCCGACGGCGACCGCAAGGCGTCCCCGACGACGGCGGCGACGGCGGGATCGATCACGACGGTGGCGGGCGGTGCCGGCGCGGGCGCGCGGGGCAAGCCCCGGACGGCGGCGACGGGCGACGCGCTGCCGAGGAACGAGCTGCGGGGGCCCGCCCACCGCCACGCCGCCCATCGACTGAGCTCGACCAGTTCGGCCGGCGGGCCCCAACCGGTGACCTTGGTTATCGGCTTGAGTGCGACGCCGGGGCCAGCGCCCGGCGTCTCCGGACGAGCGACGTCGACCCAGCCGCCGATACGCCGGCCGTGCAGGTCGACGCGCACGAGCGTGCCGGCTCGCACGTCGCCGGCGAGCGTCTCGGGGATCGTGTAGTCGAAGACCTTGTCGATCGCCGGGACGTCGGGGACGACCCCGACCGTGCGCGGCTCGGTCAGACGCCCAGCGCCGACTTGAAGTCGTCGAGGCGGCTCGTCCGCTCCCAGGTGAAGTCCTTCTCGGTGCGGCCGAAGTGGCCGTACGCCGCGGTCTTCTTGAAGATGGGCTTGCGGAGGTCGAGGTCGCGGATGATCGCCGCGGGCCGCAGGTCGAAGACCTCGCGGATCGCCTTGGAGATGGCGCCGGGATCGACCTGCTCGGTGCCGAACGTCTCCACGAGCACCGACACGGGCTGGGCCACGCCGATCGCGTACGCCACCTGGATCTCGCACCGCCTGGCTGCGCCCGCGTCGACGACGTGCTTGGCGACCCAGCGGGCGGCGTAGGCCGCGGAGCGGTCGACCTTCGACGGGTCCTTGCCAGAGAACGCACCCCCGCCGTGGCGGGCCGAGCCGCCGTAGGTGTCGACGATGATCTTGCGGCCGGTGAGGCCCGTGTCCGCGTGCGGGCCGCCGAGCACGAACAGGCCCGTCGGGTTGGCCAGCACGTCGAACGCGTCGTTGGCGAACTGCGCGGGCAGCAGCGGGTGGATCACGTGCTCCTGCAGGTCGGGGGCGAGCAGCGTGTCGATGTCGAGACCCGGCTGGTGCTGCGTGGAGATGAGCACGGTCTTCAGCCGGACCGGCCTGCCGTCCTCGTACTCGAACGTCACCTGCGTCTTGCCGTCGGGCCGCAGGTAAGGCAGCACCCCCGCCTTGCGGACCTCGGAGAGCCGATGGGCGAGGCGGTGCGCGAGCCAGATCGGGAGCGGCATGAGGTCGGGCGTCTCGTCGCACGCGAACCCGAACATCATCCCCTGGTCGCCTGCGCCCTGGGCGTTGAGCTGGTCTTCGCCGCCCGAGCCGGTGCGCTCCTCGAGCGCGTGGTCGACGCCTTGCGCGATGTCGGGCGACTGCTCGTCGATGGCCGTGATGACCCCGCAGGTGTTGCCGTCGAAGCCGTACGACTCGCGGTCGTAGCCGATGTCGCAAATCGTCTTGCGGACGATCTTCGGGATGTCGACATACGCCGACGTCGTGATCTCGCCTGCGACGACGACGAGCCCGGTCGTGAGCAACGTCTCGCACGCGACGCGTGCCGTCGCGTCCTGATCGAGGATCGCGTCGAGGATGGCGTCGGAGACCTGGTCGGCCATCTTGTCGGGATGGCCTTCGGTCACGGACTCCGAAGTGAAGGTGAAGTGGTCGCTCACGTCGACGGGCCTTTCCTGAGGGAGACGACGGCATCCAGCAGGATGCGGGCGACTTCCCGCTTGTCGGTCAGCGGTACATCCTGCTCCCGGCCGTCGGCGAAGAGGAGGATGACCTCGTTGGTGTCGTGCTCGAACCCGACGCCAGGTGCGCTCACGTCGTTGCCGACGATCAGGTCGAGGTTCTTGCGCTGCATCTTGCCGAGGGCGTTCGCACGGAGTCCATTCGTCTCGGCGGCGAAGCCGACGAGGATCTGCCCTGGCGGCTTCGCCTTGCCCAGATCGACCAGGAAGTCGTGCGTCGGCTCGAGGATGATCTCGCCGAGGCCCTCCTCCATCTTGATCTTGCGGTCGGGCGGCGCCTTGGGTCTGAAGTCGGCGACCGCGGCGGCCATCACGATGACGTCGAGGTCGCCCGCCCGCGGCACGATCGCTTCCTGCATCTGCGCCGCGGTCGACACGCGCACGACCTCCACGCCCGGCGGCGTTGGGCGGTCGACCGTCGTGACGAGGACGACCGACGCGCCGCGCGCCGCGGCTTCCGCGGCCACGGCGTAGCCCTGCTTGCCAGACGAGCGGTTGGTCAGCACGCGTACCCCGTCGACGGGCTCGCGCGTGCCGCCCGCGCTTACGAGGATGCGGACGCCGTCGAGGTCGCGCGGGCCGAGGACGCGATCGATGGTGGCGACGATGTCCGCGGGCTCCGCCAGCCGCCCGGCGCCGACGTCGCCACCGGCGAGGCGCCCGACGGCCGGTTCGAGCACGTGCACGCCACGGGCGCGCAGCGTCGCGAGGTTGTCCTGCACGGCCGCGTGCTCCCACATCTCGGTGTGCATCGCCGGGCAGACGAGCACAGGCGCCCGCGTCGCGAGCAGCGTGGCGGTGAGCAGGTCGTCGGAGATGCCGGCCGCGTACTTCCCGATGACCCTGGCCGTCGCGGGTGCGACGACGACGAGGTCGGCGGCCTGGCCGAGGTGCGTGTGCGGGATCGGCTCCGGCTCGTCCCACAGCGAGGTGCGGACGGGTTCGCTCGCCAGCGCCGAGAACGTGACGGCCCCGACGAAGCGGGTGGCGTCCTCCGTCAGGACGGGCGAAACGTGGGCGCCGGCGTCGACCAGGCGCCTGCACACCTCGACCGCCTTGTAGGCGGCGATGCCCCCGGAGACCCCGAGGACGATCCGCCGACCGGCGACATGGGAGGTCAGGCCTCCGCCTCCGCCTCGTCCTCACCCTCGACGGGCTCCGGACGGGTGAAGACGATCTTGTCCGCAGCGATCTCTTCGAGCGCGATCGAGAGCGGCTTGCGCGACGTCGACGCGACCTGCGGCGGGACGATCGCGCCGAGGCCCTCGCTGAGCTGGTTGTAGTACGAGTTGATCTGCCGCGCGCGCTTGGCGGAGAGCGTCACGAGGGTGAAGCGTGCGTCGACCCGACCGAGGAGCTCCTCGATCGACGGGTCCATCATCGTGGCGCGCTGTTGCTGGGGCATGCGGTTCTCCGGTTCGTCGCTAGCGGCGGCTTTCCAGTATACGGGCCACCTCGCCAACCGCCCTATCGAGGTCGTCGTTGAGCACGACGTGGTCGGCGATCTCGCGCCCCGCGGCCTCCTCGTACTCGGCCAGCGCCAGCCGGCGCGCCACGTGATCGTCGTCGTCGCCGCGGCCGCGCAACCGGCGTTCGAGCTCGTCGAGGGACGGGGGCACGATGAGGATCGCGATGGCCTCTGGCATGCGCTGCTTCACCTGGCGGGCGCCGTTCAGGTCGATCTCGAGCAAGACGTCGAGCTCGGGCGACGGCGGGTCGGGCCAAGGAGTGCCGTACAACTCACCGTTGCCGGCGAACTCGTTCGTCTCGAGGAACGCCCCGCCCTGCACGGCGGCGACGAAGTCGTCGCGCGACGAGAACACGTACGCGTCCTCGCTCTCGGCCGGCCTGCGGGCGCGCGTCGTCCACGACCGGCTCAACCAGAGGCGGGGGTCGCGCTCGCGGAGGGCGGTGACGACCGCGCCCTTCCCGACGCCACCCGGGCCGAAGAGGACGACGACGAGCGACAGGTGCTTGCGGCTACGCCGACGCGAGCTTCTCGAACAAGGCGCGGCGCTGCTTGTCGCCGAGGCCCTGCACGCGACGGCTCTCGCTGATGCCGATCTCGTCCATCAGGCGACGCGCCTTCACCTTGCCGAGGCCGGGGAGCGACTCGAGCACGGTGACGACCTTCATCTTCGCGACGACCTCGTCGCGGCTCGCCTGGTCGATCAGCTCCTTCAGGGTCAGCGAACCCATCTTGAGCTTCTCCTTCAGCTCGGCGCGCTGGCGGCGTGCTGCTGCTGCCTTCTGCAGTGCCGCCTGCCGCGCCTCGGGCGAGAGAGTCGGAGGCAAAGCCATGTTCGGCACCCTAGCGCGTGCCCTCGCGCGCAGCGCCAGGGGTCGTCGGCTGTGCCGAAGCGAGCGCGTCGTCGACCAGTTGGGCCATCGCGGCGGCTGCTGCGGAGCGGTTCGGCGAGGCGGTGACGGGGCGCCCGACGACGAGGAGGTCGGCGCCGACGTCGATCGCCGCGGTGGGCGAGGAGGCGCGCGCTTGGTCGTTCTCCTCGGTACCGGGCGGGCGGATGCCGGGCACGACGGCGACCAGGCGCGGCGCGAGCTGCTTGGCCTCGGCGACGTCGCTCGCTGCGCACACGATGCCCCCGCACCCGCCCTCCAGTGCCGCCTGCACGCGCTTGCCGAGGATGTGCGGCGGCGCGCCGGCGTCGCTCGTGAGGATCGTGACGCCGAGTGCGATGGGCTCGGGAAGGCCCGCACGGAGCGCGCCCTCGGTCAAGCCCTCGACGCCCGCCCGCAACATCGCCGGACCGCCGAACGCGTGCATCGTGAGGTAGTGGGCGCCGAGCGAGCCGACGACCCGCGCCGACTTGCCGACGGTGGTCGGGATGTCGTGCAGCTTGAGGTCGAGGAACACGCGCATGCCGAGCTCGGTCATCTGCGACAGAGCGTCAGGACCGCACGCGCTGAACAGCTCGAGGCCGATCTTGGCCACGCCGAACCATGGGCTGACGTCGCGCGCGATGCGGCGCGCCTCCACGAGGTCGTCGACGTCGAGGGCGATCGCCAGCCGGTTCCTGACCGCGTCCGAGGCCGCCGCCGTCCCAGTCGTTTCAGTCATGAGCCGCTCCGATCAGTTGCGAGATGTGGTCGACGCCGTGGCGCGCGCACCAGCGGGTCAGGTCGTCGAGGACGCGTGCGGGCGCGCGGGGGTCGCGGAACGTCGCGGTGCCGACCTGCACCGCGGACGCACCGGCGAGGATCAGCTCGATCACGTCCTCGGCGCCCGTCACGCCGCCGACGCCGACGATGGGCAAGGCGGGCAGCGCCTCGTGCACGTCGTAGACCGCGCGGACCGCGACGGGATGGATGGCCGCACCCGATAGGCCGCCGCCCTTGTTGCCGAGGACCGGCTTGCGGGTGCCGCCGACGTCGATGGCCATGCCCATGACCGTGTTGACGAGGGTGACGGCGGTCGCGCCGGCACGGTCCGCGGCGTCGGCGATCTCCACGAGGTCGGTCACGTTGGGGCTCAGCTTCGCCCACCGCGGCCGTCCCGCGCCGACGGAGGCCGTGGCGGCCACGACGTCGGCGGTGCCGGACGGCGAGTGGGCGAACATGTCGCGGCGCGCCTCGACGTTCGGGCAGCTGAGGTTGACCTCGACGGCGATCACGACGTTGGGGTCTGTGGCCGCGACCATCGCCGCAGCCTTCTCGTACGCGTCGACCGTGAAGCCCCAGATCGACGCGACCACCCGTGCCCCGGTCGCCGCGAGCTCGGGCAGCTCGTGTTCGATCCACGCTTCGACGCCAGGGTTCTGCAAGCCGACGCTGTTGAGCATCCCGGCGGCCGTCTCGTGCACGCGTGGCGCGGGGTTGCCTGCCCACGGCTCCGCCGACAGCGACTTCACCACCACCGCGCCGAGCGCAGACAGGTCGGAGTACCTCGCCAACTCTGCGCCGTGGCCGGCGGTGCCCGAGGCGGTCATCACCGGGTTCGGCAGCTCGACCCCGCCGACGCGGGTCGCGAGATCGACTCTTGCGCGTTTCATGGGCGCGTACCGCCCTTCGAGCGCACGAGAACGCGCGATCGTGCCGGCGCGGGTCGCGTCACAGGGGAAGCCGTAGCTGGTCCTCCTCGTGGAACTCCTGGATCGTGCGGACGCTGAGCGGGTGGTCGGCCCAGTCCGCGATCCCTGCGGCCGCGGCACGCGCGGCCGCAGCCGTCGTCAGGCACGGCACCTTGTGCACGTTGGCCGCGGTGCGGATGTAGGCCCCGTCGGCGCGCGGGCCGCGACCCCGCGGGGTGTTCACGACCAGTTGCACCTTGCCACTCGCGATGAGCTCGACCGCGTTGCCCGCCTCCGAACCCGGCTCGCCGAGCTTGGCCACGACGGTGGCCACGGGCACGCCGTTGTCCTCCAGGTACCGCGCGGTCCCCTCCGTCGCCAGGATCGAGAAGCCGCGCTCTGCGAACTGCCGCGCCGCGTCGAGGCCACCTGGCTTGTCGCGGTCGGCGAGGCTGAAGAACACCGCCCCGCTCTCCGGCAGCGTGTTGCCAGCGGCGATCTGGCTCTTGGCGAAGGCGAGACCGAAGGTGAAGTCGATGCCCATCACCTCGCCGGTCGACCGCATCTCCGGGCCGAGCATCGTGTCGACGTCGGGGAAGCGGTTGAACGGGAGCACCGCCTCCTTGACGCTCACGTGCCTGCCCGTCACGGGCGGGTGGAGCACGCCTTCGGCCCGTAGCTCGTCGAGCGTCGCGCCCGCGACCACCCTCGCCGCGACCTTGGCGAGGGGCACGCCCGTCGCCTTGCTGACGAACGGGACGGTGCGGCTTGCGCGCGGGTTCGCCTCGATCACGAAGACCTGCCCTTGCTTCACCGCGTATTGCACGTTGATGAGACCGCGCACGTCGAGCGCCTCGGCGATGGCCCGCGTGTACCCCTCGATGACCTCGACGACGGAGTGGGGCAAGGTGGGCGGCGGGATGACGCAGGCGCTGTCGCCCGAGTGCACGCCGGCCTCCTCGACGTGCTCCATCACGCCGCCGATCACCACCTCGCCCGTCGCGTCGCGCAACGCGTCGACGTCGACTTCGATGGCGTCCTCGAGGAAGCGGTCGACGAGGACAGGGCGCTCGGCCGAGAGACCACCCTCCTTGCCGAGCGAGCCGAACATGGCGAGCTCGGCCATGGCCCGCTCGAGGTCGGCGTCGTCGTAGACGATCTCCATGGCGCGCCCACCGAGCACGTAGCTCGGCCGCACGAGCGCGGGGTACCCGACCCTCGCGGTGATCGCACGGGCGTCGTCGTAGGTCGCCGCGGTGCCGCCTGCTGGCTGCGGGATCTCTAGGCGGGCGCACAGCGCGTTCCACCGCTCGCGGTCTTCGGCGAGGTCGATCGACTCGGGGCTCGTGCCGAGGATGAGCTCTTGCGGGAGCAGCCCAGCGAGCTTCAGCGGTGTCTGCCCGCCGAAGCTGACGATGATCCCCTCCGGCTGCTCGGCCTCGATCACGTTCACGACGTCTTCGTAGGTGAGCGGCTCGAAGTACAACCGGTCGCTCGTGTCGTAGTCGGTCGACACGGTCTCGGGGTTGCAGTTGAGCATGATCGTCTCGAAGCCGGCCTCGCGAAGGGCGAAGCTGGCGTGCACGCAGCAGTAGTCGAACTCGACGCCCTGGCCGATGCGGTTGGGTCCCGAGCCGAGGATGAGGATCTTGCGGCGGTCGCTCGGCGCGACCTCGTCCTCGTCCTCGTAGGTCGAGTAGTGGTACGGCGTGCGCGCCTCGAACTCGGCGCCGCACGTGTCGACGGTCTTGAACGTCGCCCGTACGCCCGCACGCAGCCGGGCCGCGCGTACGTCGGCTTCGCGAACGCCCCACAGATACGCGAGCTGGCCGTCGGAGAAGCCGAACCGCTTGGCCCGTCGCCAGGCGCGGCGGTCCATCCCGTCGAAACCGATGGAGGCGAGCGCGGCGCGCTCCTCCACGAGCTGCAGGATCTGGTCGAGGAACCACGGGTCGACGCGCGTCGCCTCGTACATGCGGTCGACGCCGATGCCCCTGCGCAGCGCGGCCTCGAGGTGGAACGGCCGGTCGGGCGTGGCGATCGCGGAGCGGCGCACGAGCTCGTCGTCGTCGAGCGAGTCGTACTGCGCCTCGGCCGGGTCGCAGTTCAACCCGAGGCGACCGTGTTCGAGGCTCCGCATGCCCTTCTGGAGGCTCTCGGTGAACGTGCGACCGATGGCCATCGCCTCGCCGACCGACTGCATCCGCGTGCCGAGGATCGCGGGCTGGCCGGGGAACTTCTCGAACGCCCACCTTGGGATTTTCGTGACGACGTAGTCGATCGTCGGCTCGAAGCTCGCGGGCGTCTCCTGGGTGATGTCGTTGCGGATCTCGTCGAGCGTGTAGCCGACGGCAAGGCGGGCGGCGATCTTGGCGATGGGGAAGCCTGTCGCCTTCGAGGCGAGCGCGCTCGACCGCGACACGCGGGGGTTCATCTCGATGACGACCATGTCGCCGTCGTCGGGGTTGATGGCGAACTGGATGTTCGACCCGCCGGTGTCGACGCCGATCCGGCGGATGCACAGGAACGCGGCGTCGCGCATCTGCTGGTACTCGACGTCGCTCAACGTCTGCGCGGGGGCCACCGTCACCGAGTCGCCGGTGTGCACACCCATCGGGTCGAAGTTCTCGATCGAGCACACGATCACGCAGTTGTCCGCGCGGTCGCGCATGACCTCGAGCTCGTACTCCTTCCACCCCGCGATGGAGCGCTCGAGGAGGATCTCGCTGATGGGGCTGGCGGCGAGGCCGGTCGTCGCGATCGCCCGCAGCTCGTCCTCGTCGGCCGCGATGCCGGTGCCCGCGCCACCGAGGATGAAGCTGGGCCTGCAGATGAGCGGGAAGCCGATCTCGCCGGCTACCGCCATCGCCTCGTCGAGCGTGTACGCGAAGCCGCTCGCCGGCACCTTCAGGCCGATCTCGGTCATCGCGGCCTTGAACTTCTCGCGGTTCTCCGCGGTGGTGATCGCTTCGGCGTTGGCGCCGATGAGCTCGATGCCGTACTTCTCGGGCACGCCGCGCGCCACGAGGGCCATCGCGAGGTTCAGCGCCGTCTGGCCGCCGAGCGTCGGGAGGATCGCGTCGGGGCGCTCGCGCTCGACGATCGCTTCGAGGATGTCGGGGTCGAGCGGCTCGATGTAGGTGCGGTCGGCCAGCTCGGGGTCGGTCATGATCGTCGCGGGGTTCGAGTTGGCGAGGATCACGCGGTAGCCCTCCTCGCGGAGGATCCGGCACGCCTGCGTTCCCGAGTAGTCGAACTCGACGGCCTGGCCGATGACGATGGGGCCCGAGCCGATCACGAGGATGGAGGAGATGTCGTCGCGGCGGGGCATCAGCGAGGCCCTTCCATCTGCTCCTCGAACCAACGGAAGAGGTAGCGCGCGTCGTGCGGGCCGGGGCCGGCTTCGGGGTGGTACTGCACGCTGAACGCCTTGGCCTTCTCGTGCGTAAGACCTTCGACGACGCCGTCGTTGAGGTTGACGTGGCTGACGATGGCGTCGGGCACGCTCCCCTCGCGGACCGCGTAGTTGTGGTTCTGGCTCGTGATCTCGACCGCGTTGTCGACGACGCGACGGACTGGGTGGTTGCCGCCGTGGTGGCCGAACTTGAGCTTGTAGGTGTCGCCGCCGAGGGCCAGCGCGAGCAATTGGTGGCCGAGGCAGATGCCGAACACGGGCACCTCGCCGACGAGCGCGGAGATGTTGTCGATCGCGTAGCCGACGGCCGCCGGGTCACCGGGGCCGTTGCTGAGGAAGACGCCGTCGGGGCGGCGCGCGAGCACGTCGGCTGCCGGTGTCGCGGCGGGCACGACGTCGACCGACGCGATGCCTTCGAGGTGGCGCAGGATCGACTCCTTGATGCCGAAGTCGTACGCGACGACGTGCAACCGACCCGACCCGGTGCGGTACGCCTCCTTCGTCGACACCACGGCGACGAGGTCGACGCCGTCGGTGCCGGGCTCGGCTATCGCCGCTTCCTTGAGCGCGGTCTCGTCGGCCGTGCCGAACGCGCACGGCATCGAGCCGGCCTCGCGGATGTGCCGCGTGAGCCGCCGCGTGTCGATGCCGGAGATGCCGGGGACACCGGTGTCGCGCAGGAAGTCGTCGAGGCTGCGCGAGCTGCGCCAGTTCGACGGCCGGCGCGCGAGGTCGCGGACGATGACGCCGCGGCAGAACGGGCGGTGGCTCTCGTCATCCTGCGGGGTCGCGCCGTAGTTGCCGATGTGCGGGTACGTGAAGGCGATCACCTGGCCGGCGTACGACGGGTCGGTGATCACCTCCTGATAGCCCGACATCACGGTGTTGAACACGACCTCGCCCGTCGCGATGCCACCGGGAGGGGGCGCGCCGACGGCCTCGCCTTCGAAGGTCGTGCCGTCGGCGAGTACGAGCAACGCTTCGGTCGTGGTGCTCATCGCAGCACCGCCCAGGTCCGTTGGCCGTCGAGGTAACGGTCGACGCGCAAGCCGATCGTCGCGACCGTCGCCGCGAACGACGTGTCGTCGAGCACGAGCCCCTCGTAATGGTGCTCGAACGTCGTCCCGTCGATCGTGAACCGCATCGTCGCCGCGAACAGGTCGCCGGTGTGGCGGACGCCGGCCATCTCGTAGCGAACCCCGTCCTCCTCGCTCACCGCGTCGACCGCGCCGGGTACCAGCTCGGGGTCGAGCCGTTGGACGACGACGACGTCGGAGTGGCGTCGCGCGGACGCGAGGTACGCGCGCCTCCGGTCCCCGTCCGGGGTGTTCACGAGGAAGCTCGCGAGCACCGCGGCGTCGAACCGTCGCGGTGTCAGGTCGACCGTCTCGATGTCGGCCAGGTGGGTCTCGATGCCGGCCGGCGCTCTCGCGAGCATCTCCGGCGACTGGTCGACGCCCGCGCACGTGTGACCGGCGGCCACGAGCGGCGCGAGCAGCCGCCCCGCGCCGCACCCCAGCTCGAGCACTGTCGCCTCTCGCGGCAACACCGAGTCGATCAACGCCGGCCCCGGCCCCGGCGGCAACAACGCGAACGCGTCGACGGGGCTCCCGTCGGGCGCGCATTCCTGGATTTGGGCGCGCTCAGTGCCATCTATGGCACTG
>DASVEG010000113.1:0-11404 GCA_036380695.1 Acidimicrobiales bacterium
GCCGCGTCGGGCCAGCGGGCCGTGACGTCTGGCGGGTCCGCGTACGCCGCGTCGTCGCCTCCACCCGCGGGCTCGAAGCCGCGTGGCGCGCTCGCGCCGAACGGGTTCATCACGACCACGACGGACGCCAGGTCGACCTTCGCGCTCGACGTCGACACCGGCTCGTACGCACTCACGAGGGCGACACTCGGGCTCGACCAGGTGCCTTCCCCCGACACCGTTCGCCCGGAGGAGTTCGTCAACGCCTTCGACGGGGGGTACGCGCGCCCGAGCGCTCGCGGCTTCGCGATCAGCGTCGACGGGGCGCCGACGCCGTTTGTGCAGGACGGCGACCACCGGCTCGTCCGCATCGGGCTCGCCACGCGCGCGATCCCGCCCCGCGACTCGAAGGCCGCGGTGTTGACGTGGGTCGTCGACGTGTCCGGCTCGATGGACGAGCCCGGCAAGCTGCCCCTCGTCAAGGAGACGCTCGGACTCCTCCTCGACGAGCTCCGGCCGGACGACCGGGTCGCCATCGTCGTGTACGGCGACGCGGCGCGCGAGGTCCTCGCGAGCACGCCGGTCAAGGAGGCGTCGAGGATCCGGAGCGCGATCGACGCGTTGCAGCCCGAGGGGTCGACCAACGTCGAGGCGGGCCTCCGGCTCGGCTACGAGGTTGCGCGCCGCAACCGGGTCGCGGGCGCCATCAATCGCGTCGTGCTCGCGTCGGACGGCGTCGCCAACGTCGGTGCCACCGACCCCGAGGCCATCCTGCGCTCGCTGTCGGAGGACGCCGGCAAGGGGATCACGCTCGTGACCGCCGGCTACGGGATGGGGGAGTACCGCGACGACATGATGGAGCGGCTCGCCGACGCGGGCGACGGCTTCTACACCTACGTCGACACCAAGGCCGAGGCCGAGCGCGTCTTCGTTCGCAACCTCACGTCGACGCTCGACGCGCAAGCGCTCGACGCGAAGGCGCAGGTCGAGTGGAACCCCGACGCCGTCGAGCGTTACCGGCTCGTCGGGTACGAGAACCGCGCCGTCGCCGACGAGTCCCTCCGTGACGACAGCGTCGACGGCGGCGAGGTCGGCGCAGGACACACCGTCACCGCGCTCTACGAGGTGCGCCTCGTGCCTGGCTCGTCGGCCGACCTCGGCACCGTTCGGGTGCACTGGGTCGACACGGAGACGTCGAAGCCCACCGACCTCGACGCGCCGGTCGCGAGGTCGTCGCTCGCCCCGACGTTCGTCACGGCGGCGCCGCGGTTCCAGCTCGCCGCGGTCGCGGGTGCGTTCGCCGACGTGCTCCGCGCCAGCCCGTTCGCATCGAAGGTGACGCTGGCGGCGGTCGCGGACGAGTCGGCCCGCGTCGCTCGACTGCTCGGCGACGACGCCGACGTGCGCGAGCTCGCGTCGCTCGCCGCGAAGGCGCGGGACATCTCGGCACGCCCGTGACGGGGGCGTCGAATTGCGGAACGCCCGGTATGCTTGGGCGTTCACCTCGGTAGGGACGCCTGGTTCGGCGCACGACGTCTCGTCGTTCGTCCACTGGCTTCGACGCCTCTTCTGAGCGGTCGAAGGGACAGCCGATGATGATGCGCTACGAGTGGAACACCTTGCGGGTGGGCGACGCCGTCTTCGTGCACGTCGCCGACGAGGGAGGCCAGCTCGTCTCCGGCACCGTCGCCTTCGTGAAGGCCTCGCCCGTCGACGACGGCACCAACGACGTCGGTGTCCGCGTCGTGAGCGACGACGAGACGTCGTACGTCTGGCCGTCGATGGAGGAGTTGCACGGCGATCCGGTCGCCGTTGGCGACGCCTGCCCGCAGTGCACTGTCACCGCTGGCTGAACCGCGATCACTAGCCCCTTCGGGCTACGGACGAAATGGCGTGGACAGGGGGGCGTCGATGCCTCACAGTCCCCGTGAGATCACTCCATCCGTACCCATCCATCGCACTCGAGGGGGATCACAACCACATGAAGCGACGCGTCAGCGTTTTTGTCGCGACGGTCGGTCTGGCGGGGCTTCTTGGAGCCGCGCCCGCCGGTGCCGTCATCGTCTGTCCCGATGGTCACCTGCCGTTCATGGTCATGAACGAGGCCGACCAGCAGAAGGACCACAACGACAACGGTTTCGTCTGCAAGAAGGTCAACAGCCAAGGCCAACCGGTCGGTGGCCCCGACGACACCGTGGACGACATCATCTGACCGCCTGAACCCACTGTCACCCGCGTTCCGGAGGCAATAGAGGCGGTTGTGCCGCCCCTATTGCCTCCGGAAGCGCGTCCGGGGGGTGACCGCCGGGTAGGGCCGGAGCGTGAACCGTCGCGTGAGCGTCCTGGCCGCATGTCTCCTGGCGCTCCTCGCGCTCGGGCTCGCACCAGCCGTCCCTTCTTCCGCGCAAGCGGCGCCCGATCCGGCAGGGCCTGACGTCGCTCCCACGCCCCGCGCCCAGTGCGGGCCAGGTTCGCACCCCGAGACCGGGGCGCAGGGCCGCGTGCCGAAGGCGGAGGTCGACAGCGGGCGGGCCGCCGAGGGGTACCGCTGCAACGCGGTGCAGGTGGCGCACGTAGGGGAAACCGGCGGCTACAAGGTCGAGCGGTACGTCGACAAGGCCGGCCGGGAGTGCGCGTACTACGACACGACCCTCCTCTTCCCGCTCAACGTCACCAACTTGTCCGGCGGCGATCTCACGGGCGTGGCGGTACTCGACATGAGCGACCCGTCGAAGCCGGTGAAGACGACGACGCTCGTCACGCCGGCGATGCAGTCGCCGCACGAGTCGATGGCGCTGAACCACAAGCGGGGGCTGCTCGCGGCTGTCACCGCGAACCCCGTCTTCTATCCGGGCATCGTCGACGTCTACGACGTCAGCCAGGACTGCAGGAACCCGGTGCTGAAGGCGAGCGCGCCCGTCGGGGTGCTCGGTCACGAGAGCGGGTTCGCGCCGGACGGCAACACGTTCTACGTCGCCGCGTTGCACGCGCCGGTCGTCGTCGCGGTCGACGTCACCAACCCGATGGTGCCGACGGTGCTCGGCACGTACGACTACTACTCGCACGGCATCAGCATCAGCGACGACGGCAACCGGATGTACATGGCGGCCAACGGGCGCGCCACGTCGAACACGCCGAAGGGCCTCGTCGTCCTCGACAGCAGCGAGATCCAGGCCCGCAAGCTCAACCCGAAGCTTCCGATCGTCAGCAAGACAACGTGGGCGTTGGTGAGCACCCCGCAGATCAACCTGCCGGTGACGATCGACGGCCATCCGTACCTCGTGGAGATGGACGAGTTCCGCGGCGACCCGTTCCGCGTCGGCGCGGCGCGGATCATCGACATCGCGGACGAGAAGAACCCGAAGGTGGTCTCCAACCTCCGGCTCGAGGTCAACCAGGCCGCCGCGCACGAAGGCGAGCAGGCGGGCGACTACGGCACGGGGAGCCTGCAGAACTACACGGGCCACTACTGCAACGTGCCGTCGAGGGTCGACCCAGGCATCGTCGCGTGCACGTTCATCGTCTCCGGGCTTCGTGTGTTCGACATCCGCGACCCGCACAACCCGAAGGAGATCGCGTACTTCAACGGGCCGATAGAGCCCGGCGACAGCGCGTACGCGATGTCGAGCCCGTCATTCGTGCCAGAGCGCGGCGAGATCTGGTACTCCGACGGCAACAGCGGCTTCTACGCGGTGCGCCTCACCAACGGCGTGTGGCCCTTCGAGCGAGTGCTGGCCGCGGGCGGGGCGCGCGCCGACGGTGCGGCGGAGCCGGGCGCGTCGGTGGCAAGCGGGACCGGCGGCGGCGGCAAGGCCGCGCCGGCCGAGCTTCCGGCGACGGGCATGGCGATCGCGGCGATCGTGCCGTTGATCGCGCTCGCGGTCGGGTTCGCGATGCGCCGACTGATGCGCCGCCGCCAGTAGGGCTTCGCGGCGACGGTCCGGTACGTTCGGGCGATGGGAGATCACCCGCCGGTCACCGACTTCGCGACCGACTTCGACCACACGGACGATCGCTGGGCCGCTGACCCCTATCCGATCTGGGACGAGCTCCGTCAGACGTGCCCCGTCGCGCACACCGAGCGCTACGGCGGCGCGTGGCTGCCGACGCGGTGGGACGACGTCGCCGCGATCGCGAACGACACCGAGCGATTCACGTCGCGCAGCATCATCGTCAGCGAGTTCCGTCCTCCGATCGAGCTCGCGCCCGAGGGGATCGCGCCGCCGATCTCGTCCGACCCGCCGTTCCATGCGGGGGCCCGGCGCATGTTGCTGCCGATCTTCTCGCCGCAGGCCATCGACAAGCTCGAACCGTCGACCCGCGCCTACTGCGAGGAGCTGATCGAGGACCTGCGCGGCCGCGACGTGGTCGATGCGGCGCAGGAGTACGCGCAACACATCCCGGTGCGGGTGATCGCGAACATGCTCGGCTTGCCGGAGTCGGACGCCGACCGGTTCCGCGGCTTCGTCAACCACGTGCTCGAAGGGGTCGCGCTCCCTCTCGAGCAGCGCGCCGAAGGCATGCTCGCGTTGTTCCAGTACCTCACGGGGCACATCGAGGATCACGTCGAGAACCCTCGCGACGATCTCATCACGTTCCTTCTCGAATCTGAGCTCGACGGCGAGAAGCTCTCCCCGTTCCATGTCGCCCGCACGATCGGCCTGCTGCTGATTGCCGGCATCGACACGACGTGGAGCGCGATCGGCGCGTCAATCTGGCACCTCGCGAAGACACCGGCCGATCGCGAGCGCCTCGTCGCCGAGCGCGGGTTGCTGCCCGTGGCCATGGAGGAGCTGCTGCGCGCGTACGCGCCCGTCACCATGGCGCGACTCGTTCGCGAAGACATGGAGTGGAACGGCTGCCCGATGAAGCAGAACGACTGGATCCTCCTGTCGTTCCCGTCCGCCAATCGCGACCCAGCGGCGTTCGACCGCGCGGACGAGGTCGTCATCGATAGGGAGAACAACCGCCACGCCGCGTTCGGGCTCGGCATCCACCGCTGCGCCGGCTCGCACCTGGCGCGCATGGAGCTGCGGGTCGCGTTGGAGGCGTGGCTCGACGCGTTCCCGCGGTTCGAGCTCGCCGATCCCGGTGCCGTCCGCTGGTCGGGTGGTCAGGTGCGCGGCCCGCGCGCGCTGCCCATCGCCATCCTCGGCTGACTCGCGAGGCTCGCCACGCTCACGGCGGCCGCGGCCTTCCCCGCCCGCGCGCCGCTCGCCCACGACACCTCGGCGAGCAGGCCGGGCGCGGCCACCGCGTCGCCAGCGAGCCACACGCCGTCGCCGCGGTCGATCGCGGGGCGGTCTCGCCACGTCGTGCCCGGCAGGTCGACCGCGCCCGTGGCGCCGTCGACGACCGAGCGGCGCCGCCACACCTCACGCTCGCGCCACCCGCGGTACGTCGCGTCGAGCAACGCCTCGGCTCGCGCCACGGCGTCCTCGAGCGGCTCGTCGCCGCGGGCGCCGAGGTGCAGTTGGAGGAGCGAGTGCCCGGCAGGGGCGAGCGAACGGTCCTTGATGGAGAACCGCTCGACCCACCCCGACTCGTCGAGGTCGGAGACGACGTAGGGGTCGCCGCGGCGCGACGAGATGCCGACGTCGAGCAGGGCGGTACGCGCGCCCGGCCACCGCAGGGTGTCGTCTCCGAGGAGGCGCCGGGCCGCGTCGAGCGACGTGGCCACGACCGTCGGGCCGCGGGTGGTGCTCACCTCGTCGACGGGCGACGACGTGACGATCCGCACGCCGAGGTCTCGCGCCCGGGTCGCAAGGCCGTCGATCAGCGTCGACCAACCGCCGACGACGAACCGGGCGCCGGGCGGAACCTTCGTCGCCCGGCGGAGTCGCTCCAGCACGAATGCCGCCGACAGCTCGCCCGGCTCGGCCACGAACGTGACGACGCCCGCCGCGTGGGCCAATGCGCGTGCCGGTTCCTCGCCGCACCGGCTCGCGACCCACTCGTCGAACGTGGCGTCGACGGGCGCGTCCCCGCGCAGCACCGGCAGCGCGCGAACCAAGGCGGCCGGGGGCGTGCGGCGCGACAGACCGTGCCACCGGAACCGAAAGCCCCGCTTGGCGGGCGTGACGCAGGGCGGGTTGAGGCGACGGTCGCGGAGCCACGCCCACAGCGGCCCGTCGGCGTACAGCGCGTGCGGCCCGAGGTTCGCGACGAAGCCGTCGGACGTTGCGCTCCGCGCCCGGCCACCGAGCGTCGCGTGCGCGTCGTGCAGCTCGACCATCGCGCCTTCTTCCGCTGCGGTGGTCGCGGCCACCAAGCCGGCAATGCCTCCGCCCACCACCGTGACGACAGAATTGGATCCCATGCACACGAGAGGGCGGGAACCTTTCGAAAGGTTCCCGCCTCTTGTGGATGTGGAGCCACTCGTGCGAGCGGCGCAGCGGGGCGACCCGCGCGCCATGGACGCGCTCGTGCGCGAGCTGTCTCCCTACGTCGGCCGCATCTGCGGCGCGATCGCGCTCGACGACGGGGACGATGCGATGCAGGAGACGTTCATCGCCATGCTTCGGTCGATCGGTTCGTTGCGCGAGCCGGCTGCCGTGCGCGGCTGGATCAGGCGGATCGCGGTGCGCGAGGCGGTGCGCGTGGCCCAGCGGCGGGGGGCCGTCGCCGACGTCGACGCCGAGATCGCGACGCCCGACGGCTTCGTCGCGAACCTCGCGGCCGCCGCGGACATACAGGCGGTCCTGCGTGCCCTCGCGCCGGAGCACCGTGCCGTGTTGGTACTGCGAGACCTCGACGGGTTCACGGAGGCGGAGACGGCCGAGCTGCTCGCGGTGCCGGAAGGGACCGTGAAGTCGCGCCTTCATCGCGCGCGGCGCGCGTTCGCGGACCGGTGGTCGGCGTGAGCGCGACGAGCGGACGCGCCTGGCCCGTCGCCGAGCTCGATCCCGTGCGGCGCGTTCGAGTCCTCGCTGCGGGCATCACGGGCGCGGGGTTCTCCGAGCGCGTGCTCGACGCGCCGTACGACCAGGTGTGGTCGTGGTTGTCCGACCTCGAGCGCTCGATCCCGTCGTTCGATCCCGAAGTGGATGCAATACGCGTGACGCGCCGCGACGGCGACCGCATCCGCCTGCTGGCGACGGCTCGGTTGTTCCCGGTCCCGTATCCGTTCGACGTCCGGCTCACCGACGGCTTCTGCATGATGCGGGCCGCAGGTGGGTTGTTCCTCGTGGTGATGGGCGCGCGACCCGAGGGCGACGGACGCACGAGGTACGCGCAGATCGAGGCCGCGCCGCGATTCGCGGGGCGCCTCGCCCGCCGGCGACTCCAGCGCAGCGTCGAGGCCGACGGCGCGGGGATCGAGCGCGAGCTCCGCAAGCTGCGCGGGACGTAACGAGGGCGTCGTCCGCGGGGTCAGCTTTGCCATGAACACACTGGGGACCCTGAGAGACCGCTTGCTCCTTGCGGTGGCGCTCGCCGTCACCGCTGTCGGCTTGGGTGCGTGCGAGTCGAGCGCCGGCTGCACGCCGACGACGACGGAGGCCGTCGACGCCGACCGCGTCGACCTCGCGAGCCCAGGCGACTCGTCGACGCTGTCGG
Organism: Acidimicrobiales bacterium; assembly: GCA_036380695.1. Taxonomy (GTDB): domain Bacteria; phylum Actinomycetota; class Acidimicrobiia; order Acidimicrobiales; family CADCTF01; genus DASVEG01. The sequence goes on from DASVEG010000113.1 coordinate 7,537, forward strand.
CGACGTTGACCGTGTCGTCGTCCGGTGAGGCGTTGCCGGGCAAGACGCTGCGGTTCGCGGTGCTCGACGACGGCAGCGAGGTGTACTCGACGGAAGGGTCGACCGGCGGCGACGGTTCGTCGCGCGTCGATCTGAAGCGGGTCGACGCAGGTGCGCTGCAAGGGCTCGCGCGTGGCGACGAGTTTCGTGCGTCGTTCGCCGGCGACGCGACGTACTGCTCGAGCTCGGGCGACGCCGTCTTCACGGTCACACGCGCGCCAGGTGGCGTCTCGGTCACGACCCCCTAGCCTCCGCTCCATGGGGAGCGACAAGCACGTGCGGGAGTGGTCGACCACGAGGGTGGCCGACGTCCTCCGGTGGCAGCTCCGTGACGCGTGGGCCGTGATCGAGCCCAACGTTCGTGGTCTCACCGACGAGGAGTACTTCTGGGAGCCGGCTCCCGGTTGCTGGGGCGTGCGCCGCCGCAGCGAGGCGACGGCGCCGCTCGTCTGGGGGAAGGGCGAGTGGGTCGTCGAGAACTCGTGGAACCCGCCGTCGCCCCCGCCGTTCACGACGATCGGCTGGCGACTCATGCACGGCTACGACTGCATGAACGACTACTTCTTCGGCCGCGCCATGCGGACGGGTGAGCAGGACTGGAACGACATCGAGGTTCCTGGCCACGCTGCCGACGCGGTGGCGTTGCTCGCGGACCTCGTGGCGAGGATCGACGGGACGTTGCGCGAGATCGACGACGAGGTGCTGCGGAGCCCGGCGGACAGCGACGGCGACGATCCCCGACCCGCGTGGGCGGCGGCGACGTTCGCGTTCTTGGAAGCCACGCATCACTGTGCGGAGATCGGCGTGCTTCGCGACCTCTACCGCCTGCGCGTCGCCGGCTGACCGTGGGTACGCGCGACTACGGCGCCTGGCACGACTCCTACGACCGTCCGGGGTCTGGCCTGCACCTCCGCCTCCTCGTCGTCCAGGACCTCATCTCCCGCGCCCTCGACGAATTGCCGCCGGGGCCGGTGCGCGTCGTGAGCATGTGCGCGGGACAAGGGCGCGACGTCGTCACCGTTGCGGGCCGCCACCGGCGCGGCGGCGACATGCGAGGCCTGCTCGTCGAGGTCGACGAGGCGTTGGTTCGAGATGCGCGCCGCCGCATCGAAGCGGCTGGGTGCCAGGGGCTCGCGGTCGTGCAGGGCGACGCCGGCGTCAGCGACGCCTACGAGACCGCGGTGCCGGTCGACCTCGTCGTCGCGTGCGGCATCTTCGGCAACATCGAGCGCGCCGACATCCAGCGCACGATCGAGTTGCTCCCTTGCCTGTGCGCCCCTGGTGCGTGGGTCGTGTGGACGAGAGCGCCGGAACCGCCCGAGATCATCGGCGACGTCGTCGGCTGGCTCGAAGGTGCAGGGTTCGAGTCGGTCGAGGTGGTGGTGCCCGGGAACAGGATGTTCGGGGTCGGCGCGGCGCGGTTCGTCGGCGAGCCGCAGCCCTTCGAGCGCGGCGTCCGTCTGTTCAGGTTCCTGCGTTAGGTACTTGCCAACATACCCCCTAGGGGTATACTCGGAACCATGATGACGGCCACGGACCACCACCAGCACGACGACCACGGCCACCAGCACGAGGAGCACGCGCCGGCCGACGACCACCACACGGGCCACGGCGGTCACGGGGACCACGGCGGTCACGGGGACCACGTGGGGATGTTCCGCAGGCGGTTCTGGTGGAGCCTGCTGCTGACGGCGCCGATCGTCGCGACGTCGCACATGGTCATGGACTGGTTCGGCTACGACCTCGACTTCCGGGGGATGGAGCTGGTCGGCCCCGTCCTGGGCTCGTTCGTGTACCTGTGGGCGGGGTGGCCGTTCCTCGCCGGCGGTGTCGCCGAGGCACGCGAGCGCCGGCCCGGGATGATGCTGCTCATCTCGATGGCCATCACCGTGGCGTTCGCCGCCTCGATGGCCAACACGTTCGACTGGTTCGAGATGGAGTTCTGGTGGGAGCTCGCGGCGCTGATCACGATCATGCTCCTCGGCCACTGGCAGGAGATGAAGGCGCTCGGCCAGGCGCAGGACGCGCTCGCAGCGCTCGCAGCGCTCCTGCCGGACGAAGCGGAGCGCGTGGCCGGCGACGGCTCGCTCTCGACCGTGAGCATCGACGAGCTCGCGGCGGGCGACGTCGTGCTCGTCCGCTCCGGCGCTCGCGTGCCGGCCGACGGTGAGATCGTCGAGGGCTCGGCCGAGCTCGACGAGTCGATGATCACGGGCGAGTCGCGTCCCGTCGCCAAGTCGGTCGGCGAACGCGTGGTCGCCGGCACGGTGTCGACGGACTCTTCGATTCGCGTCCGGGTCGACGCGGTGGGCGAGGACACGGCGCTCGCCGGGATCCAGCGCCTCGTGGCCGATGCGCAGACATCGAAGTCGCGGGCCCAGGCGCTCGCCGACCGCGCCGCGGCGGTGCTGTTCTACGTCGCGACCGTCGCCGGTGTCGTCACGTTCGTGGCATGGGCCGCAGCGGGCGACCTCGACACCGCCGTCCTGCTGACGGTCGGCGTGCTCGTGATCAGCTGCCCGCACGCCCTCGGGCTCGCCATCCCGCTCGTGACCTCGCTGTCCTCGGCCATCGCGGCGAGGGCGGGCATCCTCGTCAAGGATCGCCTGGCGCTCGAGCGCATGCGCACGATCGACGCGGTGCTGTTCGACAAGACGGGCACCCTGACGAAGGGCGAGCACGCCGTCGTCGGCATGGCGACGGCGACTGGCGCGGACGAAGCCGGCGCGTGGCGTGTCGCCGGCGCCGTCGAGTCCGACTCCGAGCATCCGCTGGCGCGTGCGATCGTGCGCGCGGCCCGCGACCACGGCGACATTGCGACCGCGACCGAGTTCCGTTCGCTGACCGGTCGCGGCGTCGAGGCCGTCGTCGACGGCCGCGCGTTCGCGGTGGGCGGGCCGAACCTCCTGCGCGAGCGCGGCGCGACGGAACCCGCCGAGATCACCGACGCCGCGAACGCGTGGCGTTCGCGCGGGGCGACCGTCCTCTACCTCGTCGGCGACGAAGCGGACGTGCTCGCCGCGTTCGCGTTGGAGGACGAGGTCCGGCCGGAGGCACGCGCCGCGGTCGACGAGCTTCGCCGCACCGGCGTGCGCGTCGTGATGATCACGGGCGACGCCCGTGAGGTCGCCGACGCCGTTGGCCGCGACCTCGGCGTCGACGAGGTGATGGCCGAGGTGCTGCCCGAGGACAAGGACGCAAAGGTCGCGGAGCTGCAGGCGCGCGGGCTGAAGGTGGCGATGGTCGGCGACGGCGTGAACGACGCCCCGGCCCTCGCGCGTGCCGACGTCGGCCTCGCGATCGGGGCAGGCACCGACGTCGCCATCGAGTCGGCCGGGGTGATCCTCGCCTCGTCCGACCCTCGCGGCGTGCTCGGCGTGATCCGCCTGTCGAAGGCGAGCTACCGGAAGATGCTGCAGAACCTCGTGTGGGCGGCCGGGTACAACATCGTGGCGATCCCGCTGGCCGGGGGTGCGCTCGCGTGGGCAGGCTTCACCCTCCCGCCCGCGATCGGCGCCCTGCTGATGAGCGTCTCGACGATCGTCGTGGCGCTCAACGCCCAGCTCCTTCGCCGGCTCGACCTCCGTCGATCGCAGCCTTGATGCGCGCCAGCGTCTCCTCCATGCCCGCGCGGTTGTGGTCGCCGCGCTCGCTGACGCCGGACGCAACGCTCCCGAGCACCTTGATGACTGCGCCGCGGCGGTCCTGCCACGACTCGGTCACGACGGTTGCGGCGCCGTCGAGCGTCGGCTCGAAGCGGTACGACCATCGCGCGACGGGGAGGCCGAACACGCTCGACACGTCGAACGTGAACTCACGACCCGGCTCG
>DASVEG010000114.1:0-13441 GCA_036380695.1 Acidimicrobiales bacterium
GTCGTCGGCACGATCCTCGTCGGCAACCGCGTCGGCGAGGTCGACCACTTCGACCGCTCCGACCTCGAGCTGTTTGAGCCGCTGGCCCGCAACCTCGGTACGGTCCTCGAGAGCGGCACCCTGGAGCAGTCGCTGCAGCAGCTGCGCGACCTCGAGGCGCAGCTCCGCCACCAGGCGTACCACGACCCGTTAACGGGCTTGCCGAACCGGGCTCGGTTCATCGAGCGCGTCGAGCTCGCGCTCGACTTCTCGGCGGCCGACCCCGAGCACCTCGGGGTGCTCTTCTTCGATCTCGACGACTTCAAGGTCGTCAACGACAGCCGCGGCCATTCGGTCGGCGACCGCTTGCTGATCGAGGTGGCGCGTCGCATCTCCTCCGCCGTGGGGCCGGAGGACACCGTGGCGCGGTTGTCGGGCGACGAGTTCGCGGTGCTGCTCGACTGCCCGGACGCCCGAGGCGCGCGCGGCGTCGCCGAGGCGGTGCTGGCCGCGATCCGGCGGCCGATCCAGATCGACGACGAGGAACACGGCCTGCGCGCAACCGCGGGCGTCGCCATGGGCGACTCGGGCGCGCGGGCCGACGAGCTGATCCGAAACGCCGACGTCGCGATGTTCACCGCCAAGCAAGCGGGCAAGAACCGCTGCGAGGTCTTCTCGCCCGACATGCACGTCGCGGTGATCGAACGCCACGAGCTCATGGCCGACTTGCAGCGCGCCGTTGATCGCGACGAGTTCGTACTGCACTACCAGCCGATCGTGTCGCTGGCGACGCAGCGGGTGCTGGGCTTCGAGGTGCTCGTGCGCTGGCACCACCCGCGGCGCGGCGTCGTCAACCCCGGCGACTTCATCCCGCTGGCCGAGGAGACCGACCTCATCCTCCCGATCGGCCGCCTCGTGCTCGCCAAGGCGTGCCAGCAGGCGAGGGACTGGCAGCAGCGCTACCCCGAGCACGCCGACCTCGCCATCACGGTGAACCTGTCGTCGCGGCAGCTGCAGCAGCCGTCGTTCGTGGGCGAGACGCTGCAACTCTTCGCCGAGTCTGGCGTCAGCCCGGAGAGCCTCATCCTCGAGATCACCGAGAGTGTGCTGATGGAGGACACGGGCACGAGCGTCGCCAAGCTGATGCAGGTCAAGTCGCTCGGGTTGCGGCTGGCGATGGACGACTTCGGCACCGGCTACTCGTCGCTGAGTTTCCTCGCCGAGCTGCCCATCGACATCCTCAAGCTCGCGAAGCCGTTCACCGACGGTCTCGGGCGCACGGAGCGCGAGACGGCGTTCGCGGAGGCGATCGTTGGGCTCGGGAAGACCGTCGGCATGAAGGTGATCGCGGAGGGCATCGAACGCAGGGAGCAGGCGGAGTTGCTGCGCGGCTTCGGCTGCGACATGGGCCAGGGCTTCTACTTCTCGCCACCTCGCGACGCGACGTACGTCGAGCACCTCCTCCGCCGGGGCGACGGCGCCGAGGACCGCAAGATCATCCCGTTCCCCGCGTAGTCGGCCCGGCTCGGGAGGAACCTGGGGCGCGCGTGGCCAACACTCCAAGGTGGATCGCCGCACGTTCTTGAAGGGTGCCCTCGCCGGAGCGGGTGCCGCCGCCGTCGGCGCGAGCGCCGCCCGGGCCGAGTCGTTCGCCAACGTCGCGCTGCCGTCGCTGCGCACCGCGCTCGACCCACCGTCGAAGACGCCGGTCAAGCACCTCGTCGTCGTGATGATGGAGAACCGGTCGGTCGACCACTACCTCGGCTGGTATGCGCAGGAGAACGACGGGTTCGACGGCAGGCAGCAGGCGTCGTTCGTCTCGCCCTCGACCGGTCTCGCGGTTCCGACGTCCGATTGGGGAGCGAACGGTCGCGGCGACTTCCACGGCCGCGGTCATCCCGACCCTGCGCACGGGTGGGGCGGCGGGCGCGAGGAGTGGAACCTCGGCGCGTGCGACGGGTGGTTGCGCGCGGGCAACGACGAGTTCGCGATCAGCTACTACCAGCCCGACGACGTGCCGGTGTGGGCCCGCATGACGCGCGAGTGGCAGGCGTACGACCGCTGGTTCTGCTCCGTCCTCGGGCCGACGCAGCCCAACCGGTACTACCTCCACTCGGCACAATCGGGCGGCTGGAAGAACAACACGCTGCCGCCGGAGACGGGCGACCCCCGCTGGATGCACGGGTGGGACTGGCCGACCATCTGGTCGCAGATGGAGGCGGCCGAGCTCTCGTGCGCCTACTACTTCGCCAACGTCCCCGAGATCCTGTTCTGGGGCGAGCGCCACATCCGGCACGCGCGCCACATCAGCGAGTTCTACGCGGCTGCGGCCGCGGGCCAGCTTCCGGCCGTGTCGTTCATCGACCCGTGGTTCTCCGAGCCGCAGGGCGTGGCGAACGACGACCACCCGCACGCCGACCTGCGCCTCGGCCAGGAGTTCTTGTCCGACCTGCTCGAGGCGTTCACGACGTCGCCGAACTACCGCGACGGCGCCATGGTCGTCACCTACGACGAGTGGGGCGGCTTCTGGGACCACGTCGCACCGCCGCGGCTCGCCGATGACCGCGCCACCTCGTTCGGCGACGACAACGACTTCGGCCAGCTCGGGTTCCGCGTCCCGACGTCGATCGTGAGCCCGTGGACGACCCGCCGACCAGGGCGAGGCAACCGCGTCGACCACACCATCTACGAGCACTCGTCGATCATCAAGTTCGTCACCGACAACTGGAACCTGGGGCCGTACCTCACGACGCGCCACGGCGCCACCAACAGCATCGAGGCCGCGTTCCGGACGTTTCGCGAGTACCAGCCGGAGCCGCCCGCCGTGACGCGCTACGACGCGCCAGCCGACGTCGTCGTCGATCCCTACGTCGGGTCGACGAGCGAGGGCAGCGATCTCCACCGGCTCGGCGAGCTCGGATGGTTCGACACGTTCGGCATCCGCACCGACTGGCGGCTGGAGGACTCGTACCTGCACCGCCGCCCGTGGATGTCGCGCCTGCCCGTGACCTGACAGAGTTCCCGCTGTGATCGCGCGGCGCCCTGTCGACGTCGGCCGCCGGCCTCCCCGACGGTTCCCGCGGATGGTCTTCGCCGCGGTCGTCCTCAGCGCGCTCGTGGTTGCCGTCAACTCGATCGTCACGACGAGCCGGCGCGGTCCGGACGCGGCGGTCACCTACGCCGATCAGGTTCGGCCGGCGGTCGACCGTTCCACGCGCCAGGCCGCAGCGGTCGACGACGTCCGCGCCAACGTCGCGACGCTCGAGTCGCCCGCGTTGCGGCGGACGCTCGAACGGCTCGTGCGTGAGGGAAAGGCGTTGGTCGAAGAGGTGCGCGAGCTGTCGGCACCAAGCGACCTCGACGTCGCGCACGGGCTGCTCGTGACCGTGCTGTCGACGAGGCACTCCGCGCTCGACGGCATGCGCCGGGCGCTCACCGCCGACCCGTCGACGCCGGCGGACGAGTCGACGGCCACGCTCGAGACCGCGGGGCGCGACCTGGTGGTGTCCGACCGGGCGTACCAGCTCTTCCTCGAGGCGTTGCCCCCGACGGCGCGGCGGACGATGCCGGCGTCGACCTGGGTGCCCGACGCGACACGGTGGGAGCGCCCCGAGATGGCGGCGCTGGTGGCGACGGCGCGCGCGAGCGCGTCGGCGGTGCCGGTGCACGACGTCGCCGTCGTCACCGTGACGCCCACGCCGTCGCCCGTCGGCGCCGACCCCTCGGGCGCGCAGGTGCTCCCGAAGACGCGGTCGCTCCGCCTCGACGTGGTCGTCGCCAACGCGGGCAACGCGCCGGAGCGACGCGTCGCGGTGGAGGCGGTGGTGACGACCGAGGGCGGTATGGACACCGCGCGCCAGTTCGTCGATCTCGCCCCCGGGCAGCGGCAGAGCGTCGGCCTGACCCTGCAACCCGCGGCCGGGCCGGGGATGACGCTGCAGGTGAAGACCGTCCCCGTCAACGGCGAGGAACGGGTGGCCGACAACGCCGTCACCCTCACCTACGTCGTCCGCTGACCGTCGGGGCGTCAGGCGGGTTCGCCGTCGGGAGGGTCTTCGGGGGCGGGGCGGTCGCGGCGGCCGAGCCACGCGGCCTCGGCGCGGGTGGTGACCTCGCGCACGGGCAGGCCCGTGAGCTTCGCGACCTTGGCCGCGTCGTCGTGCTCGGCCTTCGCCCGGCCGGGGCCCACCTTGATCCGCACCGGTAGACCGGCGACGTCGACCTCGTCGATGTCCCTCGCGGAAGGCCACCGGTCGAGCGTCGACCCTCGCACGCCGAACGACCCCGTTTCCTTCGTCAGCACGGTGGCCACCTGCCCCGCGAGCGCAGGGTCGGCCAGCGCGCTCACGGTGTACGCGGGCCGCCCCTTCTTCATCACGATCGGCGTGATCCACGCGTCGTGCGCTCCCGCGTCGAGCAGTGCGGCGACCGCGTGGGCGAGCGTCTCGCCCGTCGCGTCGTCGACGTTCGTCTCGAGCAACACGACGGGTTGCCCGCGGGTGCCGGGCCGCGACTCGTCGTCAACGGCTCCGACGACGACCTGGACGAGGTTCGGCAGGTCGGGGATCTCCCGCGAGCCCGCGCCGAACCCCGTGACGTCGATCGACATCGCCGGCATCGGGCCCCATCCCGTCACGGTCGCTGCGAGAAGCGCCGCGCCGGTCGGCGTCGTGAGCTCGAGGTTGACGTCGCGGCCGTACGTGGGCGCGCCGCGCAACAGCTCGACCACCGCGGGCGCAGGGTTGGGCAGGACGCCGTGCTGCGTCCGGACCGTGCCGGTGCCGGTGGCGACGGCCGACGCGTAGATGACGCCGACGTCGAGCGTCTCGAGCGCGGCGCAGCTCCCGACGACGTCGACGATCGCGTCCACGCCCCCGACCTCGTGGAAGTGCACCTGCGACGCCGGGCGGCGGTGGATCTTGCCCTCGGCTTCGGCCAGCGCGGCGAACACCGCGATGCTCCGGTCGCGCACGCGGTCGGGGAGCCGGGCCTCCTCGACGAGCGCGGCGATGTGCGCGTGGGTGCGGACGATGCCCGTCTCGTGCGCGCGAACCTTCACCGTCGTGGCCCCGATGCCCGACCGCGTCGCCGTGCCCGTCTCGAGCTCCCAGCCGCCGACCGGGAGCCGTTGCAGCATCGACCGGACTTCGTCGAGGTCGGCGCCCGCGTCGATCAGCGACGCGAGCGTCATGTCGCCGGCGATGCCCGCGAAGCAGTGGAACCACGCCGCGGTCGTCACGGCAGCATGCGGGCGACGGCGCACGCGGCGCCGAATCCGTTGTCGATGCCGACGACGGTGAGCCCCGCCGCGCAGGACGCGAGCATCGCGAGCAACGCGGTGACGCCCTCGAACGCCGCGCCGTAACCGGTCGACGTCGGGACGGCGACGACCGGCGCTCCGGTGATGCCGCCGACGAGGCTCGCCAGCGCGCCCTCCATCCCCGCGATGACGACGACGGCGTCCGCGGCCGCGAGGTCGTCCGCGGTCGCCAGTAGCCGGTGCACGCCGGCGACGCCGCAGTCGGCTATGAGCTGGGGCCGGAACCCGAACGCGGTCAGGGTCGCGGCGCATTCCTCTGCGACGGGCAGGTCGGCCGTGCCCGCGGTCAGCACGAGCACCCGTGAGGTGCGCTCCGCGCCGGGTCGCCACACCACCGTGCGCCCGACCCGCTCGCCGCCGGGGTTCCGCGCCTGCGCGGCGCCGGCCTGCGCGTCGTCGGCCCTCGTGAGCAGGACGGGTGTGCCACCGGGAGCGGAGAGCAGCTCCTCGACGATCGCGGCGCACTGCTCCGGCGTCTTCCCCGGGCCGTAGACGGCTTCCGCCGCACCTTGCCGCAGCGCGCGGTGGTGATCGACGCGGGCGAACCCGAGGTCGGCGAACGGGAGGCGACGGAGGCGCGAAACGGCGTCGTCGGGCGCGAGGCGGCCGGACTGCACGTCGTCGAGCAACTGGCGGAGGGTGGGCTCGTCCATGGGCGTTGGCCGTAGTCTCGCGTGCGCCATGACACGCATCGCCTTCCTCGGCCCGCCGGGAACGTTCGGCGAGGAAGCCTTGCTGACGCAGGCCGATCTCGCCGAGGGTGAGCTCGTCGCGATGACGTCGCATGCCGACGTCCTCGCCGCGACTCAGGACGGCACGGTCGACCTCGGGTTCGTCGGCTTCGAGAACTCGATAGAGGGCTCGGTGCGTTCGGTGGTCGACCAGCTCATCTTCGACGTCGACCTGCTCATCCAACGCGACGTCGTGCTCCCGATCTCGCAGAACCTCGTCGCCCCACCGGGCGTCGCCCTCGCCGACGTCCGCCGCGTCGTGTCGTTCCCCGATGCGATGGAACAGTGCCGCTCGTTCTTCGCGGAGCGCCTGCCCGCAGTCGAGCTCGTCGCTGCGAACTCGACGGCCGAAGCCGTGCGCCTGGTCGGTGAGGAGCGGCCCGAGGCGACCGCCGCGCTCGGGACGGCGCTCGCCGCCAAGCTCTACGGCCTCGAGGTGCTCGCCGCCGGCGTGGAGGATCACGAGGACAACTCCACCCGCTTCGTGCTCGTTGCCAACGAGGGGATACCGGCGCCGAGCGGGCACGACAAGACCACGATCGTCCTGTTCCAGGCCGCCGACCGCCCGGGCAACCTCCACATCATCGCCGCGCAGTTCGCGGCGAGGGAGATCAACCTGACCCGGTTCGAGAGCCGCCCGACGAAGAAGTCGCTGGGCGACTACTGCTTCCTGGTCGAGTTCGAGGGGCACGTGGCGGACGAGATCGTGGCCGACTGCCTCAGGAACCTGAAGGCCGACGTGGGCGACGTGAAGTTCCTCGGCTCGTACCCCGCGGCGGGCGACGACTCCGGCGCGATCCGCGCCGACGTCGAGCAGCGTTGGCGCGACGCCGACGCGTGGGTCGGCACCCTCCGGAGCCAGGTCCGGCCGTAGACCGCGGCGGTACGCTGGCCCGAGCACGGAGGGGTGCGAGAGCGGCCGAATCGAACCGCCTTGAAAGCGGTCGGGCGAGAGCCCCGTGGGTTCGAATCCCACCCCCTCCGCCATCGCACCGAACAGGTACGCTGAACGCCTTCGGGAGAGGTGCGAGAGTGGCCGAATCGGCCTCACTGCTAATGAGGTGACCCTCCAAAGGGGTCCGAGGGTTCGAATCCCTCCCTCTCCGCTCATCAAGGTCGTGGTCAGCGATCGACCGTCGAGGCCGTTATGACCTTTGTGGTTTCTGGCGACCGCCTGCCGTTCCCGGCCGACGCCGCAGCTACGAAGCACCGATTCGCTCTTCGTTTCACTTGAGCAGCCCCGACCGCCTCCTCGTCGTCGAGGAGTCCGAGATGGGAGTGAAGAACCTGGTGTGCTTCGACATCGCGGGGTCGGAAGTATGGCGATCCGGCGCTTCCGACGGCTTCGGGACGATCGACCAGCTCATTCCTCACGGAGACTCGGTCCGGGCGATCGAGGTCACGACTCGCGGGGACTACCAACTGCAGATCGACGCCGCGACCGGCTCGGTGGCCAGAGTCGCAGAGTGGCGTTGAGCGGTACTCGCCCGCTGAACGGCGGTTTACACCTGCTCGATGAACGGGGAAAACGCCCAACCATGACGGGCGGTGACCTCATCGATCTCGACGTCGGCCTTCGAGGCCTCGGCGCCCTCCTCCTGACCGAGGAGACGGTCGCGACGGCGCTCCAGCGCGTCAGCGCCATCACGTGCCGCTGCATCGCCGTTGACGGCGGGGCGAGCGTCGTCGTCCGGCGGGGCGGGCAGCTCGGCATCGCGACCTTCACCGGCGAGCACGCGCGCCCCGCCGACGACTGCCAGCTCGAGCACGGCGCGGGGCCCTGCATCGACGCGCTCGCGACCGGCGAGCTCGTGCACTCCCACGACCTCACGGCCGACGCGCGGTGGCCGTCGCTCGCGGCGCCGATGGCCGAGATCGGTGTCCGGACGGCGACGAGCGCCCCGCTCGTCGTCGGCACCGACGTGGTCGGGTCGTTGAACATGTACTCGACGCATCCGGACGCGTTCAGCGACGCGACACGCGAGTCGGCCCGGCTGCTCGCCGCGCAGGCCGCGGTCACGGTCGCGAACGTGAAGGCGCACGAGCAGTGTCGGGAACGCGCCGACCAGCTCCAACAGGCGCTCGACAGTCGCGTGGTGATCGAGCAGGCCAAGGGCGTGCTCATGGAGCGTGAGGGCTGCGACCCCGACACCGCGTTCGCGCTGCTCCGGCACACGTCGCAACGGGCGAACCGGAGGCTGCGCCTCGTGGCCGAGGACGTCGTGCTCACCGCGGGCTCGCGCCACCGGTAAGGTGCCACCAGCGGTTGAGACGTCCAGCCGAGACACACTCGTACTCGGAGAAGGGCATTGGACGACTTCCGCGTTCTGACCGCGATCGACGGCGGCGTTGCCGTCCTCCGTGTCACCGGCGAGCTCGACGCTGCGACGGCGCCGACGCTCGACGAGTACGTGCGCCGCGTCGAGGCCGAGCAGCAGGTGCTCGACGAGATCGTCGTCGACATCGGTGACGTCACGTTCATCGACTCGTCGGGGTTGAGCGTGCTCGTCGCCGCCCACAAGCGGTTGCGGCGGGAGGACACCGGCCTGGTGGTCGCCAACCCGTCGAGCCAGGCGCGGCGGGTGTTCGAGATCGCCGGCTTGCACTCCGTGCTGACCGTTCGCTGAGGTCGCGCGGGATGGCCCGTTGCTCGCGAGTTGAGCGGTTGTTGGGCCGCGTGAGGATGCGGGGAATGGCCCGAACGACCTATTCACCGCCCACGCAGCGTGGTCGATAGCGGATTCATGACGTTTCGGCGGCACGCGGGTATGGCGCGTTCGCGAGCGTCCTTCCGCGGCAGCGCCGGCCACGCCGAGGCCTTTCAGGCCCTCGTGCAGAACTCATCGGACGTCATCACCGTGTGCGACGCGGGTGGGCGCATCCGGTTCCAGACACCGTCGGTGACACGCGTGTTCGGCTACACCGAAGGCGTCCTGGTCGGCACCGATCTGAGCCTGCTCGTCCACCCCGACGATTTGCGGCCCGTGCAGAAGGCCCTCTTGCGCGCCGCGGCCGAACCCGACGCGACCGACCGCCTCGAGTGCCGGGTGCGGCACGCCGACGGGTCGTGGCGGTACACGGAGACGGCGGTCAGCGCAAGGCTCGACGACCCGCTGGTGGACGGGTTCATCCTCAACACCCGTGACGTCACCGAGCGCAAGCTGCTCGAGGAGGAACTGGCGCACCAGGCGTTCCACGACTCGCTCACCGGCCTCGCCAACCGCGCGCTGTTCCGCGACCGGATCGAGCATGCGCTGCACCGGCAGCGCAGGCAGCGGAGGCCGCTCGCCGTCCTCCTGTTCGACCTCGACGCGTTCAAGAACGTGAACGACAGCCTCGGCCACGGGTTCGGCGACCGCCTCCTCGCCGCGGTCGCCGACCGCGTGCGCGGGCTGCTGCGTCCGGCGGACACCGCCAGCCGGCTCGGCGGCGACGAGTTCGCCGTGCTGCTCGAAGACCTCGTCGGCCCCGCGGACGCGACGTATGTCGCCGACCGCGTGCTGCGCGCCATGCGGGCGCCGTTCGTCGTCGACGGCAAGGAGGTCGTGACGAACGCGAGCCTCGGCATCGCGATCGCGGATGGCGAGACGGTCGTCACCGCGGACGACATCCTCCGCAACGCGGACGTCGCCATGTACACGGCCAAGGGCAGGGGGCGCGGGCGCGCGGAGCTGTTCAAGCCGAGCATGCACCGCGCGATGCTCGACCGGATCGACCTCGAGGGCGACCTGCGCAGGGCGGTCGCGCGGCAGGAGTTCGTGCTGCACTACCAGCCGACCGTCGCGCTCGCGACGGGCCGCATCTCCGGCATGGAGGCGCTCGTTCGCTGGAATTCGCCCGAGCGTGGCCTCGTCCCGCCGGTGATGTTCATCGGTGTCGCCGAGGACACCGGGCTCATCGGCCCGCTCGGCGAGTGGGTGCTCGAAGAGGCGTGCAGGCAGACCGTGCAGTGGAAGCACCAGTTCGGCCAGGACGCGCCGGAGACCATCAGCGTGAACGTGTCGGCCCGCCAGCTCCAGGACGACGGCCTCGTCGCCGCGTTCGCCCGAATCCTCGCCGAGACGGGCGCCAACCCCGGCAACGTGATCCTCGAGATCACCGAGACCGCGGTGATGAGCGACGCCGAGGCGATGGCGGCCCGGCTCCACGAGCTCAAGACGCTCGGCGTGCGGCTCGCGATCGACGACTTCGGCACGGGGTATTCGTCGATGAGCTACCTGTGCTCGTTCCCCATCGACATCTTGAAGATCGACCGGTCGTTCGTGAGCGGCGTACCGAACGAGCCACAGAAGGTCGGCATCGTGCGGACGATCGTGGAGCTCGGCCACATCCTCCACCTGGAGACGGTGGCCGAGGGGATCGAGCTCGACGAGGAACTCGAACAACTCCGAGCGCTCGACTGCGACCTCGGCCAGGGCTTCCGGTTCGCGAGGCCGCTCGCCGCGGCGGACGTCGAGACGTTGCTCGTCGATCAAGCCGCGGCGCGTCGCCGCGGAGAGCTCACCGTGTTCGCGCCCGCCGCGAGCTGACGTTCGCCGCCCTGATCAGCTGACCGCGAGCTCGCCGCGCCGTGACGCGGCGTCTGCCGCGACGAGGGCGACCTCGGTGCCGCGCCGTCCGACGACCGCCGTCCCCGCGTCGAGGGCGGGAGCCGACGGGTACCGGTGCGCCCACGCCTCGCGGAGCAGCGCCGCCGTCTCCGCGGGAGCGGTCTCCGGACCGACGGGGAAGAGGATCGCGATGCGGTCGTCGCCGAAGCGTCCGACCCACGCGTGCCGAGGCACGATCGCGCGTACGAGCCGGGCGAGTGCCCGCAGTCCGTCGTCGTCGTCGGCACCCACGAGCGCGACACCGGATCCCTCGCGCAGCCGGCCGATGGCGCGGGCCGCGAGCCTGCGCCCGGCAAAGCCCGTAACGGGGTCGACGCGCGGGTCGGGGCCATGGTCGGTCGCCGACGTACGGAGCACCGTGGCGGTCGCCGTCTCGAGGAATTGCGGCAGCACGCGCTCGATGGTCGCCCGCTGCTCGGACCCTGGCGGCGCGGACGCGAGCGTCGCCTCACCGATGCCGCACGACACCTCGTAGGGCAGGGCGGTGGCATCCGCGTCCCTGGCGACGACGGTTCCGCCGCCGAGGTCGCGCAGGAGCGTGATCACCGCGCCGACGGCCTGTTCCGGGGTCTCTGCCTCGTCGAGTGCGGCGTACGCGGTCGACAACGTCGCCGCGAGCGCGGGGTTGCCGTGCGGCGCGTCGTCGGCGAAATCGGGCTCGGGGACCCGGACGTTCTCGACGTCGACGGTGGAAGTCGGAGCGACGTCGGGTGCGGGCGCGGCGAGGTGTGACCCCGAGGCGCGGCGCACGCGGGGGAGCGTGAGCACGAACTCGGCGCCACCGGCTGGTGCCTGGCGGCACGACAGCTCGCCGCCGTGGGCGCGGGCGAGGCTGCGCGCGACGTAGAGACCGAGGCCGGTGCCCTTGTTCGCCCGGTCCGCGCGGAAGAACTTGCGGAAGATCTCGCGGGACAGCTCGGGAGCGACGCCAGGGCCGTTGTCGACGACGCGCACCTCCAGGCCCTCGCCGCTCGCGTCGTTGCCGACGACGACGGCGATGCGTTCGCCCGCGGGGCTGAACTTGGCCGCGTTCGTCAACAGGTTGAGCAGGATCTGGTGGACGCGCGACTCGTCCACGTACGCCTCGGTGTCCTCGCTCGTCGCCTCGACGGTCACCGGGTTGTCGACGAAGAGCCCGCCGTGATCGCCGAGCAGCGTCCTCACGACGTGGGTGACGTCGGTCGGCCGCCGGTGCAGGGGCAGCGTGCCCGTCTCGAGCGCGTTGACGTCGGTGAGCGTGGCGACGAGGTCGTCGAGGTGGGTGACGTTGCGTGCGATCGCCGCGCACGCGCGACCCACGGTTGGCGACGAACCGTCGAGGTGCGCGCTCATCGTCTCCGCGTAGCCGCGGATCACGGTCAGCGGCGCGCGCAACTCGTGGGCGAGGAGCGACACCACGTCGATCGCCTGGTGGGCTTGAGCGCGGGCATTGCTCGCGGTGCCAGGCGAGTCGTCGGGTGTCGACGGGCCGTGCGAGGGACGGACGACGGGTCGTGCGAGCAACGCCGGCACCGCAGCCGCGGGCACGGGCGGGCTCCAGAGGTATCCCTGCGCGAGCGGGCAGCCCAGCGACTCGAGCTCGGTGAGGTGGCGCACGTTCTCGACGCCCTCGGCCACCATCTCGACGCCGAGGCTCGTCGCGAGGTTCGCGACGGCCGACACGATCACGAAGTCCTCGGGGTCGCGGCCGAGCCCGGCGACGAACGAGCGGTCGACCTTGAGCTCGTCGATCGGGAACCGCTTGAGGTAGGCGAGCGACGAGTAGCCGGTGCCGAAGTCGTCGATCGCGAGGCGGACGCCGGTCTCCTTCAGCCGCCGCAACGTGGCGACGGCGTGCTCGGCGTCCTCCATCAGCATGCTCTCGGTGAGCTCGAGGCAGAGGGCCGTGGGATCGATGCCCGCGTCGTTGAGGACGCGGGCGACCACGTCGGGGAGCGTGTCGTCGACGAGCTGGCGCGCGGACAGGTTGACCGAGACGCGCAGGCGCGTCTCCGCGAAGCGCTGGCGCCACTCCGCGACCTGCCGGCACGCATCTTCGAGGACCCAACGCCCGATGGGCTCGATGAGGCCCGACTCTTCAGCGACGTCGATGAACGCCGCCGGGGCGAGCAGGCCGCGCTCGGGGTGATCCCATCGCAGGAGCGCTTCGAACCCGACGATCTCGCCGGTCGCGATGCGCACTTGCGGCTGGAAGAAGAGGCGGAACTCGTCGCGGTGCAACGCGTTGCGGAGCTCGCCCTGGAGGACGAGGCGGCCGATGACTCGCGCGCGTGCTTCTGCGTCGAACAGCTCGACGCGACCGCGCCCGAGCTCCTTGGCGCGGTACATCGCGGCCTCGGCGTCGGACAGCAACTGCTCGGCGTCGGAGTGCGCGTCGTTGATCGCGACGCCCGCGCTCGCGCCGATGAACATTGCCTCCCCGCCGAGGTCGGGCAGCTCGGCCAGGCGGCGGAGCATGCCCGACGCGATCGTGCACGGGTCGTCGTCCGGGTCGCCGGGCGTCAGGCCTTGGAGGCAGATCGCGAACCCGTCACCGCTGATGCGCGACACCGTGTCGCCAGGGCGGACGACGGTGCTGAGCTCGTTGCCGACCGCGACGAGCAGCGCGTCGCCGACGTCGTAGCCGAGCGACTCGTTGACGACCTTGAAGTGGTCGAGGTCGAGGTACACGACGGCGATGGACGTCGTCGTGGCGCGGCCGGCGTCGACGGCTTGACCGATGCGGTCGAGCAGCAGGAGCCGGTTGGGGAGACGGGTGAGGCGGTCGTGCAGCGCCGCGAACGCCAGCTCTTGCTGCGCTT
>DASVEG010000115.1:0-3178 GCA_036380695.1 Acidimicrobiales bacterium
AGCGTCGGCTCCTCGAGGTGCAGCCCGTTGACGAAGATCACGTCGGCCTCGCTGAGCACTTCCGCGACGCTCGGCGGCGGCTCGAACGTGTGCGAGTTCGTGCCCTCCGGCACGACGCCGGTGACGGTCGCGCGATCGCCCACCACGTTGGCCACCAGGCTCGTGATCGGCGACACCGTGGTGACGATCCTCAGCTCGCGGCCACGGGGCCCGGCGTCGTCGCCATCGGCCGGCGAGCCGCAAGCTGTGGCGGTCGCGACCGTCGCGCCAAGCAGGAGCATCGTCAGCACCACCCGCACGTTCGCACCGTACTGCTAGCTGCACCCTCCTGCAACCAGGTCGCAACTAGTCGGTGGACCGGTACGCTGGTCGTCGTGGGAGCGGGAGGCGAGCGGGTCGACGAGCTGCTCGCGCTGGTCCGCGAGCGCGGTGGGCGGATCACGACCTGCCGCCGCGCACTGCTGTCCGCGCTGGTCGACGCGCAGGGCCACATGACCGCCGACGCCCTCGCCGAGCGGGTGCACGCGTCGCACCCCGACATCCACCGGTCGACGATCTATCGGTCGCTCAACGACCTGGACGCGCTCGACGTCGTCGAGCACGTGCACCTCGGTCACGGCCCCGCCGTGTACCACCTCGCCGACGACCTCCACCGGCATCTCGTGTGCGAGACGTGCGGCGCGGTGGTCGAGGTGCCCGACGACCTGTTCCGAGGCCTCGCCCGCGCCGTCGCCGACGGCTACGGCTTCCGCCTGCAGCCCGGCCACTTCGCCCTCCTCGGCACGTGCGCCGCCTGCTCCCCTGACTAGGCCGCCCGGGCCGGCCCAGCGACGGCCGCATGCGCGCGGTCTGCAGCGCTCTCGCGGTGGCGACGGGTTGCGACTGAACGCAACGACCCCTAGGAGCGTTCGACGAAAACGCGCGGCCGGGTCCGCCGAGCCGCCGCCGGTCCGTTCCACGCGACATGAGCCGCGAGTACCGCGGCTGAGACGCGCAGGTTGCCCCGAGCGAGCCCTGACCCGCGCCGCTACTAGCCGTACGTGACGATGGTCAGGGTGCCGTAGAAGAAGAGGAAGCCGGTCACGGAGTAGAGGAGCGCTTTCACCGTGGCGCGCTTGGCGGGGGTGCGCACGTAGTCGTCGATGATCCACCGCAGCCCGTTGATGCCGTGGAAGAGACCGAGGGCGAGGAGCACCCAGTCGTACGCGCGCCACAGCGGGTTGTCCCAGCGCGCGGTGACGAACGCGGCGTCGGTCTCGACCACGTCGTAGATGATGTGGGTGATCGCGAAGTGCAGCAGGGCCATGAACACGAGCACGAGGCCCGAGATGCGCATGAAGTACCACGACCACGTCTCGAAGTTCATCCGCGGCCTGCGCTCGAACTTGGGCCGGTTCGCCGACGGCAACTGGCGCGGCTGGGTGCTCGTCACAGCAGCGTCCCCTCGACGAACGGCTTGAGGATCACGTAGCCGCCCACGCCGGTGAGCACGACGCTGAGGAACAGCACGACGGTGAACATCACCTTCTCGTTGCGGATCGACCCCGGGAAGAAGTCGATCATCACGATCCGCACGCCGTTGAAGGCGTGGTACACGAGCGCCCCGAGCAGGCCGACCTCGAACAACCGGAACAGCACGTTGCCGTAGAGCGCGTGCACGTCGTCGTACAACTCGGTGCTGATGTTGATCAGCGACACGTCGACGACGTGGAGCAGCAGGAAGAAGAAGACCAGGAACCCGGTGATCCGGTGGAGCACGAACGCCCACTGGCCGCTCTTGCCCCGGTAGACGGTCGATTCGGGGCTCACTTGCTCCTCCGGACCCAGCGGTTGCCCCAGATCGTCGACGACACCACGTACAACGAGAAGAAGACGATCAGCAGCGCGATCGCAGCGAAGGGGATCGCGAACACGATCTGGGCGGTGGTCATCGGGGGCGAACGTTATCCCGCACCTTTCGGCGCGGCCCAACCCGGACGGCCCTTACGCCGCGGCGGTGACGTCGCCCTCGGACAACCCGCGGCTGGCCGCGAAGGCGGCGAGCGCCGTCGTGATCGGCACGGACGCGACGAGCCCTATCGACCCGACGAGCGTGCGCACGAGCTCGGCTGCCACGGTCTCACCGGTGAGCACGTCGCCGAGCCCTCGCTCCGCTTGCACGAACAACACCAGCAGGGGCAACGACGCACCGGCGTAGGCGAGCACGAGCGTGTTGACGGTCGACGCGATGTGGTCGCGCCCGATCCGTAACGCGCGCCCGTAGAGATCGCGGAACGTCAGGCGCGGGTCGGCACGGTGGATCTCCGCTACCGCCGACACCTGCGTAACCGTGACGTCGTCGAGCACGCCGAGCGCGCCGATGATGATCCCGCCGAGCAACAGCCCGCGGACGTCGATCTGCTGCGCGGCCACGGTGAGGATACGGGCGTCCTCGTCGGCCAGCCCGGTGATCTGAGTGACGCCGACGAAGACGACGGCGAGCAGGCCCGTGAGCAACAGGCTCGCGAACGTGCCGAGCACCGCGATCGTCGTGCGCTCGTTGAAGCCGTGCGCGAGGTACAGCGCGGCCAACATGATCAGCGCGCTGCCGACCAGCGCGACGGCCACGGCGTCGTTGCCGTCGAGGATCGACGGCAGCACGAACCGCAGGAGCACGAGCAGGCTCACGGTCAGGCCGACGAGCGAGCGGATGCCCTGGAACCGGCCGAGCGTCACCACCGCGAGCACGAACAGCACCGCGAGGACGATCAGCGGCGTGGTGCGTTGATAGTCCGCGAACGTGTATCGCAGGTCTTCCGGCACCTCCTCGGCGGTCACGCGGTTCAGCACGATGCGGTCGCCGTCGTCGAGATCGACCGACGTCGGCGACTCCTGGATCTCCAGGTCGAAGACGTCGCCTTCGTCCGGCCCCTCCTCGAGCCGCACCTCCGCCACCTGGCACTGGACGCCGGAGCCCGGTGCGGTCGCCGCGCAGTCGTCGCGCCGCACACGCTCGACCGTCCCGTCGACCAGCTCGCTCCCGAAGTCGAGGTCGACGCGGCTCGCGGCGCGGTCTGCGTTCGGCCACAACAGCAGCAGGCCGACGAGCGTCAGCGCCAGCAGGGGGACGAGCACGGCGAGAAGCGCGCGGTTCGGTCGTGGCCCCTCGCGCATGGTCGCGCCGTGCGCGTGGAGGTGC
>DASVEG010000116.1:0-3170 GCA_036380695.1 Acidimicrobiales bacterium
TCCTCGTCGGCCCGCCCGGCACCGGCAAGTCGCTGCTGGCGCGGGCGGTCGCGGGCGAGGCGGGCGTGCCGTTCATCTCCGTCACCGGTTCGGACTTCCTGGAGATGTTCGTCGGCGTCGGTGCGGCCCGCGTTCGCGACCTGTTCCAGACGGCGAAGAAGCAGTCGCCGGCGATCATCTTCGTCGACGAGATCGACTCGATCGGCCGCAAGCGCGGCGCCGGCCTCGGCGGCGGGCACGACGAGCGGGAGCAGACGCTCAACCAGATGCTGTCCGAGATGGACGGCTTCGAGACCACCGAAGGCGTCGTGATGAGGGCGGCCACGAACCGGCCGGACATCCTCGACCCCGCGCTGCTCCGCCCCGGTCGCTTCGACCGCCAGATCGTCGTCCCCCTCCCCGACCTCGAGGAGCGCCTCCCGATCCTCCAGGTGCACTGCAAGGACAAGAAGGTCGGGCCGGACGTCGACCTCGAGCTCGTGGCGCGGGGCACGCCGGGCATGAGCGGTGCCGACCTCGCCAACCTCGTCAACGAGGCCGCCCTGCACGCCGTCCGCCGGGGCGGCGATTCGATCGCGATGGACGACTTCGAGGCGGCGCGCGACCGCGTGATCATGGGTCAGCGTCGCGAGACGATGGCGCTCTCCGACGAGGAGAAGGAGCGGGTCGCCTATCACGAGGGCGGGCATGCCGTGCTGGCGTACGTGCTCCCCCACGCCGACCCCGTCCACAAGGTCACGATCCTCCCGACCGGCATGGCGCTCGGCGTCACCCAGCAGCTCCCGATGGAGGAGCGCCACATCTACCCGCGGGTGTACATCGAGGACTCGTTGTGCGTCCGCATGGGCGGGCGCGCCGCCGAGCTCATCGTCTACAACGACCTGTCGACGGGTGCGAACAACGACCTCGTCGGCAACACCGAGCTCGCCCGCAAGATGGTCCGCGAGTGGGGCATGTCCGACAAGATCGGGCCGATGGCGTGGGGCTCACAGGGGATGGTGTTCCTCGGCGAAGACCTCATGCACACCCGCGACTACTCCGACTCGACGCAGCACCAGATCGACGAGGAGGTCGAGCGGATCCTGCGGGCCGAGGAAGAGCGCGCTCTCAAGGTGCTCGCCGAGCACAAGGCGGGGCTGGACGCGGTCGCCGCAGCCTTGCTCGAGAAGGAGACGATCGACGGGGCCGAGGTCAAGCGGCTCGTCGACGGCGCCGCCGGCTACTCGGTCGGCGAGGCGAGCGTGCCTCGTCTCGAGTCGAACGGCGCGGCATCCAAGCCCCGCCGCGCCCGGCGTACGACCTAGCTGGGTTCTTGCTCCGGCCCAGTCGGGCCAGTCTGCGCGACACCAACCGCGAGTACCGCGGCTGAAACGCGCAAGTCCGGAACCCGGTCAGTCCAGCTTCTCGCAGAGGAAGGGGTCGGACCCGTCCCTGCCGTGGTACGAGTACTCGACGTCCTTCCACTGGAGTTCGATGCGGTAGCCGGGCACGTCGGCGTCGTCGTACTCCTTGCCGTAGCGCGGGCACCCGAGCGCGGCGTTCGGCCACGTGACCGACTCCATGTCGAGAAGCCGGATGTCGCTCTTGTCGTGACCGAACCGGCGTACGAGGTCTTCCTTCGCGAACTCGACGAGCCGGTCGGCGTTTGCGACGCCGCTCGAGCTCGCGTTTGCCATCGCGGCCTGTGTGGTCGTCGGCGCCGGTGGCTTCGGCTTCGCGGTGACCGGCGCGGTTCCGCGGTATCCCTGGCCGGTGGTGGTGACTTGCGCTGGCGCGGCGGCGCCGTCGTCCTCCGTCGTCGTGGTCGTGGTCGTGTCGCCCGCCGACGATCCCGTCGATGCGACGTTCGCCTCGCCGTCGTCGTCGGCGTCGCACGCGGCGAACGTCAACACGATCGCCGCGACGCCGAACCACCGAGCCGTGTGCTTCCCCATGCGTGTGCTCCTGTCTGTCGTCGAACCGTACGACGACGGCCCGCCCCCGCTCCGATCCCTCGAAGCGGACGGCGGGCCGTCGGTCGCGTACGGCGTTACCTCTTGCCGGTGCCGCCCTTCATGACGAAGGTGGCGGTGTTGGTGTTGTTCGACGTCACCGGGTCGGGTGTGGAGCTGGTGAAGGACGCGGTGTTGGTGATCGTCCCGACGCTGCCGGCGATCTGCGCCTCGATGACGAAGCGGGCGACCGCACCGGCCGGGATGTTCGCCGAGGAGCACGTCACGGTGTGGATCCCCTTGTTGTAGATACACGCCGGCGAGACGTACTGGACGACGAACTTCTTCGGGTCGAGCGGCAGGCGGTCGGTCACGACGACGTTCTTCGCATCCGACGGCCCGCCGTCACCGCAGTTGGGCGTGGGCGACGACTGCGCGTCGGCCTCGCAACCGGCGTCGTTGTGGACGACGAGGTCGAACACCATGATCGGCGAGGGGTTCCCCGACCGCATGGTGGCGAGCTTGTCGATCCACATCTCCGCCTCGGTGATCACGTTGGTCGTCGTCGACGCCGAGTTGTCCGACGGGTCGTCGTCGGTCGTCGCCGAGCTCACCGTTGCGGTGTTGCCGATGACCGTGCCCGTGGGGACGGACGGCGCAACCGCCGCGGTCAGGTAGACGACCTGGACCGCACCCGGCTGCATCGTGCCGAGGTCGCACACGACCGTGCTCGACTGGACGAGGGCACACACGCCGACGCCGTTGCCGTTCACACCAGACACGAACGTGAGGCCCGACTGCAACGTGTCGCTGATCTTCACGTCGTCGGCCGTCGACGGCCCACCGTTGGTGACGGTGATCGTGTAGGTCAGCTTCTCCCCCGCGACGACCGGGTCGGGCGAGTCGGTCTTCGTGATCGACAGGTCGGCAACGCCCGTCACGGTCGTCGGGACCGTGGCGAGGTTGTTCGACCGGTCGTCGTCGAAGGTCGAGCTCACCGCACGGGCATCGTTGTGGATCACGCCACGCGTCGCGGGCAGCACCCGGGCGCTGATGTCCATCTGCTGGGTCGTCGCCGGCGCCATGTTCCCGAAGGAGCACGTCGTCGGCAGCGTCGCCTTGCCGGGCACGCCGGCGTTGCAGGTCGCTCCACCCGTCGCCGAGACCGCAAGGATCTCGACACCTGCGGGCAGCACGTCCTGGATCACGACACCGGTCGCCGTCGACGGGCCGTTGTTC
>DASVEG010000117.1:0-4278 GCA_036380695.1 Acidimicrobiales bacterium
CGCGGCGCTTGCCGCGGGCGACGGTTCGGGCACGAAGCTGCACGACGCCGCGGACGACAACGTCGCCTTCCACATCCACAAGGGGCGTCGGGAAGCCGACTTCTCGGGCTGCGACGTCGTCGTCCGTCAACGCATGGTGAACCAGCGCGTCGCGCCCTGCCCGCTCGAAGTGCGGTCGGCCGCGGCGCGCTGGGAGTCGGACGGCCGCCTCACGCACTGGGCGTCGACGCAGGGGCCGCACAGCGTGCGCGACGCGCTCGCTCGCGTCTACGGCATCGACGCCGCGCAGGTGCGCGTGGTCTCCCCCGACGTCGGCGGCGGCTTCGGCGCGAAGGGCAGCAGCTACCCGGAGGAACTGCTCCTCGCGTGGATCGCGCGGCGCGTCGCTCGGCCGGTGAAGTGGACGGAGTCGCGCACGGAGTCGATGCTCAACCTCGGCCACGGCCGCGGGCAGGTGCAGGAGGTCGAGATCGGCGGCACGCGCGATGGCCGCATCCTCGCCTACCGCATGGAAGTGGTTCAGGACGCGGGCGCGTATCCGCGAATGGGCGCGGTGCTCCCGTTCATGACCCGCACCATGCTCACCGGTTGTTACGCGATCGAGTCGGCGGAGTTCACCGCGAACGCGGCGGTGACGAACACGACGCCGACCGTCGCGTACCGCGGCGCGGGCCGGCCCGAGGCGGCCGCCGCGATCGAGCGCGCCGTCGACGTGTTCGCGGCCGAGGTCGGCCTCGACCCTGCGGAGGTGCGCCGTATCAACCTCCTCACGCCGGACAAGTTCCCGTACAAGACGCCGATGGGCACGACCTACGACAGCGGCGACTACGGCAAGGCGTTGGAGATCGTCCTCGACGCCGCCGACTACGACGCGTTGCGGGCGTCGCAGCGCCGCCGCCGCGAGGCTGGCGACCGGCGAGCGCTCGGCCTCGGCCTGTCGTGCTACGTCGAGATCACCGGCGGCGGCCCGTCGCAGGAGTACGCGGCCATCGAGGTCAAGCCCGACGGCTCGGCGGTCGCCCGAACGGGCACGTCCCCCCACGGTCAGGGGCACGTAACCGCATGGGCGATGTTGATCAGCGAGCGCACGGGCATCCCCATCGACCGGATCGACGTCGTGCACGGCGACACCGACGTCGTCCCCCAGGGTGGGATGACCGGCGGCTCGCGCTCGTTGCAGGTCGGCGGCGTCGCGATGCACGAGGCCGCAGGCGAGCTCGTCGACCAAGCACGACGGGTCGCGGCCGACCTGCTGGAGGCGGCGCCAGAGGACGTCGTGCTCGACGCCGCGTCCGGTGCATTCCACGTCGCGGGCACGCCGTCGATAGGCAGGTCGTGGGCCGAGTTGGCGTCGTCGCAACAGGCGATAGACGGCGGCGGATTGCAGGTCGAGCACGTCTTCCAGTCGCAAGGCGCGACGTTTCCGTCAGGCGCGCACCTCGCGGTGGTGGAGGTCGACCTCGACACCGGCAAGGTCGACCTCGTGCGGTTCGTCGCGGCCGACGACGCGGGCCGCATCCTCAACCCGTTGCTCGCCGAGGGTCAGGTGCACGGCGGGCTCGCGCAGGGCATCGCCCAGGCGCTGCTCGAGGAGATGGTCTACGACGAGGAGGGCAACCCTACGACGTCGACGCTCGCCGACTACGCGTTCGTGTCGGCGTGCGAGCTGCCCGCGTTCGAACGCATCGTCGTGGAGACGCCGACGCCCCTCAACGAGCTCGGCGCCAAGGGCATCGGCGAGTCGGGGACGATCGGCGCCACCCCCGCGGTGCAGAACGCTGTCGTGGACGCCCTCGCGCACCTCGGCGTCCGCCACGTCGACATGCCCTGCACGCCCGAACGGGTGTGGCGGGCCATCCAACAAGCCCCCTGACGCGTTCCGGAGGCAATAGAGGCGGCTGTACCGCACCTATTGCCTCCGGAACGAAGCAAACGCTCGGGGGGGAGGACTCGAACCCCCAATAACAGGGCCAGAACCTGCCGTGTTGCCGATTACACCACCCCCGAAGTGCGGGTCTCAGGCTAGCAGCAGGCCGGCCGGGAACCGCACGCCAGGAGCCTCAGCCGGCGGCGAGCCTCAACCGCAGTCGCCGCCGTCGTTGCGTCGCAGCTCGTCGATCCCCATGAGGCGGCGGAAGCCGATGACGCGGCCGGCCGCGATCACCGCGGTCTCCCGCGCCATGAACTTCAGCTCGGCGCTGCCGCCGATGGGCGACGAGCGGGTCGGCGACACGCGTGCGTCGAGATCGAGCTCCTCGGCGATGGCCGCGATGCGCGCCGAGTGGAACGGGTCGGACACGAGCAGCACCCGCGACTTCCCCCGCTTACGCAGCTCGTTGGCGGTCGACGCCATCGAGTCCCACGTGTTGCAGCCCGCGTTTTCCCACAGCACGGTCTCCTTGCCGGCGATCCCGTGCTCCTTGGCGAGGTATGTCGCCGACGCGCTCGCCTCCGTGTTCGTCGACGAGTCGGTTTCCGCCTTGCCGCCGGTGACCACGATCGTCGCCGCGAGGTCGCGCTCGTACAGCTTGGCGGCGTGGTCGAGCCGCGCCCGCAGCACGGGCGACGGCCTGCCGTTGTACTGCGCCGCGCCGAGCACGACGATGGCGTCGGCTTCCCGCGCCTGGTCCTTCCGCGCGGTCGACCACACCTGCGCGAACGTGACGCCGAGGTAGACGACGACGGCGAGAAGGGCGAGCGACGTGATCCGTCTCGCGAGGCGGAACACGGAAGGTCAGGCCGGCCGGAGCCGGTCGAGGGCGCGTTCCACTCGCGCCAGCGTGCGCATGCGACCGAGCAGTTCGAGCGACTCGAACAACGGCGGCCCGACCCGGCGCCCCGCGACCGCGACCCGCACGGGCGCTTGCGCCTTGTTGAGCTTCAGCCCGAGCGACGCGCCCGCGGCCTCGGTGGCCTCCTTCAGCGCGGACGCGGTCCATGCGAGGTCGGCGTCGGCGTACGCGGCGGACGCGGCCTCGAGCATCGCGATCGAGGCGGGCGGATCCTTCGCCATCACCGACTGCCACGAGTCGAGATCCATCACCGGGTCGGCGTGCACGAGGAAGTCGACCATCGCGAACGTGTCGGGCAACCGCTCGGCCCGCTCCTGCAGCAACGGCGCGATGCGGTCGACGACGGTCGTACGCAACCACGTGAACGACCGCTCGAGGTAGGCCTCCGTCGACATCCGGCGGATGTAGTCCCCGTTGAACGACGCCAGCTTCTTCACGTCGAACTGCGCCGACGAGCTCGTCACGTCCTCGAACGCGAACGCCTGAGTCATCGTGTCGAGGCTTGCCTGCTCGTCGGCGTACTCCGACGGCGGCGACCAGCCCAGCGTGGCGAGGTAGTTGAGCATCGCCTCCGAGATGTACCCCTCGTCGCGGTAATCCTCGAGCGCGACCTTGTCGTGGCGCTTCGAGAGCTTCTTGCCCTTCTCGTTCACGATCATCGGCACGTGCGCCCAGACCGGCTCCTGGTGACCCATGGCGCGGCGCAGCAGGATCTGCTTCTCGGTGTTGGACAGATGCTCGGCCGATCGCGAGACGTGGGTGATGCCGTCGAGCACGTCGTCGTGCGCGTTGGCCAGGAGGTACAGCGGCGAGCCGTCACCCCGCAGGATCACGAAGTCCTCGATGGTCGAGACGTCGATGTCGGTGGTGCCGCGGATGACGTCGGCGCGCGTGAGCGTGCCTTGCTCGGGAACGCGAAAGCGAAGCGCCCGCCCAGGCGCAGCCGAGAGATCGCGGTCCGAGCAGAACGAGTCGTACCCGGGGGTCTTGATGCTGGCCGCGGCCTTGCGCTTCTGGAGCGCGTCCGGCGTGCAGTCGCAGTAGTACGTGTGGCCGTCGGCGTGCAGCTTCAGCGCCGTCTCCCGGTGGGCGTCGAGGTTGCGCGACTGCGGGTACGTGTCGTCCCAGTCGAGACCGAGCCACTCGAACGACCGGTAGATCATGTCGGTCCATTCGGGGTGGTTCCTCGTGTTGTCCGTGTCTTCGATGCGGAGCACGAACGTGCCGCCGTGGCGACGGACGAAAAGCCAGTTGAACAGGGCCGTCCGCGCGCCACCGACGTGGAACATTCCGGTCGGAGACGGTGCGAAGCGGACGCGGGGAGACGTCGTCACCCCCTCAGGCTATGTGCGTTTCCGGGCCGAGACGGCCGGGTACTTCGCTCGGGCGCTACGGTCGCGCCACCGTCACGATGCCTGCTCCTCGCGCCGTCCGGCGCTCCCGCCGCCGCAACGAACGCCGATCCTTCTGGTCGGGCCTGGCCGCG
>DASVEG010000118.1:0-4734 GCA_036380695.1 Acidimicrobiales bacterium
TGCCACTCGCTCGACATCTCCAACGCCGTCATCAACGCGGAGCAGGCGGCGCGGAACATGCAGATCTACAAGTACGGCTCCTGCGACCTTCTCGTCGGCGACGGCAACACTGCAGGCACGCTCACGTTCAGCGGCGTCCTATACGCGCCGGACTCCGTCGTCACGGTCAACGGCGGCAAGTGGTGGACCGGTTCGATCATGGTCGGCCAGATCAAGATCAACGGCACCCCGAACCTCAAGATCGGCTACGACTCCGACCTGCAGACCTACTACGGGCCGAAGTGGAAAGTGTCGAGATACGGAGAGGTGCCTTCGTCGTCGTTCACATTCCCGTCGAAGCTGGAGCCGTAGGGATGCCCGAAGCCGAAACCGTCCCTGGCCTCTCGCAGGATCCCGACGCGCGGTTCCGCATGCCCGACGTGCCCGAGCCCGCCGACGCGCCCGAGCCCGTCGCGCCCGTCGCGGCGGCCGCTGAGGCGCCGGCCGGAGAACCCGAGGCGTACGAAGCGCGCGCCGACATCAGGACCGCCCCGCCCGCGGGGCAGATGCGCCGCGCCGTGCCACCCGCGGCGTCGCCGTACCCGTACTCGCCGTACTCGCCTCCGCACCCGGCTTCTCCGCTGCCGCCGCCCGCACCAGCGGCGGCAGCGGAGGCATCCCCCACCACCGACGAAGCCCCGACCGGACCGCCGACCATCGACGAGATCCGGAGCCGCCTCGCGGCCAGAGGCCTGCTCGCCACCGCGCCCCGCATCGTCGTGCCGAAGGAGCCCCGCGCCGATCGCGAGGAGAGCGCGACGCCGGAATCGCAGGCGCGCCCTGGCGACGCGTTCGACCCCGTCCTCGACGACGAGGCGCAGTGGGCCGACACCGGCGAGGACGACTGGGACGTCGACCCAGGTACGACGGAGACGACGGTCCGGTGCCCGCAGTGCCGCGAGGTGTTCTTCCGGCCGCTCGACGCCACGAGGTTCGCGTGCCCGACGTGCGAGCGGGCGTGGCGCTTCGCGATCTGTGAAGGGTGCGACGAGCTCGCGCTCACGATCGAGCGTCAGGAGAGCTGGCGGTGCGGGTCGTGCGGCCACTTCACCCGCTCGTGGTGGCGGACGGTCATCGCGCAGAAGACCGCGTTCGACGTCGTCGCGCGCCGCAAGCACCTCCTCGTCGAGCACGAACGCCGCCTCGTCCGCGAGGGCATGAAGAAGCGGCGCTGGAAGCTGATCGCCCTCGCGGTGTGGAGCATGGTCGTCGCGCTCGGGATCGTCATCGGCGTTCGCATGAGCGAGCCGTCCGCAGCGACGGGCACCGCGACCGCGTGCGCGCACTTCGACCGCCTCCGGGGCGACATCGTGAACGGGACCATCAGCGCGCAGGAGCTCGAGAAGGAGCTCGACGCCATGCAGGTCGAGGCGGAGGGCGGCGACGAGCGAGTGCTCGAAGCGGTGATCGGCTTCCGGTCGTCGGGCCGCAACGGCACGTCGTCGTTCCTCGTCGCCCGCACCGCCCTCGCCGACGCCTGCGAGCTCGCCACCCGCCGCTGACGCGCCGACCTCGTTTTGTGCAAGAGCGATCAGGCCGACCGGATGCCGAAGCGGGCGAGGACGTCGCGCGCGTTGGGGAACACGGTGGCGAGGGCGGCGGCGACTTCGCGGGAGTCGGCGACCTCGTATGCCTGGGTGGCGACGAGGTGGCGGAGCGCGCAGTCGACGGCGTCGGCTGGGCCGAGCGCGCCGATCGCCTGCGCGCCCTGCACGTACACCGACCGGTAGTACGCCGACTGGCGCGTCTCCCAGAACGTCATGGGCTCGCCGGCGCGGCCCTGTCCGGCGGCGGGGATGTCACGGGCCATGAGCGCGGCGGTCGTGCCCTCGAAGCGCCCCTCCGCCCACGTCGCCAGCCCTTCGTCGATCCACGGGTCGCGGCCCTGGTTCGACGCGACGAGCCCGTAGAACCACATGTGCGCGACCTCGTGCGACGTCGTGCGCCCGATGGTGCCCGGCCCTTGCATCACGTGCATCGGGTACTCGATGCCGCCGCCGAGCGCGGGGGTGATCGCCAGCGTGTACGACGGCCACGGGTACGGGCCGTACATCGACGAGAAGCGCTGGATCGCCTGGGCGACGCGGTCGAGGTACCCCCGCGGGCCTTCGCGCACCTGCGAGTCGACACCGACGGTCACCCGCACGCCTGCGACCTCGCGTGACTCCGACGTGAACCGCCCTGTCGACATCGCCCAGTCGGGCACGCCCGACGCCGCGTACGTGTCAGGGCGGTCCGGCACCGCCACACCGGTCGCGAGCGCGGTGACGCCATCCGGAAGGCCGGCGACGGTGACGGTGAAGTCGGCGGGCACCGACGTCGACGCTTCCGCGAACCCCGACGTCGGCGGGTCGGTCGCCCATCCCATCCCCGGTTCCCACGCCAGGATCGGCAGGAACGACCCGAGCCGCACCGCGTCGCCCGAGCGGTACACGCGGTCGTTCGACGGCGACGTCGGCAACGTGAGCCGGAACGTCAGCCCGGTCTGGAACCGCTCGCCCGCCTTGACCGGCACCTTCAGGACCAGCGTCGTCGCGTCCGGCTGCTCGAACGGCGTCTCGCCGTCGACCGCGGCCTCGATGCGGCCACCGGCGCGGGTGATCCGCGGCGAGTTCGCCCAGAGCCGGAGGACGACGCGGTCGGTGTCCGCGTCCGGCGTGAACGCAAGCGTGCCGCGCCCAGTCACCGCGCCTGCGGGAAGGTCGACCTGCAACGACCAGTCGTAGGCCGGCCGGTCGGCGCGCGGGGCGCGGCGCGCGGGGACTGCGGGGCAGGCGACGGACGCGGGCGGCGACGAGATCGCCGGCTGCCCGGGCGCGGGTCGCACGGGCGCGACGACAGCGGCGAGCGACGTCGTCGTCGTCGGTGCGGGCGCGGTCGTCGTGGTCTCCGCGGCCGCGGTCGTCGACGTCGTCGACGTCGTGGCTCGGGACGGCGACGCGCGGTCGTCGTCGTCGTCGCCACCGCTGCACGCGCCGGCAACGAGCGCGAGCACGGCGAGGACCGCCCAGCAGGCCCGACCCATAAGATCGCCATCATGCACGGGTTGATGCAGGACTACCCCCTCACGACGGTCAGCTTGTTCGACCGGGCCGAGAAGCTCTGGTCGAAGAAGGAGGTCGTGACGAGCGTCCCCGACGGCCGCCACCGTTACACCTACGGCGACTGGGCGGAGCGCACGCGACGGCTCGGCGGTGTCCTCGACGTGCTCGGGATCTCGAGCGCCGGGCGGGTGGCGACGTTCGGGTGGAACTCCTACCGCCATCTCGAGTTGTACTTCGCGATCCCGAATACCGGGCGCGTCCTGCACACGCTCAACATCCGGCTGTTCCAGGACCAGATCCGCTACATCGTCCACCACGCGGAGGACGAGGCGATCTTCGTCGACCGCAGCCTGCTCCCCCTCCTGTGGCCGCTCGTCGACACGCCCGAGTTCAAGAACGTGTGGCACTACGTCGTCATCGACGACGGCAAGGGCGACGTGCCGGACGACAACCGGCTGCTCGACTACGAAGACCTCCTCGCCGAAGCGAAGCCGGTGGAGTTCGAGGTTCGCGACGAGAACCGCGCCGCGGCCATGGCGTACACGTCTGGCACGACGGGCAACCCGAAGGGCGTGGTGTACAGCCACCGGTCGACGGTCCTGCACACGCTCGGCGCCATGACCGCGGACGAGCTCGCGGTGAGCGAGCGCGACGTCATCCTTCCGGTCGTCCCCATGTTCCACGCGAACGCGTGGGGCCTCGCGCACGCCGCGGTCACCGCCGGATCGAAGCTCGTGTTCCCGGGTGCCGACCTCTCCCCGGGCAACATCGTCGACCTCATCGAGAGCGAGCGGGTGACGGTCGCGGCCGGCGTGCCGACCATCTGGATGGGCGTGCTCCCCCTGCTCGACGGCCGCGACGTGAGCAGCCTCCGCGCCATCCCCTGCGGCGGGAGCGCGGTGCCGCGAGCGCTCAGCGAGGGCTTCCGACAGAAGATCGGGCTGCCGATCCTCCAGGCGTGGGGGATGACCGAGACGAGCCCGGTCGCGTCGACGGGCCACATCAAGAGCTACCTCGCGGAGGGCACGTCGGAAGACGAGCTGGCCGACATCCGGGCCACGCAAGGCCTGCCAGCGCCCCTCGTCGACATCCGCATCGTCGAGCAGGACACGCTCAACGAATTGCCTTGGGACAACGTGGCGACCGGTGAGCTGCAGTGCCGCGGCCCGTGGATCGCGAAGGACTACTACAACGACCCGACGAGCCGGGAGAAGTTCACGCCGGACGGATGGTTGCGCACGGGCGACGTCGCCGCGATCACGTCGGAGGGCTACATCCGGATCACCGACCGCACCAAGGACGTCATCAAGTCGGGCGGCGAGTGGATCAGCTCGGTCGAGCTGGAGAACGAGATCATGGCCCACCCGAAGGTCGCGGAGGCGTGCGTGATCGCCCTCCCGCACGAGAAGTGGCAGGAACGCCCGCTCGCGTGCGTCGTGCTCCGGCAGGGCGAGGAGGCGACGAAGGAGGAGATCCTCACCTTCCTCGAAGACCGCGTCGCCAAGTGGTGGCTACCGGACGACGTCGTGTTCATCGACGAGGTGCCGAAGACCTCCGTCGGCAAGTTCTCGAAGAAGACCCTGCGGGAGAAGTTCTCGGACTACAAGCTGCCGACCGACGCCTGAGCCGCTCGCTCGGCGCGTCCTTCAGA
>DASVEG010000119.1:0-2104 GCA_036380695.1 Acidimicrobiales bacterium
AGGACGACCCAGAGGGTCACCCAGAACAACGCGAAGGGCAGCCCGAGCACGAACGGCTCGGTGCGGTTGGCGAAGAAGATCCCGACCAGGATGCCGACGAACGGCAATGCCGAGAGCGCGTGCGTGAGTCTCATGCGAACACCTCGAGAGCTCGGGTTGCGATCTGGACGTGGAGCCGCGTGCCGGTCGCGAGCGCCCGCTCGTCGATCCGGAAGCGCGGGTGATGGTGTGGGTACTCGCCGCCGGCGCCGATGAAGGCGTAGCACCCGGGTGCCTCGGCCTGGAAGGCCGAGAAGTCGT
Organism: Acidimicrobiales bacterium; assembly: GCA_036380695.1. GTDB lineage: Bacteria > Actinomycetota > Acidimicrobiia > Acidimicrobiales > CADCTF01 > DASVEG01. The sequence goes on from DASVEG010000119.1 coordinate 301, forward strand.
CGCCGCCCATGATCGGGTCGAGCTCGAACAGCTCGTCGGCCCCGATGCACTCGCGCACGAGCTCGGTCGCGCGCTCGGCGTTGACGACGGGCTTGTAGCCGAACCGGAAGTCCAGCGTGTGCGTGGCGCCGTGGGCCGCGCAGACCCCGGCGGCGATCTCCTCGATCAGCTTCGGGATCCGCTCGCGCACGTCCGGGTCGAACGAGCGCGTCGTGCCCGTCAGCACGGCCTCGCCCGGGATCACGTTCGGCGCATCACCGGCGTGGATGCTGCCGACGGTGACCACGGCGGGCTCGAGCGGGTCGATCCGGCGCGAGACGATGTGCTGCAGGCTGCCGACGAGCTCCGCGGCCGCCGCGACGGTGTCGGTGGCCGTGTGGGGGAGGCCGGCGTGTCCGCCGCGGCCCGTGATCGTGAGCTTGAAGAAGTCCGCCGCGGCCATGAACGGCCCCGGCACCGCGGCGACTTTGCCGAACTCCAGCGGCGTCCACAGGTGGCAGCCGTAGATGAAGTCGACGCCCTCCATCACGCCTGCGGCGACCATGTCGCGCGCGCCGCCGGGAGCGAGCTCCTCGGCGTGCTGGAAGATGAAGCGCAGCTCGCCGCCGGCCAACTCGCCGCGCGCCAGCTCGCGCGCCGCGCCCAGCAGCATCGCCGTGTGCCCGTCGTGCCCGCACGCGTGCATCGCCCCCGGCCGCTCGGAGGCGAACTCGACGCCGCTCTGCTCGTGGATCGGCAATGCGTCGATGTCCGCCCGCAGCGCGACCGTCGGCCCGGGCCTGCCCGTGCTCAGCCGCGCCAGGACGCTCGTCGCGGTCGGGCGCTCGACCTCGAGCCCTTCGAAGCCCGCGAGCGTGTCCGCGATCCACGCCGACGTGGCGTGCTCTTCGAAGCTGACTTCAGGATTGCGGTGCAGGTGGCGCCGCCAGGCGACCACATCATCGTCGACCCCCACGGGCGCGAAGCGTACCCACTGTTGCGGGGCCAGACCCCTGAAGCAGCGCACCGACGTAATGATTTCGATTACCTCAAGGTCAAACGCGTGCGTCGAGCACCGCCCAGGGATCGCCGGATCCGTTGGTCACTGCCACGATGTCGCGCACGAGCGAGAACGACTCGCCCGGCGCGAGCGTCACCTGCCGCTGGGACATGATCCAGTTGCCGTTGCCGTAGGCCGTAAACCCGCCCTGGGCGTAGATCAGGCCGTACGTCTGACCGTCCGTGCCCGTCATGCCGATCCACGGTTTCGACGGCGGGTAGAAGGCCTGCTCGGCGTACGGGGTAGCGATCGTCCCGTGCCCGGCGACACCGCTGCGCTGGCCCGTGCCGTCGTGGTCGATCGCGTCGCCGGTCCAGAACGTCCGCGCCTCCGACGCACCGTTGGTGAACACCGACGCCACGCGGACGAAGTCGTCGCCCGCCAGCAGCGCGTACGTCGTGACGACACTCACACCCGCCAGTTCCGACGCGGACCCGGTCGCGCGCACGACACCTGCCCCGACGACGTCGACGGCCGTGTTGCGCACGTTGCGCGCCTGCCAGGCCTCGGGGCCGGCCGGGCGGGCGACCGACGCGTAGGGCAGGTTCATCCAGTCGAGCTGGTCGACGTGGCCGACCGCCGCGAGATCGAGCGGCTTGCCGCGGGTGGTCGGCGTCAGCTGACCGTCCTCGAACGTCAGCGAGATCCCGAGCGCGAGCTGTGCGTTCTCGAGCACGAGATCGGTGGCGCGTGCCTCGGCCCGTGCGCCCGGCAACAGCCGCCCGGACGCGGCGCGCAGCACGACCGGCGTCAGCGCGAAGTCGG
>DASVEG010000120.1:0-4526 GCA_036380695.1 Acidimicrobiales bacterium
CTGATGCGGTACTGCGCGACGACCTCGTTGCCGATGAACCCGATCACCGACGCGGCGGCGACCGCGCCGAGGTGGCGCACGTCGGTCGGGTCGAGCAGCCGCTGGAACGACTCGTACCCGGCGACCGCGGCCGACAGCGCGATGGCCACGACGATCACCAGCCCGGCGAGATCTTCCGCCCTGCCATAGCCGTACGGGTAACGGCGCGACCGCGGCCGCTTGCCGAGGCCGAACGCGACCCACAGCGGCAACGCGGTCAGCGCGTCGGCCACGTTGTGCAGGGTGTCGCCGAGCAGCGCGACCGAACCGGACACGACGACGACGGCCGCCTGGAGCACCGCAGTGATGCCGAGACCGACGAGCGACACCTTGAGGGCGCGGATTCCCTGCGCGCTCGCTTCGAGTGCCTGGTCGACCCGATCGGCGCTGTCGTGGGTGTGCCCGTGGCCGAGGCCGACGAGCTGCCGCCACCACGAGGCGCCATGCCCATGACCCTGGTCGTGGTGTTCGTGCCCTTGACCATGCCCGTGGTCGTTGCGGTGTTCGTCGTGGTGTTCGTTCTGGTGTTCGTCGTCGCCGGTCGCGCCGGTATGGGCGTTCACGGGCGGTTCCTTCCCCTTTGCCGGCCTCTCGTCCGCACGGCCACCCTGCCGATGAGACAATCATGAGCGTTCGAACCCCGAGGACGCTGCTCGTGCTGCCCCTCGTCATCGTCGCGGTCGCGGCGAGTGGCTGCTCCTCTCGCGGCTCCGAGTACCAATTCCTCCGGAGCCGGTCGACGGGCACCTACGTCAAGGTGCCCCGGTCGTGGGACGTCGCCAAGGCCGAGGACGACGAGAAGTTCTCGTTCGTGCGCGCGTTCCATGCGAGCGCCGTCCCCACCAAGGGCCTCCCGTTCGCGAGCGACGAGCCCGGTGGCTTCGTCCGCGTGCGCAGGCTCACGGCCCGCGAGCGCGACGACCTCTCGTTCGACTCGCTTCGCGACGAGCTCGTCAACGACCTCGACGCCGCCGAAGCGTCCGGCGACGTCAAGATCATCGCGGCCGAGGACCTGCGACCCGGGGACGGGTTCCGCGGCCAGCGGATCGTCTTCACGCTCGTGTCCCGCGACGAGAGCCCCGACGTCACCGTCTCGCAGACGACGCTCGTCGACAGCCGCACGTCGCGCCTCCACCTCCTCGTCGTCGGCTGCCGAAGCGCGTGCTTCACGCGGAACACGCGCCAGATCGAGACGGTGGTGGAGTCCCTCACGCTGAAGGAGCCCTGATGCAGGAGCCGACGTTGGGGGGCCCTCCCGAGGAGCCGAAGACCCGGCCCCCGATGCCCCTGTGGGATCGGACGAAGATCCTCATGCTGTTCGTCGGCGTGTGGCTGGTGCTCGTGTGGAACTCCTACATCGACATCCAGCTCCTCGGTGGCGGCATCGTCGACGCGATCAACGAGCAGCTCGAGAAGGGGACCTTCTGGCTGTTCCTCGCGTGGCTCGAGGTCATCAGGCAGCTCCACTACATGCTCAGCGAGCGGTGGGAGGCGTGGCACGGGTTCTGGTCGCAGCGCGTGTTCGGCGGGTTCACCCGGCGCGTCGAACGGTTCGACGACTGGAACCGATTCCGCATGGCGCGGGCCTTCAAGTGGGTCCTGATGATCGCGGTGGGCGCGTACCTGCTCGGTCAGGTCTACGGCGTGCCCGCGTCGCAGGCGCTGTTCGAGCTGCCGAGTGCGGTGTGGGACGCGCTGCCGTTCATCGTCCAGATCGTCTTCATCCTCTTCGTGGCCGTGATGCAGTTCGTCGCGATCTTCTGGTTCCTGTCGCGCGGCGGCGTCGAGGTGTACATGCCGAACGACATCAAGACGCGGTTCTCCGACGTGTGGGGGCAGGACTCGGTGCTCGACCGGGTGAAGGAGAACCTGCTGTTCCTCGAGTCGCCCGAGAAGATCGAGGAGAAGGGCGGCTACGTCCCCGGTGGCATCTTGCTGTGGGGGCCGCCTGGCACCGGCAAGACGCTCCTCGCCGAGGCGGCGGCAGGCGAGACCGGCAAGCCGTTCGTGTTCGTCGAGCCCGCCGCGTTCATCCAGATGTTCATGGGCGTCGGCCCGATGAAGGTCAAGGCGCTGTTCCGCAAGCTTCGAAAGCTGTCGCTGCGCTACGGCGGCGTCGTCGTCTTCTTCGACGAGGCCGATTCGTTGGGCAACCGTGGGTCGCTCTCGCAAGGCGGGTGGAACAACGCGACGCCGTGGGACCACCTGACCCAGTGCAACGGCATCGCGTACCAGTCGCCGGCGACGCAGTCGCTGCTGCTGGCGGGGCCGGCGCGCAGCGAGCCGAACGGCCGCCGCCCGCTCGCCGACCGGATCATCATGGGCGGCATGGGGATGGGCGCCGGATCTGGCGCCCTCCAGGCGCTGCTCGCGGAGATCTCCGGGCTGAAGAAGCCGCGCGGCCTGATCAACCGCTACGGGCGCCGCATCCTCGGCATGCGCCCGAAGCCGCCGCCCAAGTACCGCATGCTCATCATGATGGCGACGAACATGCCGCACTCGCTCGACGAGGCGTTGTTGCGGCCCGGTCGCATCGACCGCATCTACAAGGTGGGCTACCCGTCGAAGGAAGGCCGGCGCAGGACCTTCGAGGGCTACCTGTCGAAGATCAGCCACGAGCTCACCGACGAGGACGTCGACAAGCTCGCCACCATCAGCCCCTACGCGACGGGCGCGTCGATCAAGGACATGGTGAACGAGGCGCTCGTGATCGCGTTCCGCGACGAGCGCGACACCGTCACGTGGGCCGACATCATCCTGGCCAAGCGGTTGAAGGAACACGGCCTCCCGGACGACTCCCAGTACGTCGACCGCGAGCGCCACGCGACCGCAGTGCACGAGGCGTGCCATGCGATAGCCGCGTACCGGCTGCGGTCGCACGACATCATCGACATCGCCACCATCGAACGCCGGGGCGACATCGGTGGGTTCGTGTCGTACATCCCGCCCGAGGACATCATGTTCTCCTGGAAGACCGAGCGCGAGACCGACATCATCGGGTCGCTCGCGTCGCTCGCGGGTGAGCGGATGTTCTACGACGGCGACAACTCGATCGGCGTCGGCGGCGACCTGAGCGCGGCGACGCGCAACGCCATGCTCATGGTCGGCATGTGGGGCATGGGAGACCGCATCGCGTCGCGCACGATGAACCTGTCGCGACTGCTCGGGTCGCAGGGGTCGATGGAGGACGGCACCGACCGGCAAGTGCTCGACACCCCGTTCGGCGAGGAGGTCGAGGCGCTGTTGGCGCGGCTGTACGGCGATACATGCCGCCTGCTCGAGGCCAACCGCTTCGAGGTGCTCGCGGTGGCCCATGCGCTCGAGACGCACAAGACGATGTCTGGCGACGACGTCGCCGCCATCGTGGAGAACAAGGAGGGCCCGCTCGTCGACGGGCGGGTGTACCACGAGCCGGGGGCACGCGAGGCGCTGGAGGAGTACCACCGCCACGCGGTCGAGGCGCACGTCCAGCACGGTCGCGTCGCGGCCGACCTCCCGGTGCTGGTCGCCGGTTCCGCCAACGGCCACGCGGGCGAAGCGGGAGCCGCCGCGGACGCGGGCGACGGCGCCGATGGTGCCAACGGCAACGGTTCGCGCCGGCGCCGCCGCCGGACCGAGGTCGACCCGCCCTCGTAAACGCGTTCCGGAGGCAATAGAGGCGGTAGCACCGCCCCTATTGCCTCCGGAACGACAACGTGTCGGCTAGGTCTGCTGGGCGAGGGCCTTGGCCAGCTGTTCCTTGGTCATGTCGGAGCGGCCCTCGATCTCGAACTCCTGCGCCTTGGCGTAGAGCTCTTCCTTGGTGAGGTCGAGCAGGATCTGCTCGGTGATCGCGGCAGGGCCGGCGGCGATCAGCTGCTGCTTGCGCTCTTCGACCTTGGTGCCGAGGGTGTCGAGGCGGTCGGCGAGCTCGGACCGGATCTGCGGCCAGGCCTTGCCCTCTTCCTCCTCCACGTGGTGCTCCACCGACTCCTTGAGCTTGAGCACGGTCGGCGCGAGCTGCGCGTCGTCGGCCGCCATGTTCCTGATCTTGGCGATGAGGGTCTTGGCCTCGTCGTGCTCCTCTTCGGCGTGCTTCTCGAGCTCCGCGTCGATCTTCTGGAGCTGCGGGTAGACGATCTCTTCCTCGACCGTGGCGTGCACGGTGAGCTCCTCGCAGATCTTCTGCGCGATCGCGTAGTCCTTGGTCGATTCGAACTGGGCAAAGAGCTGCTCGACCGTGCGGTGGTCCTGGCTCAGCAGTTCGGTTACGTCCGGCACGGATACCTCCTCGTTCTCTCGTGTGTTGCGGGCGTACCCCGGATCGGGCGCCGCCAACACCCGGACTGCTACGGTCCGGCCGTTCACCGGGGAGCCCTGCAGCCGGGCTGAGAGGGGCGTCGCAGCGCCCGACCCGTCGAACCTGATCCGGGTCATGCCGGCGAAGGGAGAGGAATGACGATCACCGACACCCCTGGGGGCCGTGGCGGCTCGAGCCTCGACGAGGC
>DASVEG010000121.1:0-13446 GCA_036380695.1 Acidimicrobiales bacterium
TGTACACCGGCGCTGGGCGCGTTCGAAGCGTCACGGGCCCGGATGGCATCACCACGACGACCACGTACGACGCTGCAGGTCGCGTCTGGAAGCTGACGACGCCACAGGGCGACACCGTCCACGAATACGACCTCGCCGGCCGCGCGACCAGGACGACGTCACCCGGCGGGCTCCTCACCCAACGCAGCTACGACGACGCCGGGCGGCTCACCACCGTCACCGATCCCGCAGGCGTCGTCACCACGTACACCTACACCGACCGCGGCGAGAGGGCCTCCGAGGCCAAGACCGGCACGGGCACCATCTCCTACACCTACGACGCCGACGGCAACCTCGCCTCCGCCACGGACGCCAACAACCACACCACCACCTTCGACTACGACGACCGCAACCGGCGAACGACGCAGACCGACCCGGCAGGCGAGGTCACGACGTGGGTGTACAACGCGGCAGGCGAGCTCACGAGCCGCATCGACCCGCTGCAGCGAGCCACCACGTTCACCTACGACGCGGCCGGCAGGCCCAAGGTCACCGCCGACCCCTCCGGTCGCTCGGTCACCCGCACCTACGACCCTGCCGGGCAGCTCACTGCGCTGACGTACGGCGACTCGACGTCGACGACCTTTACGTACGACGCGGCTGGCCGCCGCGCCAGCGCCACCGACGCGTCTGGCACGACTGCCTACGCCTTCGAGCCGGGCGGCCAGCTGACGAAGCTCACGCGGCCGGACGGTCGCGTCACGAGCTACACCTACGACACCGCGGGGCGGCGAACGAAGATGACGCTGCCGGACGGCTCCGCGTTCGCGTACACGTACGACACCGCTGGGCGGGTCGCGTCGATCACGCCCACCGCGACGCTCGTCGACACGTTCACTGCGGACAACGGCAGCGCGCCCGACACCGCGAAGTGGACCCGCGCGGTTGCCGGAAACGCCACGGCCGCGGTGCAGGACAACCGCCTCGCCCTCACCTTGCCCAGCACCAACGGCGCCGCCGTCACCATGACCGCCGCCGGCGCGACCGCCAGCGACGGCGACGTCGTCTTCGACTACCGGTTCGGCGACACCACGGACAACGCCACGCTCCAAGCCCACCTGCGGGCCACGACCAACTCCTACTGGGTCGAGGTCGCCAACCACACCGGCGCGTTGACCCTCAAGAAGAAGGTCGGCAACACGACCACCGCGCTCGCCTCGGTCACCGCGCCGGTCGACACCGCGTGGCACCGACTCCGTTTCCGCGCCGTCGGCTCGTCGATCAAGGCTCGCGTGTGGGACGTTGGCGCGACCGAGCCGACGACGTGGACGCTCGAGGCCACCGACACCGCGATCACCGGCGCGGGCGCCGCCAAGATCGTCTTCGCTCGCGGCAAGAGCTCGCACACCGCCTTCGTCGACGACCTCGTGTACCAGAACCTGTCGAGCCCACCGTCGCCCGTGGTGGTGGTTGGCTACGACGCCGACAATCACGTCACAAGCGAAGCACTGCCGGACGGCCACCGGACGTGGACGTGGACCAACGGACGGATCACGGCGCTGACGCAGACGCTCCCCGGCGCTCCGCAGACCGAGACGCTCACGTACGACACATCCGGTCGCACGAAGACGATCAGCACCGCCGGGGTCACGACCACCTACGGCTACGACGCAGCAAGTCAACTTGTGAGCGCGACCCCGTCAACCGGGTCGGCGGTCACGTACGGCTACGACAACCGCGGTCGTCGGACCACGAAGACCGTCGGCGGCATCGCCACGACGTACACGTACGACGACGCCAGCCAGCTCACCGCCGCGACGACTGGAACGGCGCCGACGACCTACACGTACGACCTCGCCGGTCGACGACTGTCCGAATCCGGGAGCACCCCGTCCGCGACGTATGGCTACGACGCTGCCGGCCGCCTCGCCACCTACGACACCGCGGGCACGTCACAAACGCGGTCGTACGACCCCAGCAATGCGCTCGTGGCGGTCGCGAATACGGCCGCCGGGGCGACGACACGTACGGCGATCACCTGGGACGTGGTTGGCGGTCTTCCTACGGTCGCAGCCATCGCCGGTGCGACCACGAGGTCGATTCTCCATGGGCCGTTTGGGCCGGTGATCGCTCGAAGCGGCACCGTCTCGACGGGGCTCGCGAAGGACGCCCTCGGATCCGTGATCGCCACACCGGCGTCGGCACCCGTCGCCGTTGCACCGACATACGACACGTTCGGGGTGCCGTCCACGGCGCCGTCCCCCGAGGTTCGCCTCGGGTATCGCGGCGAATTGACGTCGGCAGGCCTCGTCCACCTCAGGGCACGCAGCTACGAACCGAGCACGGCGGCGTTCACAACACCGGACGCGCTGGACGGCGTCGAAGGGCATCCGACGGCTACGACGCGGTACCACTACGCCGACAACGACCCGATCAACCGGTCGGACCCCACGGGCCTCCAGCCGGGGCTGGCCCCGGTCGCCGAGGACCCGGTGGCGGGCGTGGGCCTGGTGGGCGCCGGGATTCAGGCAATCCAACGCGCAGACCCATGGCACGAGGCAGTCGTCGAGGATCTGATCATGCGCGCCCCGCCGTTCGAGCGTGTCCCTTCGGTGTACATCCCTGGCGGTGGCCTTGGCCGTTCCGGACGCGGCTACGCGGACGTCGTCGACATCCTGACCCGCGAGATTTGGGAGGTGAAGCCGTTCACGACGTACGGCAAGCGCACCGGGCGGCCACAGCTGGCGCAGTACATCGCTGCGTACGGCGGCATTCCCGGCCGGCGGTACCCGCCGTCGACCGTTATGGGCCACGACCGCCGTACGATCCTCATCACGTTCTCGGGTCGCGCGGCGGCGACCGTCGGGGGGGCGCTGCCGATCGATAACGGCCTCCGCTACTACCTGCCTCAAAACGCGTTGCGCATCCAAAACGTGCTGAATGAAGTCCTCGATCTCGTACCTGCTGGCGAGCGTCGTGACATCCAGCTCCTGGCGAGGGAGGCCAGCGCCAATCCCGGGCCGGGCATGTCGTGGGAGTTCTCACCAGAGGTCTTCCTGGGCACTGCTGCGGTCGGTACTGCGGTCGTCCTTGCCCCCGCTGCCGCCGCGGCCGCCGGTGCTATCGCCGGAGGAATCGCTGTGACGACGGTCGTGGCCACCTGACCAGGCCATCCGCTGTGCGAAGGTCCAACCCGTGAGTGACTCATCGCATCCTGACGAAATGTCGTTCGGCATGGTCGTCGACTCGTTTGCCCCGGCGCCGGAGTTCCGCAAAGCAGCTGCCAAGTGGCTGATCCGCACAACCGGTGCGGTCTCGGGACCGCTTCTCGATCTCGCGCGCCGCGACGGGCGGACCACGCGGGCCGAGGTCGTCCGCTACAAGGGCATCCGCCCGACGGCCGCGGCGCTCTCGCCAAAGGCGCTCCGCGCCGCGGTCGATCGCCTCGTGGACGGCCGAGCCGACAGCGTCGAAGTGGAGCTCCAGCTCGGCGCGGGCGTCGAGCACGCCGGTGCGATCGGTGCGCACGTCGCACGAGACGAGAGATTCCCGCACTCGTTAGGAATCTCCGTGAGCCGTGGTGCCGTTGGGATGCCGACGCCACCGTGGTACCAGTCCGCGCTGGTCGACGCGATGGTCGGCGGCGCCCTCATGGCGGACGGCGTCACTGGGGCGATCGACCTCGACTGGGTCGCGTTCGCGTACGAGTACGTGCTCGGTCGCGCGCTCGACGTGTCCAACTGCTCACGGCGACGGACCCGCGTCCGCGGCTACTACTGGGGTCTGTTGCTGTCGGAAGGTCACCTCGGTCGCCTCGGCGGTCGCGACGTCGTGCTGCGAGACGCGCCGTGCATCGAGCGGCGCGACCTCACCGCCGAGGCCGGGAGAGAGCTGGTGTACCTACAGCTCACCAGCTCGATCGACGACATTCCCGACGAGGCGACCTTGGCGTTGCGCGACTTCCTTCGGCCGGTTCTCGCGGGCGGCCAACCCGGTCGCGGTGTCCCGGGAATGGCCACGTGGCCCTACCGCGTGTTCGAGCGGGAGCCGATCGGCGACCCCGACGGAGACCTCGGGCCGATGGCGCACGATCAACCTCCGTTGGTCATGGCATTCGCGCCGGCGGAGTTCGACGCGAGCGTCTCATTCGACGACTGGCCCGACCTGGCCATGACGCTGGTGCTCGCGCAACCCGCCGCCGAGGTGCAGGCGGGAGTCGACGCGGTCGTAGGTGCCTGGACCACGATCGGGATGAGCGGAGGCTTCGGGGGCGGGCCAATCCACTACGTCGACGCGGTCGTGCGCGACGAGGACGACGCCGGCAACCCCGTCCTCGCCTGGCACGTCGACATGGGGAGCGCCGACGCCGCCGCGGTCGACGTTTTGGTCTCCGCGATTCGCGGTTGGGCTGGTACGAATGGGGTCGCGATCAGACGATTCGTCATCGGGAGCGCGCCGCCGTAGCGCGGAACGGGCGATGCCGGGGCGCCCACTCAAGGGAACGGCCTGAGGGGCGACCTGCGTGGCGACACCAGCCCCGCCGAGCGTTGCGAGACATGCGATCCGGACCTCATCGCCCCGGTGTCGGTTGGCCGATTGTGCAATGTCGCCCCGTTCCGGAGCTACAGAGTGCGCCTTCCACGGGAGGCGCGGACTCTGCGAGAGTCGCGTTGCGCGCGATCGTTAACGCGAGATGCCTGCGCGTCGCAGCACGTCAGCGCTCACACCTCCTCGAGGCCGACGGGTCGCTGCGCCGTGCTTCCACAGCGTGAGTTGCACCGTCCTGTCAGTAACGCCGAAGCGGTCACCGACGCGGGCGAGTGACCAGCCGGATCGGTAGAGCTCGATGGCACGAGGAACCTGGTCGGCCGGGATCCCGCGTTGGCGCAGCACACCAGCAATCTGGCAGCACACCAGCAATCTGAACGTGTCCATGGATCGTTCGGTGGTGGACGCCGTACTTGGCGCTGAACTGCTTGAGGGGTCGCACCGGCGGCGTAGTCGGCCTTGACGACTCCAGTTCTGCCGGCGTGAGCCACGTCTGCCTTTGGCGGACGGTCGCCCTGCGCCGGGAACGTCGTCGGTCTGTCGGGACGTTTCGTACGCGATCGAGGAACATCGACGGTAGGTGGGAGCAGCGTCCCAGGACCTCCACCTTGGGTCGCTCGAACCCCTGCTATCCGCTACGTCGTTCGTGGGTCGGCACCCAAACCGAGCACCCCGGCTTGGACCGCCGTGAGGTTCGAAAGCTGTTCTGCGAGGACTGCCAAAGGTGTCATTGTCCGAACACCGCCACCGCCGGACCCGTCAGGGCCAGCGTGGAAGCGGCGGCGCCCGGCCGATGATTGGCGCGACGCGTGGCCGCAGCGCGGCGGGCACTGCTCGTCATGCTGCTCGCTGGTGGCGTCGACGGCTTGGGTGCGCGTCGGACGCGCGCTGCAGCCGGTACAGGAGATGCGCCGCAAGGTGGGGTGGATGGCTTGGCGGTGCCGCTCGCCATGCGGCTACTGCCGGAAGCCCACAGGCGTCGGTGACCCGCGCACCGCACCCATGAGCGTGCTCAGGCTATGAGTTCGGCGCGCCCTCTTGACCGAACTCTGCGAGGACACCGATCTGGGTCATGAGAGCGACGCGGTCCTCCAGGGTGTGGTGCTTCACGAGTCGCCCGTCGCGGAGATGGAACATCGTGAGCCCGTCCATCTCGACAGAACGCCCCGTCGGCGGGATGCCGAAGAGTGTGCCGGTGTGCGTGCCGGAGCTGTGCCAACTGGCTGCAACGGCATCGCCTTCCTCGATCATCTCGCGCACCTTCACGACGAGGTCGGGAAGGCCGGCCCGGATGAACATGATCTCCTGTCGCCAGCCATCCGGACCAGGCGCGAACCCCGCTCCCTCGTGCGGCGGGCTCGCGTCGGGCGCGACGACCTCGTGCACGACGTCGAGTTCCCCGCTCCATGCCTCCTCGAGCAGTCGGCGTGCGGCGGTCTTGTTCGGCGTCATTCGTTCCTCCACCGTTCGTGAGACGCATGTCTCGATAACGAGATGTGAGTATCATATGCGAGATGGGAGTCTCACCTCAAGAGAAAGGTCGGGCGGCGCAGCGAGCGTGGACGCGCGGGCGCATCATCGAGGCCGCGAACGAACTGATGGCTGCCGGTGACACCCCCTCGGTGAGCGATGCCGCGACGGTCGCCGGGGTGTCGCGGGCGACGGCCTACCGCTACTTCCCGACCCAAGGCGACTTGCTCATCGCCGCAGTCGCGCAGGCGATGGGTGAGGTGGGGGACGCGGTGCCGACCGAGCCCGGCGACGATGCGGCCGAGGCGCTGGCGGCGACTGCTCGGTGGTTGATCCGAAGCACAGTCCGCAACGAGCACCAGCTGCGTGCGCTGTATGCCCATCTGCTGGACGCGTGGTTGCGCGAGCGTCGAGGCGAGCAGGCGGAGCGCTTGCCGAGAGGCGCGAGGATCCCGCACATCGAACGAGCGCTCACGCCGCTCCGAGCACAGCTGGGTGAGCGCGAGTTCCGGCGGCTGGCCGCCGTCGTGTCGGTACTCATCGGCATCGAGGGCTGGATGGCGTTGCACGACATGTGGGGGATGGACGCCGCAGAGGCCGAGGAGACTCTGTTGTGGGCAATGCAAACGCTGCTCGACGGCGTCTCGAGGTGAAGCATCTACCGACTGACCCTGGACGCGGCTACTGCCGGCGGTGCTGGCCACGCGGTTCAAGAGGACGACTGTCCTCAGAAGATGCGCACGACGCCAGCCGGCGCCGTGTCGCATCAGACCCCCGGTCGAGCGATCACCGCGGTGTCTCGCCGTGTACGAGGACGTCCATGCCGATCGGCAGGAGATTGTTCGCCCACAGGTAGTCCATCGCCGCGTTGGTGACGCGAACGCAGCCGTGCGATGCGGGATACGGCGGGACGAACGAGTAGCCGTGGACGGCAATGCCGTCCGTGTGGAAGTACTTCGGCCGGTAGAGCCGGCCGAGATTCGACTCCCGGGCGCCGTCCACCTCGCGGTAGATCTCCCAGTCGCCGGGCGGCGTGTCTGCGAGGTAGGTCTCCCCTTCGTAGGTGTACGGCTCCTCCGTGCCCGTCGAGGTGTTGAACGCCCAGTCCACCGTGCCATCGCCGCCCACCACGAAGAGCACTTGACGGTGCTTGTCGATCTCCGCGTGCTCGCCCGACGCCGAGATGGGCCGGGGCGGCGAGGACGACGCGAGTCGGCGTCGCATCTCGGGATCCGCAGTCCCGTCGACCGGTAGACCGTTGACCTTCTCGAAGGCGTAAACGGCCTGGGTGGTGAGATCGCCGTAGATCCCGTCGACCGACCCGACCCAGTACCGGCGGTCGCGGAGCATCTCCTGCAGTCGGCGCACGTGTCTGCCGGTGTCGCGCACCTCGAGCGTGGCGAGCTCCGCGTGCACGAGCAAGTAGCCGTCGCCAGGGTGAGGCGTAATGGCCACCGTCGCCGGCGCAGTGGTGCCGTCCTCAACTGCGGCCGAGCCGTGGTCGGCCACACCGAACTCGTAGACCTGGCCATCCATGCCGGCGAGCCAGTAGCCATGGCCGTCCGGAGACGCGGCGACCCCAACGACGGGCGCGGGCACGGCCTTGCCGCCCATGCCTCCGTGGAAGCTGGCGTCGCCGAAGGTGAAGACGCCGCCGTCTGCTGCGGCGAGCCAGTAGCCGTCGCCGGTTGTGGTGGCGGCCATGGCGACGATTGGTTGGTTCAGTGCGATGGAGCCGGTGCTGCCGTGGAAGCGGGCGTCGCCGAAGGTGAAGACGCCGCCGTCTGCTGCGACGAGCCAGTAGCCGTCGCCGCTCGGGGTGTGATCGCCGTCGACGAGTGGCGCCTTCAGGCGCATGCCCTCCGCTGGACCGCGGTCGACTGCTGCGCCGTAAGCAGTCACCGAGTTCGATTCGATCGCGCCTTCCTCGGCCGACGCGGTCTCCGCGGCGTGCGTCGCATTCACTACCAGCACGAGTGCGAGCACCAATACGACGCGCACTCCACTTGTCGATGGCGAGCGTTGTCGTCTGGTTGGGGCTATCACGCCACCCGGGCGAGCCGGCGCGGCTCGGGCGCGGACGGCTGCTCCTGCGGTGCAGCAGGCGGCGCATCCGGATGCCACCAGGTTGCAAGGAGGTGGTTCGCCTCGTCGGCCCGCCTGCTGCACAGGACGTCGAACCGTTCGGCGCGCACGAGTGCGCCGGCACGGTCGACCCGCCGTGCGAACGCCCGCAGGTACGCGCCGTCAGCCATCAGGAAGAGGAGGCCGGCCACGACGGACGCCACGATTGCCGCGGCGGTGGTCGCCACGGTGGGGCCACGCGAGGCGACGAGCGCAACGCCTACGAGACCGCCGAAGGCGACCGCGCGATTGCGACGGGGCCGACGAGGCGGGTCGACGAGCGCCGTGTCGAGCGGCGACAGGTTGCGCGGTCGCACTCGCACGACTTCGGCCGGGAAGCCCTCGTCTTCGAGGCGACGCACGGCCAGCGATGCGCCGCGGACGGTCCGGTATGACGCGACACGATCGCCATCCCAGTCGACTTCGAGACGCGGGGCTGACGGAGCGGTGCGCATGAATACACGTTGCCCCGCGGATTCCACGGGTCCGGCTCGGTCGGGTCACGGGACGGTCACGACACCCATGACCGGCCTTGGCTGGGCCGACTAGGTGGCACGTGAGCGGAGCAGCACCGCTCCGACGACCGACGCGAGCAGCGACGCGGCGAGGATGCCGATCTTGGCTTCTGCGATGGTGCGCTCCGCGTCGAACGCGAGGTCGGTGATGAACAGCGACACCGTGAACCCGATACCGCCGAGTGCTGCGACGCCGGTGAGCTGGCGCCAGCGGACGCCGGCGCCCAGCGTCGCGATGCCGGCGCGTGTCGCAAGCCACGCCGCGCCGGTGATTCCGACGGTCTTGCCGACCACGAGCCCGACCACGACGCCGAGCGTCACGGGCGATCTCGTCGCGTCGGCAAGGTCCGCTGCGGTGAGGGCGACGCCGGCATTTGCGAGGGCGAAGATCGGCACGATGAGCAGGCTCGACAACGGGTGCAGCATGTGCTGGATCCACTCCAGCTCCGACACTGACAGCCGGGCCAGCTTCGACGTCTGACGTGCGTCGTCGGGCGTGAATACGTTGAGGAGCTCGTCGGCGCGGCTGATCATGATCTCCCGGTCGAGGCGCGGTGTCGCGGGCACGAGGAGTCCCATCACCACGCCGGCGATCGTCGCGTGCACTCCAGACGCGTGGACGGCCAGCCACAACCCGACGCCGAGCACGACGAACAGCGGCCGCGCGGACATACCGAGACGCCGTAGGCCGAAAACCGACACGACGATCGCCGCCGCCGCTGCGAGCCAGGCGGGTTGCAATTCGCTCGTGTAGAAGACGGCGATAACGACGATCGCCCCGATGTCGTCGACGATGGCGAGCGCGAGCAGGAAGATCCGCAGCGATCCCGGCAGCCTCGGAGCGACGAGCGCGAGTACGCCGAGGGCGAACGCGATGTCCGTTGCCATCGGGACTCCCCAGCCATCGGCGCCGGACCCCGAGAGGTTGAAGGCGGTATAGAGCAGAGCGGGGACGACCATGCCTCCAAGTGCCGCCGCGACCGGCAGGACCGCCTTGTTGCGCTCACGGAGCTCGCCTTGGAGGAACTCACGCTTCACCTCGAGCCCGACGACGAGGAAGAAGATGGCCATCAGGCCGTCGTTGACCCAGTGGCGAAGGTCGAGGTCGAGCCGCCACCGACCGACACCGATGACTGCCTCGGTGTGCCAGAGCCGGTCGTACGCGTCGCTCCACGGCGAGTTGGCCCAGACGAGCGCGACCGTTGTCGCCACCAGGAGGACGACGCCGCCAGCTACCTCGGTCGCGAGGAACTCTCGGACCGCGCGCGTCAAGGTTGACGTAGTGGTGGACGCAGGACGACTGGCTCGGCTCATTGGAGGCTCCGGGCCGGAAGCGGGCAGGACAAGACCATCCCGACCAGCCTTCCCGGCACAGCCGTCATGAGCCTATGGCTTGATCGGCGCCCATGAGACCCGTTCCCGAGTCGCTGTGCATGTGGTCCGAATGGGCATGGCGAGCCGTCGCCGTCGTGGACCCGCCGGCCGTCGTGCTGACCATCGCGTGCGCCGCGGCCCTTTGGGGCATCACCGGCGCGTTCTTGGTCGTGCCGAGTCTCGCGGTGGCAACCGCCGTGGTGGGCTCGCTCAACGGCGACCGCGACCGGTTCTCGTCCCATGTGCAGGAGACTTCCCCTGAGCCGAGATGATGACTGCGACCACCAAGCCCCCGAGAGGACGCCTAGGCATCCGCGCGAGGGCGACAGCGAACTTCGGCCTGATCGGGCTGCTCGTCGCCGTCGTCGTGGCCGGGCTCACCTACGGCGTCGCCCGCCGCTATCTCGTAGAGCAGCGCGAGGACGTCGCTACTCGGCAGGCGTACGTAAACGCTCGGCTGGCACGGTCGGTCTTGCGCGGGGAGAACCCGGACGTACGCGCGTTCCTCGCGGGACTCGGCGGCGGCACTGCGTCGTCCGCTGTGGTGCGCTACCGCGACGAATGGTTCTCGACCAGCGTGACCGCGGGTCGAGAGGCGGTGCCGGCAGACCTCGCGCGGGTCGTCGGAGAAGGACGCGCCGGCCATCAGCGCTACCGCGACGCGGACGGCCGCCTGCACGTCGCCGTCGGCGTCGCGGTGCCGGCGGTGGATGCCGCGTACTTCGAGCTGTTTCCCCTCACTGAGCTCGAGCGCACGCTGGGCGTGCTGCGCCGAGCACTCACGCTCGGCGCCGCCGCGGCCGCGGTCACCGCCGCGCTCGTCGGGTATGGCGCGGCACGGCGGCTCGTACGCCCCCTCCAGCCGGTGGCCGCCGCGGCAGAGCGAATCGCGGCCGGCGACCTCGCAACACGGCTCGACCCAGAAGGCGACCCCGATTTGAAGCGACTCGTCGACGCGTTCAACGCGATGGCTGCTTCGCTCGACGAGCGCATCCAGCGCGAGGCGCGGTTCGCTGCGGACGTGAGTCACGAGGTGCGCGCACCCCTCGCCGCGCTCGCGGCCGCGGTCGAGGTCATCGAACGGCGCCGGGCGCACCTCCCCGAACAGGTTCTCGCGGCATTCGAGATACTCGGCGAGAAAGTTCAGGGCTTCCAGCAGATGGTCCTCGACCTGCTCGAGATCTCACGCATCGACGCCGGCACGGTCGCGCTCGCCATCGACCGCCTCGACCTGCGCTCCTTCTTGACGCAACTGGCCGAGATGCACGGGCACGGAGACGTCGCGATCGACTTCGCCGACGGTGCTCCACGGGATGTGTTCGCCGACCGCCGCCGACTGGCACAAGCGCTCGGCAACATCATCGACAACGCCGGCGCGTATGGCAACGGCGTGCGTGGGATCACGGTGGCACCAGCGGCGAACGGGCATCTGCGGATCGTCGTCGACGACAACGGTCCGGGTGTACCGCCAGAGGAGCGTGAAGCGATCTTCGGGCGGTTCGCCCGCGGCGAGGTTGGGCTCCAGTCGGGCTCGAGCACAGGCAGCGGACTCGGTCTCGCGCTCGTCGTGGAGCATCTCCGGCTGCACAAGGGCCGAGTGTGGGTCGAGGACGCACCAGGCGGTGGCGGACGGTTTGTCGTGGAGCTCCCCGAGGATCCGCGTTGAGACGCGCGCTCCTCGTCGCCACCGGGCTCGCCGTGTTGAGCTCATGTGCGGTCTCGACGCAAGACGGCGCCGAGGTGGCCGACGGCGACGCGGTGCCGTTCGCGTTGCTCGATCGCAACGCGCCACCGGTGGTCCCGACGACCGCGGCCGAGATGGAGGGCGAGGACGTCCAGCTCTGCTTCGTCAGGGAGGGACGGCTCGTCCCCGTCGGCGTCAGGCTGGCGACGCCCGTCGATCCTGAAGAAGCGCTCGCCGCGCTGGCATCGCCGCCCGAAGACGCGGCGCCTGCCCTGAGGACGGCCTTGGCCGACCCGCTCGTTGTGAGGGACATCACGGTGGGAGCGGGCGTGGCGCGGGTGGACCTTGCGCTATCGATCAATGAGTTGGGCGGCGACGACCAACTGCTCGCAGTCGCGCAGATCGTCTGCACGCTGACGGCGCGGCCCGGCGTGGGCCAGGTGTCGTTCGCGGTCGAAGGCACTCCGGTCGAGGTGCCGCGTGGCGACGGCTCGCTCGTCTCCCAGCCCGTCTCTCGCGACGACTACGCCGCTCTGCTCGCGTAGGACTGTTACTCAGGCGTTACTCCCGCGCAGCACCGTCGACGACTTCACCACCCAAGATGTCGTCGTGGACGACCGCCCGACGCCTCAGCCCGTCGTTGCTGTCGCGTGCAAGCCACCGGTCGTTCCCCACCGCGACGGCTGGAAGCCGGCCGCGGGCGGGCTCGCCCCTATCGTTCGAGCGGCGCTCGCGGACCGCGGGGGGACATGGGTGAGTTGGGATGGCGGATGCCCAGCGCCGCCATCCCAACTCCCAGGGGTCCACTTCGGCGTCCGGACCTTCCCGCTTCGAAATCGCGACGCGCAGGCGTTCTACGGGGGGTACGCCAATCGAACCCTGTGGCCGCTGCTGCACGAGCTCGACGGATCGGCGACGTTCGAATCCGGGTGGTGGCAGCCGTACCACGACGTCAACACGACCTTCGCCTCGGCGGCCGCCGCGGCAATCGCCGACGTGAAGCAGCAGGTGTGGGTCCACGACTACCACCTGCTGCTCGTACCGTCTGCGCTGCGGGACGCGGGGACGACGAACCGGATCGCGTTTTTTCTCCACACGCCATTCCCCGCGCCATCCGTGTTCGCCCGTGTTCCGCAGCGCAGCGAGTTGCTGCGAGGTCTCGCCGGCGCAGACCTCCTCGGCTTTCAGACCGCTGCCGACCGCGAGCGGTTCGCAGGCGCGTGGAGCGAGTTCGCTAGTGGCGATCTCCCGGCCACAACGGTGACTCCCGCGTCGATCGATGTCGAGATGCTGACGACCGCGGCCCGCGACGAACGAGTCGCGCGCGGCGCGCACGAGTTGCGAAAGCGCTTCTTCGGGGATCGCATCGTCGTGTTGGGCGTCGAACGGCTCGACTACACGAAGGGCCTGAAGCGCCGGCTCCGCGCGATCGAACGACTCCTCGAGCGGCGATCCGACCTCCGGAGGCGCCTGATGTACGTGCAGCTGGCCACCCCGAGCCGCGAACGGGTACCGGAGTATCGAGACCTCCGCGCGGATATCGAGCGCGAGGTCGGTCGCATCAACGGTCGCTTCACGTCGCCGGGACACGAAGTTCCGATCCGGTACCTCCGCCGCCAGGTGAGCACGCGGCAGCTACTTGCGTACTACCTCGCCGCGGACGTCGCGATGGTGACACCGTTGCGGGACGGGATGAACCTGGTCGCGAAGGAGTTCGTCACGGTGCAGGCGGCCGCCGAGGGCGCCGGCTCC
>DASVEG010000122.1:0-4520 GCA_036380695.1 Acidimicrobiales bacterium
GGCTTCTGGGGATGGGAACACGACGCCATCGCGGTCGGCGGGCGCTTCCGGTGGACGTCCGGCGACGCGCGCCTGCTCGTCCCCGCGACCGGTGGCGGCGGTGGCACGCGCGTCGAGCTCGACCTCGCGTGCGGGCTCGGCGCGCGCGACGTCGAGGTGCGGTGCGGCGACGAACGGGTGCACGCCAGCGTCGCCGAACGCCCGTCGACCGTCGGGGTCGTCGCGAGCGGCGTGTTCGACGTCGTCAACAACGCGGGGACCGAGTGGCGCGAAGACGGGTCGTCGGTCGACCGTGGGTTCCTCGACGCCGACACCGGCCAGTTCGACGAGCAGGCCGAGGTGTTTGGCTGGTCGGGTGCCGCGGTGCTGTTGCGCGCCGCGTACGTGAGCGAGCTCGGCGGTTTCGACGAAGCGCTGTTCCTCTACTACGAGGACAACGACATGTCGTGGCGGGGCCGTCGCCGGGGCTGGCGGTACGCGTGCGTACCCGCGTCCGTCGTGCGCCACGAGCACTCGGCGACGGCGGGGTCGGCCGCCGCCCTCGTGCACCATCTCATGCGTCGCAACCGCCTCCTGGTGCTGACGAAGCACGCGCCGGGCGAGGTCGTGGTGCGCGCGGTCGGCGAGCTCGTTCGCGACCTCGGCGCCGCCGCGTGGCGGGACGTCGTCAGGGCCGCGGCAGCCGGCCGCCGCCCGCGCATCGGCGACGTGAAGTCGTTGGCTCGGGTGACCGCCGGTTACGCCCGGCACGCGCCGGGCGCGCTGCGCTACCGCGTACGAGAAGGCGGGCGCGCCAGCTAGGCGCTGCGGCGACGCTGGCGCAAGATGCGCCTGCGCTCGCGCTCGGTGGCTCCGCCCCACACGCCGTCGCGCTCTCGATTGCCGAGCGCGTACTCGAGGCAGGGCTGGCGCACCGAGCAGACGTTGCAAATCGCCTTCGCAACGTCGGCCTCTTCGTCAGAGACCGGATAGAAGACGTCCGGTTCCACACCCCGGCAGGCGGCGTGCTGCCGCCACGTCTGGTTGGTCAGGGGGACCACATCCTTACTGCGTTCACGAAGGCTGGCTACGCACCAGTTGCTACCGGCCGTTGCTGCTACCCCCGCGCAGGAGCCGGCAACCAAGGTGCGCCCCGGGTCTCAAAACCGGGAAACGGCAGTATGGAGCACCTTTCTTGCCAAAGTCCAGAACGTTGCCGCAGGCGGCCGACGCGGGCGCGTCACGCCAGCTACGGCGGGTCGACGAACGGGCCCGGGAATCCGGGCCGGCAGCGGCGGAGCCTTCCCATCGTCTTGGCCGTCGCCCGCACGACGCCGTAGCGCTCGAACGCGAGGCGCCCGTACTCCGAGCACGTCGGCTCGAAGGGGCACTCGCCCCCCAGCCCCGGCGCGACGTCCCGCTGGTAGATCCCGATGACGTACAGGGCGAGTCGCTTCAGCGGCGTGACCGCGCGACGGCGATGCGACGGTTGGCCTTGCCCACGGCGCGGAGCCGCACCAACGACGGGAAGAGAATGCCGCACAGCAACGCGCCAGCGACCACGGCGGCGATCGCGAGGTTGCGCGTCGGATACAGCGACCCGTTCTGGTGGGCGAGCGCGAGCAACGACGCACCGACGAGCACGCCGCTCACCAACCCGACGAGCGACACCTTCGGCTTGTACCGGATCATCGGAACATCCCCCCTATCGAAGCGGTGATGTGGTGGGTCACGTCGCTCGCTATTGCTCTGATGGTCGCCACCGCAGCGACGATGACGAGCGGCAGGCAGAAGGTCATCAGGTGGAGCTCGGCGCCGTGCCTGCCCATCATCTCGGTGCGGGCGGCCGTCTCGTCAACGGACGCGGGCGTCTCCGGTGGCGGCCCGGCTTGCTCCTCGAGGAAGTCGCCCACCGCGTCCTTGACCGCGCCCTCGTCGATCTCGCGACCGCCCCGCGCGCCGGCGGTCGCGGCGCCCGCTGCGCCGAGGACCCCGACGCCCGCGGCGATCTGGCCCGCCGTCGTGGAGAGAGCGCCGCCGCCCTTGACGTTGACGTACGCGCGGGCGAAGCACTCGGTGCCGGCGTTCGACTGGGTCACCGCGACGACCTTGTAGATCCCCTGGCCCCGGTTCGCGTAGTCCGACACGTTCACCGTGCCGGCCCACGACTCCTTGTCGCTGACACCGGACGTCGCCGTCCACGACGCGCCCGCCAGCTCGAGCTTCACGTGGTAGGCGAGGTCGCGGTCCTCACCCGGGATGTAGAACGTCGGCAGCGCCGTGCCGGTCACGTTGAGCTTCTGCCCCTCGCGAACGCGTAGCGCCCGCTTGGGGGTGTTGTAGGTCGCGACGTTGACGCCGTTGAACGTCGCGCTGCATCCGCTCTGCGCACTCGCGGGTGCGGCGAACGCGACGAGGTACATGACGATCGACGAACCGACGATCGTCGTGGCCGACAGCAGCCGCAGCAGCCGCAAGGCTCTTCTCATAAAGGCCCCCTTGTGTTCCGCCGAGTTTGCGCCCGCGGGAACCCGCGCACAAGGACCCTCAGCCGCGCAGGTCCGCCAATAGCTCGTTACGGGACGCTTGGGACAACGTCGCGCCTTCGATGTACTGGTCGTGGTTCACGGCGAGCACAACGGGCTCCGTCGCGAAGCGCTCGACCTGATCCGGCGTGAGCTCGAAGCGGATGTAGTGCACCGACGCGGTGACGTCGGGACGGGTCAGTTGCTGTTCGTGCGACTCCTCCGGGATCGATCGCACCACGTACGAACCGGGGCCTTCGCCGACGACGAGCTCGACGGAGCGCTCGATGCCGACGAGCTTCGGCAGCCACTCCATCAGCTGGTCCTTCGACGTCAGCTCGACGAAGAGCGTCGCCGACAGTTGGCCGGCATCGGGGATCAGCGCGTTGTAGGTGTCGAGCTCGTGCTGGATGCCCTCGTCGGTGATGATCTTCTCGGCGCGCGCCATCTCCTGGATCTGAAAGCGGATGGTCTCGCGGTTCTCGAACATGACGGTCACGATCGGACCGACCTGGATGCGGCGGTTCTTCTTGAGGGCGATGACGCGGTCGCGGAACGCCGCGCGCTCGCGCTCGTACGCCCGCAGGTCGGCGATGTCCGCGAGCGTGAGCTTCCGTTCGCCCGCCATCACGCGTCCGTCTCCCGAGTCTCGGTCAGGCCCGCGGACGCGCCCCACGTGCCGTCGCCGTCCTCGGGCGGGATGCCATACGCCCTCGCGATCATCTGGATCGGGTGCATCGGGTGCTTGCCCGTCTCCTGCACGATGGCGCCGTTGGCGAGATGGCAGTCGCCGGTGACGACGTCGTTGCCCGCCTTTTCGATCGCCGCTCCCATGGGCTTCGCTACCTTGCGGGCGAGCTCGTAGTTGGCGGCTCTGTACCCCCACGTGCCGTCGATGCCGGAGCATTTGTTGACGAGTGTGATCTTCGTGCCGGTGAGCTTCATGAGGTCGCGTGACTTGAGCCCGATGTTCTGGGCCTGCAAATGGCACGCGACGTGATACGTCACTTCCTCGGGCACGTCTCCGGTGAACTCGGTGTCGAGCTCCTTGCCTTCCGTCTTGTGCAACTTCATGAGGTACTCGGCCGCGTCGTAGGTGTTCTTCGACACGAGCTCGGCTTCAGGGCCACCGACGTAACGCGGGTAGTCCTGCTTCAGGACGTAGCCGCACGTCGGCTGCGGAACGACGATGTCCTTGCCCTGGCGCACCGACTCCGCGAGCTTCGACACCATCTTCCGCGCGCCGTCGACGAAGGCGTCGACGTCGCCACCGTGGAGCATCGGGGCGCCGCAGCAACCGATGGTGCCCGCGAGGTCGCACTCGACGCCGTTCACCTCGAGCACCTTGACGAGGTCCTTGCCGATCGCAGGCTCCATGTACTCGACGAAGCACGTGGGGAACACGGCAACCGATGCCTGCTTGCGCTTGAGGAACGGCCGCGTGCGCTTCTTGAACCACGTGGAGAACCGCTGCTTCGCATAGGGCGGCAGGATGCGCTCGGAGGAGATCCCTGACACCTTCTCCATGAGCTTGCGCACGGGCTTGCCGGTGCCTTGCACGACGACCTTGTTGGCAAGCGCGGACGTCTTCGTGGCCAGCATCCCGACGAGGTCGGTGTGGCTCATCGCGTGCTTCGCCACGCGCTCCATCGTGTTGCCGTCCTTCTTCGCCTTGTGGCGGACGGCCTCGGCTCGCATCATCAGCCGCGGGTAGTCGAGGTTCCATTCGTGCGGCGGGATGTACGGGCACTTCACGTAGCAGAGCTTGCACTGGTAGCACTCGTCGACCACGTGGTCCTGCTCGGCCGCCGACATCTTCTCGACGTGCCCGTCGTGCTTGTCGGCGTAGTCGAACAACGTCGGGAACGCCGGGCACAGGTTGAAGCACATGCGGCAGCCGTGGCAGAGGTCGTAGACCCGCGTCAGCTCACCGCGCAGGTCGTCCTCTTCCCAGTAGCGCGGGTCCTTGGGGTCGTAGGTGACGGTCACGCAGGGCCGGCCGTCCTACGAGAGCGA
>DASVEG010000123.1:0-3230 GCA_036380695.1 Acidimicrobiales bacterium
ACGGGCTCATGCGCCTGCCCCTCGTCTGGCGCCCGGCGCCGAGCGCGGCGGCGACGCCGGCGGTCGTGCACCGCCCCGTCGGGCTCGTCGACCTGGCGCCCACGTTCTGCGCCATCGCCGGCCTCGACATCCAGCCATGGATGCAAGGCCAGCCGCTTCCGGCAGCGGCGGACGCGCCAGCGCCCGAGCGCGTGCTCACGGAGTGGGACAGCGAGCTCTTCGGCGTCGCCGTGCACCTGCGCACCGTCACCCGTGACCGGTGGGTCTGCACCGCGTACCTGCCCGGCACCGTGCACGACGGCAGCGAGGGCGAGCTGTACGACCTCTTCGACGACCCGTTGCAGCGCCACAACCGGTGGGACGACCCGTCGTGCCGCGCATTGCGCGACGACCTCGTCGCCGACCTCTGGGACAACCAGCCCCCCGCGTTCGAAGGCCGCCGCATCCCGCTCCAAGCCCCCGTGTGACGGCCATCCGCCTCGTTCTGGGTCGAAGGACCGCGCTCTGGGCGCGGTTCTTCGACCCAGAACGAGCAAGACTGCGCGCATGCCGGCCCTCGTGGACGACCTCGCGACGGTGATCGCGGCCGATCGCGTCCTGCGCGGCGACGACATCCCCGACGACTACTTCAAGGACGAGGCGCTCACCAGCGAACCCGTCCGGCCGCAGGCGGTCGTCTTCCCGCAGTCGACCGACGACGTCGTCGCGGTCCTGCGTTTCGCCAACGAGCGCGGCATCCCCGTCACCGCACGCGGGAGCGGGACCGGGCTGTCGGGTGCAGCCGTGCCCGTCGACGGCGGCATCGTCGTCTCGTTCGAACGCATGAACCGCGTGCTCGAGATCGACGAGGAGAACCACGTCGCGGTCGTGCAGCCGGGCGTCACGCTCGCCGAGCTCGACGCGGTCACCGCCCGCCACGGCTTGTCGTATCCGGTCTATCCGGGCGAGTACTCCGCGAGCCTCGGCGGCAACGTGGCCACCAACGCGGGTGGCATGCGCGCGGTGAAGTACGGCGTCACGCGCCATCAGGTGCTCGGCCTCGAAGCCGTGCTCGCGACCGGCGAGGTGATCCGCACTGGCGGCAAGTTCGTGAAGTCGTCGACGGGTTACGACCTCACGCAACTGATCGTCGGCAGCGAGGGAACGCTCGCGCTGGTCACGGAAGCGACCCTGCGCCTGTACCCCCGCGCCGAGCACTACGCGACGGTGATGGCTCCGTTCGCCCTGCTCGAAGAGGTGACGGCGGCGGTGCCCCGGGTGGTCGCGAGCGGCATCGGCCCGCTGATCCTCGAGTACATCGACATGATCACGCTGTCGGCGCTGACGCAGCACGCCGGCCTCGATCTCGGCATCCCCGACGAGGTGCGGTCGACCGCCCTCGCGTACCTCGTCGTCATGATGGAGAACCGCCACGCCGACCGGCTGGAAGAAGACGTCGAGGCGTTGGCGACGCACCTGGCCGAGCTCGGCGCCATCGACGTGTACGTGCTGCCGCCCACCGCGGCCGTCGGTCTGATCGAGGCCAGGGAGAAGGCGTTCTGGGTCGCGAAGGCGAACGGCGCCGACGACATCGTCGACGTGGTCGTGCCCCGCGCATCGATCGCCGAGTTCATGGCCAAGGTCGGCGAGCTCGCGCAGGCGCACGCCGCGTGGATCGCCGGGTGCGGCCACGCGGGCGACGGCAACGTGCACCTGTCGGTCTTCCAGAAGGACCCGGCCGTGCGGTACGAGGTGATGCGCGGCCTGTTCGAGCTCGGCATGTCGCTCGGCGGCGCGATCACGGGCGAGCACGGCGTCGGCACCGCGAAGAAGAAGTACTTCCTCGAGCTCGAGGACCCGACGAAGGTCGAGCTGATGCGGCGCATCAAGGCGGCGTTCGACCCCAACGGCATCCTCAACCCGGGCACCCTCTTCGACTGACAGGAGGCGTCACCGTGAACGGTGCGCAAGCCATGATCCGCACGCTCGTCGACGCGGGGGTCGACGTGTGCTTCACCAACCCCGGCACCTCGGAGATGCACTTCGTCGCCGCGCTCGACGACGTGCCGGAGATGCGCGCCGTGCTCGGTCTGTTCGAGGGCGTGGTGACCGGCGCGGCCGACGGCTACGCGCGGATGGCGGGCCGCCCCGCAGCCACCCTGCTGCACCTCGGCCCCGGGCTCGGCAACGGCGTCGCCAACCTGCACAACGCCCGGCGCGGCCACGTCCCCGTCGTCAACATCGTCGGCGATCACGCGACGTACCACGCGCAGTACGACGCGCCGCTCGCGTCCGACATCGAGGCCATCGCCTCGAACGTGTCGGGCTGGTACCGCATGTCGCAGTCGTCGGCCGACGTCGCGAGGGACGCGGCGGACGCGGTGACCGCCGCGCTCGGCCCTCCCGGTTGCGTCGCGACGCTCGTGCTGCCCGCGGACGTGTCGTGGTCGGAGGGTGCAGCGCCCGCGACCGCCAACCCTCGGCCCACCGCACGCGACGTCGACGAGGACGTCGTCGCGACGGCGGCGAAGGCGCTCCAGTCGGGCGAGCCGTGCGTGATCCTCGTGGGGGGTACCGCCACCCGCGAAGCGAGCCTCGTCGCAGCCAGCCGGATCGCGACGGCGACCGGGGCGAAGCTGTTCGGCGAGACGTTCCCGACCCGACTCGAACGCGGCGCGGGCATCCCGCCGCTCGACCGCATCGCCTACCTCGCGGAATTCGCGGCGATGCAACTCGGCGGGGCGAAGCACCTCGTGCTCGTCGACGCCAAGGCACCCGTGTCGTTCTTCGCCTACCCCGACAAGGCGAGCTGGCTCGTGCCGGAAGGGTGCGAGGTGCACGTGCTCGCCGCGCCGGGCGACGACGCAGCAGGCGCGCTCGCGCAGCTCGCCGAACGCGTCGCGTCCGGCTCCGACGCGTCGCCCCAACCCGCCTCGCGGCCGGCGCGCCCCACCGGCGCCCTCACCGGCGAGTCGGTTGCCGCCGCAATCGGCGCGTTGCTCCCCGAAGGCGCGGTGATCTCCGACGAGTCGAACACGTCCGGCCTGTGGCTCGCGGGGGCGACCGCTGGGGCGCCGCGCCACGACGTCCTCACGCTGACCGGCGGGGCCATCGGCCAAGGCCTGCCGGTGGCGACCGGAGCCGCGGTCGCGTGCCCCGACCGCAAGGTGCTCGCGCTCGAAGCGGACGGCAGTGCGATGTACACGTTGCAGGCGCTGTGGACGCAGGTCCGCGAAGGGCTCGACGTCACC
>DASVEG010000124.1:0-19030 GCA_036380695.1 Acidimicrobiales bacterium
CTTCACTGGCCCCGTGGTCAACGACGAGCGCGCGCTCACCTCCGAAGCCGACCTCCGCACGGTCTACCGACCGGCGGGCCAGCCTGCCCTCGACAAGCAGATCGACCACCTCGACGATCACTGCGTGGCCTTCCTCGCCCACGCGCCTCTCGCCATGCTGGCGACAGCCGACGCCAACGGGCGCTGCGACGTCTCGCCGAAGGGCGGTCCGCCCGGCTTCGCACGCGCCCTCGGCCCTTCGTTGCTCGCCTTCGGTGACCTCGCTGGCAACAACCGTCTCGACTCCTTCACGAACCTGACCGACAACCCAGGCGTCGGCCTCCTCTTCCTCATCCCCGGCATCGACGAGACCCTCCGCGTCAACGGCACCGGCCGCGTCACCACCGACGCCGACGTGCTCACCGCCTGCGCCATCGACGGCGTGTCGTTTCGCACCGCCCTGGTGGTCGACGTGGAGGAGGCCTACATCCACTGCGCCAAGGCCTTCCGCCGCGCCGGTGCGTGGACCCCCGAGGCCTGGCCAGACACGTCCGACCTCCCGACCCCCGCGTGCATGTTGCGCGACCACATCGGCCTCGACCTGTCGGCGGAGGAGGTCGGCGAGGTGTTGGAGGACGGCTACCGCCGCACTCTCTGGCGATCGGGCGGCTGAGCGCAGCGACCTCCTACGGGGGGCGCTCCTGCCGTCTCGCCCCGCGCAGCAGGCCTGCCCGCCGATCGCGTTCGGTCTTCTCGACGTGGTGTGGCCAGCACCTCGGGACGAGGTTGGCGAGCGATGTCTCACCGCCGTTCGCCACTGGGTCGACGTGATCCCACTCGAGCCCCCGCCGCCAGCGGCAGCCCGCCTCTACGCATGCAACGCCGTCGAAGCCGGGCGGCGCGCCGAGCTCGAGCGCCGTCCGGAGCTCGGCCTTGATGTGCCGCCCGAGGTGCGCCACGGAGCGGACGTCGACGCCGTCGTGCACCACGGCCTTGACGAAGGCGTCGCCAGACGCCACCAGATTGCGAGCCGAGCCCACCGGTGTGGGCCCGCCGCCCACGATGTGGCACGGCTCGCCCGGGTGGGCGTGCCCTCTCCGGTACGCACGCAGGTCGCACACGACGACGACGTCGGCGCGAGATCGCGCTCGACCGCCGGCGGACGGCTCGCCCTGACCCCGCGGTGGCAAGTCGAACGAGCGCGTCCGCGGCGTACGACTCCGTCGGCTCGACCGGACCAGCCGCCCGTCTCGACCGGCGACGCAGTCGCGACGTCTCGGCATCCAGCCGCGTCACGAACGCCACGCCCACGTCTGGCGGGAGCGCGGCCGAGAGACACACCATCCCCGCTTCGTCGCGCCAATGACGCAGGTACCGGGCCGAACGTTGCCGCAGGTGCAGTGCCTCCGGGTCGGTCGCCGCAAGCGCGACCCGACGTGCCGCGTCGCGTACGGGGCCGAGCCCAGCCCCGGACGCGAGCGAGACCAGACGCGGCTCGCACCCGGGCGCGGCATCGGCCGCCGCGGCAATCGCCGCCGCTTGCGCGAGCGAGATATCGCCGGCGACGAGCGCGCGGTCGACATCGGGCGACCTCGCACCGGCGGCAGCCGCCGCCAGCTCGGTGCGCGCGTCGTGCCGGGTCGACCCCGCGACCGCGGCGAGCCAATCGGCGGCGTCCGCGAACCCTCTGGCGCGGTGCGCGCCCGCATCAACCGCTCGGGCGGCGACCCGCGCACGCAACGCGGCGAGCGCCTTCTCGGTCCGGGCGATCTCCTCCACGAACCTCGCCGCCTCGACCGCCGTGAGCGTGTCGCCCGCGAAGCCGACGACGGCATCGCGAACCGCTCGGAGCGCTCGCACCACGACCTCCACCGCCGCCTCCATCGCACCTCCGCTCCGCGACTCGTCACGTTCGAACGGAGGAGCTGAGGTGCTCCTCGAGACCGCTACCACCTTACCGAACACACGTTCGCCTCGTCAAGAGGAAATCTTGTCGTGAAGATGACCGCCGATGCACCGCTCGCCGCCCTGACCGCGCTCACCGCGCGCCTCGCCGCCGCGGGGTGCGCGGCGCCCGCCGAGGAGGCGGCCGAGCTCCTCGCCGCGGCCGCGGCCGCGGCCACCGCCACCGCCACCGCCACCGCCACCGCAACGCGCAACCCCGACCACCTTGAACGCCTCGTCCGCCGCCGGCTCGGCGGCGAGCCCCTCGCGTGGGTCACGGGGCGGACGCGGTTCGCCGGCCTCGAACTCGTGGTCCACCCCGGCGTGTACGTCCCCCGCTGGCAGACCGAGACCATCGCGGCCCGAGCCGCAGAGCTGCTCCCGCCCGAGGGGACCGCCATCGACCTGTGCACCGGCGCCGGTGCGGTCGCGGCCTACCTCGCCCACCACCACCCCGACGCCGCCGTCATCGCCACGGACATCGACCCGGCCGCGGTTGCGAACGCCCGCGTCAACGGCGTCGACGCCTACGTCGGCGACCTCGACGCCCCCCTCCGCCGAGCCCGCGACGCGCACCAACGGCACCGCGGCAACACCGACGTCATCACCGCGGTCACCCCGTACGTTCCGACCGGCGCGCTTGCCCTGCTCGCGACAACTCACGAGCCCCGCCGCGCCCTCGAAGGCGGCGACCACGGAACGGCCCTGATCGAGCGCGTGATCGCCATAGCTCCCTACTGGCTCCGCTCGGACACCGGCGGCCACCTGCTGCTCGAGCTCGGCGCGCCGCAAGTCGACCGTGTCCGAGCCATCGCCGCGCGCCACGGCTTGACCAACGTCGACACGCTCCGCGATCCCGATGGCGACGTCTGCGGCATCGCCGCGGTCGCAGCGCACTAGCACCTCGTGAGCGGCGCGGTACCCGTAGCGCCCTCGCCACCTCTACAGTTCGGCGGCTATGCGGCGGCTTGCTCGACTCCTCTCCATCCCACTCCTCGCGACTGCGCTCACCGCGACGCTGACCGCGACCAGCGCCGTCCCGAACGCGGCGGCCGCGGCGAGCGCGGGCGACGACACCGTCAAGGCGTTCGGAGACGCGCGCTACGAAGGCTCGACCGCGTCGATGGGCCTCTCGCTCAACCAACCGGTCATCGGCTTCGCCCCCACCAGGGACGGCCGCGGCTACTGGCTCCTCGGCCGCGACGGCGGCATCTTCTCCTTCGGCACCGCGCGCTTCCACGGCAGCACCGGCTCGCAACCGCTCAACCAGCCGATCGTCGGCATGGCGGCGACGCCGACCGGCAACGGTTACTGGCTAGTGGCGTCCGACGGCGGTGTCTTCACCTTCGGCGACGCGGTCTTCCGCGGCAGCACCGGGGGCACCTCGCTGGCCCGCCCGATCATCGGCATCCAGGCCACGCCGTCCGGTCTTGGCTACTGGCTCGTGGCGTCCGACGGTGGCGTCTTCACCTTCGGCGACGCCCCGTTCCACGGCAGCGCGGCGAACCTGCGCCTCGGCCGGCCCATGGTCGGGTTCGCGGCCACGCCGACGGGCGGCGGGTACTGGATGGTCGCGGGCGACGGCGCGGTCTTCGCCTACGGCAACGCGCCGTATCACGGCAACGCGCCGGGACACGCGCCGGTCACCGCGATCGCGGCGGCGCGCGACGGCAACGGGTACTGGTTGCTCGACGACGACGGTGGCGTGTTCACGTTCGGGTCGGCTCCCTTCGCGGGCTCGGCGTCGGGCGAGGTCGGCCCCACGCGGGCCGCGGTCGCGATCGCCGCGACGCCCACCGGCAATGGCTACTGGGTCGCGGTCGGCAGTATCCCGGTCGTGCCGGGCGCAACCGGCAGTGGCATCGCCGCCCTCCAGGCGCGGCTCGACGCGCTCGGGTACTGGGTACCCGTCGACGGACGGTTCGGCACGCTCACGACTCAGGCCCTCTACGCGCTGCAGAAGGCGGCGCGTATCCCTCGCACCGGACAGTTCGACGGGGCGACGCAGCGCGCACTCGACGCAGGTGTCATCCCGACGCCGCGGTCGACGAGCGGCTACCTCGCCGAAGTCGACAAGACGCGCCAACTGCTCATGCTCGTGAGCAACGGACGGGTCGTCCGCACGTTCAACACGTCGACCGGGAACGGCGCGCGCTACCGGTCGGGAGGCGGGTACGCGGTCGCGGTCACGCCAGAGGGCCAGTTCCGCGTGTACAACCAGATCAACGGCCTGCGCATCTCCGAGCTCGGAGAGCTGTGGCGACCGAAGTACTTCACCGGCGGCTACGCGATCCACGGCTCGCCGAGCATCCCGCCGTATCCGGCGTCGCACGGCTGCGTCCGGCTCGCCAACGCGGCGATCAACTGGATCTGGGACACCGGGGCGCTGCCCATGGGGACGCCTGTCGTCGTCTACTCCTGACGTGCCACAATCGTCCCGTTTCGGACGAGAAGGCGGGGGATTGGCAATGGCACAAGCAGGCATCGCGCTGGGCGCCGAGGGCGCGAGCGCCGGTCCCGGGAGCGGCATCTCACCGTGGCGTCGGTTCAAGGCGGACCCTGCGGAGTGGTTCTCCGCGGAGGAGATCGAGAAGGCCACCGCGTACAGCACGCCCTCGCGCCGGCTGGCGCGCACCGCCCGCGCGGTCGCCTTCGCGGCCGAGGTGCTCGTCGTCGTCACCCATCTCGCGCCGAACGTGCTCGATGCCCTCGACGTGTCGAACTGGGTCGTCGGGGTGTTCGTCGTCCTCGCGCTGACGTCGGTGGTCGACATCGTGGTGGCGGTGCCGTTCGCCGCGTATCGCGAGCTGGTGTTCGACAAGAAGTGGGGCTTCAGCACGCAGACCACGAAGGGCTTCGTGAGCGACCAGGTGAAGGGCTTGCTGCTCGGAGCCGTCATCATGACGTTGCTGTTCGTCCCGATCTGGGCGGCGATCCGCGCGACCGACTCGTGGTGGGTGTGGGGCTGGTTGCTCCTCACCGCGCTGCAGGTCGGGATGCTGGCCGTGTACCCGGTGCTGATCGCGCCGATCTTCAACAAGTTCAAGCCGCTCGAGGACGAAGACCTCAAGGCCGAGCTGCTCGCCATGGCGAAGGATGCAGACGTACCGGTGAAGGACGTGCTGGTGTCCGACGGCAGCCGGCGCGACACGCGCGAGAACGCGTACTTCGCGGGCCTCGGCCGCACCCGCCAGCTCGTGCTCTTCGACACGATTCTCAAGCGGCCGCGCGAGCAGCTGCGGTCGGTGGTGGCGCACGAGCTCGGGCACTGGAAGCTGCGCCATCTCGTCGTGAGCCTGCCGCTCGCGATCGTCACGACGTTCGCCGCGTTCTGGGTGCTCCAGCGCGTGCTCGCTTGGGACTCGCTCCTCGAGCTCGCCGGGGTCGACGACTTGCGCACGCCCGGCGCCATCCCGCTGTTCACGCTCGTGTTCGGGCTGATCACGCGCGTGCCTGGCTTCGCGACGACCGCGCTCACGCGCGTGCACGAACGCGAGGCCGACCTCTTCTCGCTCGACACGACTCGCGATCCCGACGCGTTCGTCGCCGCCATGCGCGCGCTCTACGTCGACAACGGCGCCAACCTCACGCCGACCTGGTGGCAGCGGTTCACGCGGACGCACCCCTTCGCGGACGAGCGCATGGCCCTCGGCACCGAGTGGGCCCGCCGTCAGGGCATCGCCCTGTCGGCCGCCGAACCCGTAGAACCCTCGTAGATAGGCTCGGCCGATGGCCGAACCGACGATCGAGGCGTACTACCTCGAGAACCGAACGTTCCCGCCGCCTGCCGACTTCGCGGCCCGCGCCAACGTCTCCGACCGCTCGTTGCACGACCGCGCGGACGCCGATTGGCAGGCGTTCTGGGCGGACCAGGCGCGCGAGCTTCTCGACTGGTTCTCCGAGTGGGACACGGTGTTGGAGTGGGACCTGCCTTTCGCGCGGTGGTTCGTCAACGGGCGCATCAACGTCTCGTACAACTGCCTCGATCGCCACGTCGCGGCCGGGCGCGGCGACAAGGTCGCGTTCCATTGGGAGGGCGAGCCCGGTGACACGCGCACCATCACGTACGCGGACCTGCTCGCCGACGTCCAGCGCTTCGCCAACGTCCTGAAGGGCCTCGGCGTCGCGAAGGGCGACCGCGTCAACATCTACATGCCGATGATCCCCGAGGCCGTCGTCGCGATGCTCGCGTGCGCACGCATCGGCGCCCCGCACAGCGTCGTCTTCGGCGGCTTCAGCGCGGAAGCGCTGCGCGACCGCATCCTCGACGCGGAGGCGAAGGTGTTGGTCACCGCCGACGGCGGCTACCGGCGGGGCGCGGCAAGCCCGTTGAAGCCAAACGCGGACGCGGCGTGCGCGGAGGCGCCGAGCATCGAGCACGTCGTCGTCGTGCAGCGGACCGGCGGTGACGTCGACATGCAGGACGGCCGCGACCACTGGTGGCACGACCTCATGCCGGCGGCCGGAGCGGAGTGCGCCGCCGAAGAGCTCGACGCCGAAGACCTGCTCTACCTGCTCTACACGTCGGGAACGACCGGCAAGCCCAAGGGCATCATGCACTCGACGGGCGGTTACCTCCTGCAGTGCGCGTTCACCCACCGCTACGTCTTCGACCTCCATCCCGACGACGACGTCTACTGGTGCACCGCCGACATCGGGTGGGTCACGGGCCACAGCTACATCGTCTACGGGCCGCTGGCGAACGGCGCCACGAGCGTGATGTACGAGGGCACCCCCGACACGCCCGACAAGGACCGCTTCTGGGACATCGTCGAGCGCTACGGCGTGACGATCTTCTACACCGCGCCCACCGCGATCCGGACGTTCATGAAGTGGGGCACCGACTACCCGGCGAAGCACGACCTGTCGTCGCTCCGCCTGCTCGGGAGCGTCGGCGAGCCCATCAACCCGGAGGCGTGGATCTGGTACCACGAGAACATCGGCGGTGAGCGCTGCCCCGTCGTCGACACGTGGTGGCAGACGGAGACGGGCGCGATCCTCATCTCGCCGTTGCCAGGCGTGACCACGACCAAGCCGGGGTCGGCCACGTTCCCGCTGCCGGGCGTCGCCGCCGAGGTGGTCGACGAGTCCGGCGCGCGCGTCGGCGTCGGCGGCGGGTACCTCACGCTCACCCGTCCGTGGCCGTCGATGCTGCGCGGGATCTACGGCGACCCCGAGCGCTACCGCGAGACGTACTGGAGCCGCTACGAGGGCAGGTACTTCGCGGGCGACGGGGCCAAGGTCGACGACGACGGCTACCTGTGGCTGCTCGGCCGCGTCGACGACGTGATGAACGTGTCGGGCCATCGCGTGTCGACCACCGAGGTCGAGTCCGCGCTCGTCGACCATGCACGAGTCGCGGAGGCCGCGGTCGTCGGTGCGAAGGACGACACCACCGGCCAGGCGATCATCGCCTACGTCACGTTGAAGAGCGGCAACGACCCGTCGGACGCGCTCGGCCAGGAGCTGCGTGCTCACGTCTCCAAGAAGATCGGCGCGATCGCGAGGCCGAAGACGGTGATCTTCACCGACGACCTCCCGAAGACGAGGTCGGGGAAGATCATGCGCCGGCTGCTCCGCGACGTTGCCGAAGGCCGCGCGCTGGGAGACACCACGACGCTCGCGGACGCGTCCGTCGTCGAGGAAATCAAGCGCCGGGCGGCCACGAGCCCCACCGAGGAGTGACGGCCTCCGCGGGCGACGTCGTCCCCGAGAACTGGGCGTGGCGCGCCGGGCCCGTCGCGCCAGGACCAACGGTCGTATTCGACATCGACGGCGTCCTGTCCGACGCCGCGGGGCGGCAGCACTACGTCGAGGGCGGGGCCGGCCGTCGCAAGGACTGGGATGCCTTCTTCGAGGCGTGCGGCGACGACCCACTCATCGAGGAGGTCGCCCGACTGCTCGAGCTGCTCGACGACGACCTTCGCATCATCCTGCTGACCGGGCGGCCGGTGCGCGTCCAGCCCCAGACGATCGCGTGGCTCGAGCGCTACCACCTGCGTTGGGACCTGCTCGTGATGCGCGACTGGGGCGACTATTCCGCGGCCAGGGAGTTCAAACGGTGGTGCATCGGCGACTTCCGTCGGCACGGCTTCGAGCTCCGCCTCGCCTTCGAGGACGACCTTCGGAACGTCGAGATGTTCCGTGCCGAGGGCGTGCCCTGCGTCTACATACACTCGGGATACTTCGACCGGTAGGCCGGTCGAAAGGGGAGGTCTCATGCGGCGACCGGTTCGGCGAAGGATGGCGGTCGTGGCGCTCGTGGCCGCCGTCGCGCCCGCGTGCGGTTCCGAAAGCGGTTCGGCGGGCGGCGGCGGAGAGACGCGGACCGTGCTCGCCGACTACCAACACGACGAGTTCGCGTCGGCGTTCCTGCGCTACTACCCCGAGCAGGTGAAGGTGCGCCCCGGCGACACGGTCCGTTTCAAGCAGACGTGGACGGGCGAGCCGCACAGCGTGACGATGGGCCGCGCCGTCGACGACATGGTGAAGAACCTTCCGCTCATCCAGAAGTACGAGTCGGTGGAGGAGGCGCTCGCCGCGGGCGAGACGCAGGAGACCATCGACAACCTGCTGGCCAGCTTCGGGAAGGTTCCCGGGATGGTCGGCCAGGGCGACTTCGAGGTGTTCCAGGCGGGCGCGCAGCCTTGCTACATCGCGGACATGGAAGACGTGCCGGAGTTCTCGATCGACGACGTGCCGAACCCCGACGCCGAGTGTCCTCCTGGCGGGAAGCGTAAGCCCGCGTTCAACGGGCGCCAAGCGCTCTACAACAGCGGCTTCATCCCGTACGAAGGCGAGAAGGGCAACGTCTTCGACGTGCCCGTCGCGAAGGATGCGGAACCGGGCACGTACACGTACTTCTGCAACTACCACTGGCTCGGCATGTCGGGGACGATCGAGATCGTGAAGCCGACAGCGTCGATCCCGTCGCAGTCGGAGGTCACCCGGCAGGCGCGCCAGGAGATCGAGGCGGACGCGAAGGTCGCGCTGAAGAAGGTGCGAGACGCGGAGCGTGCCGCGGCGAAGGGCAAGGTCGGCGACCTCAACCCGCCGCTCTCGGGACTGACGTCCGACGACGAGTTCGCCGTCATCATCAACGAGTTCGTCCCTCGGAAGGCGCGGGCGAAGGTCGGGCAGAAGGTGACGTGGACCTTCGACGGTTTCGTCCACACGGTGAGCTTCAACGTGCCGAAGTACTTCCCGCTCTTCACCACCGCGAAGGACGGCACGGTGACGTGGAACCCCAGGGCACACGAACCGGTCGGGTTCGAGGTGCCGGACGACCTGCCAGCCTTCGACCGGCAGGAAGGGGCACCCGAACCTCGCGCCCTCGACGCGGGCGAGTGGGACGGCAGGGGCGGCTTCTTCTCCTCCGGTGCCCTCGGCCCGCCGGACACGTTCTCGCTGACGTTCACGCGCCCGGGCACTTACCGGTACGCGTGCGTGCTGCACCCGCAGATGATCGGGACGGTCGACGTCCGGCCCTGACGGCCCATGTAACCGTGCGTGACGCTCGTCGCTGACCGCCGCAAAGGGCTCAGATCGCTGGCATGCGTGCCGAACGGACGTCCGTGAGAGGTCGGAGCGCGCTGGGGCGCATGGGTCGCACGCGTGTGGCCGCGGTCGCGGCGTGCGTCGCGCTCGTGGGCGCCTCGTGCGGTGCCATCACCGGTGGCTCCGGTGGCGACACGCGGAGGGTGCTCGTCGACTTCAACCACGACGAGTTCGGCGCCTCGTTCCTCAACTACTTCCCGAGCACGATCAAGGTGCACCCGGGCGACAGGGTGCAGTTCCGGCAGCAGTGGACCGGCGAAGCCCACACGGTGACGATGGGGACGCTGGTCGACACCCTCGGCAAGCCGTACTGGGACCTTCTCGACCCGGCACGTGCCGGCGAGGACGTCGACGTGCCCTCGGAGCCTCCGGACGCTCCCGGCTTTGACAAGCTCCCGACGATGCTCGACCGCACCAGGCGCAAGCTCGTGCAGACCGCGGCGCAGCCGTGTTACCGCGACTCGTGGGTGCCGCAGGTGACGAACGTCGACGAGCCTTGCCCCAAGCGATCGCAGCCCGGCTTCGACGGCAAGCAGGCGTACTACAGCAGCGGCTTCCTGCCCCAGGGCGACGAGGAGGGCTCGACGTTCGAGCTCGAGCTCGACGGGGACATCCTCCCGGGGACGTACCACTACTACTGCAACTATCACGGCCCGGCGATGAGCGGCGTCGTCGAAGTCGTCCCCGATCGTGAGCCCATCCCCACGCAAGTCGAGGTGAACCGCCAGGCGAAGGCGGAGGCCGAGCGTTACCTCGACGAGCTCGCCGAGGTGCTCGAACGCCAACGCGCGGGCCAAGACCTCCCGCTGCCCGTCGTCGGCGGTTACCCACGCGCCGAAGACGTGGCCGACCTCCCGTTCTTCACCGCGCTGCACAACGAGTTCGTGCCCGCGACGATCGACGCGAAGGTCGGCGAGAAGGTGACGTGGACCTTCTACGGTGGGCACACGCTGAGCTTCAACGTGCCCAAGTACTTCCCCGTCTTCACCGTGCGGGAGGACGGGTTCGTCACGTTCAACCGCCGCGCCATCGACCCGGTCGGGTGGCCGGGCCGGCCGCAGACGAAGGGACCAGCGCACGTCGACGCAGGCGAGTGGGACGGTACCGGCGGGCTGCGGTCGACGGGCGGCGACTTCGGCAAGGACGACACGTTCAGCATCACGTTCACGCGTCCCGGCACCTATCCGTTCGCATGCCTGATCCACCCCGCGATGGTCGGCCGGGTGAACGTGTCGTGACCGCGGTCGCGCCGCCTGACGCTCCTGCGGGCGAAGCCGCGACGGCGGGAATGGACGCGCGCCAGCGCACGGACCGCGCGCCGCGCCCGTCGGCGTGGCGGCGCGCCGGCCACCTCGCGTTCCTTGTGTTCTTCGCG
This sequence comes from Acidimicrobiales bacterium, assembly GCA_036380695.1. Lineage (GTDB taxonomy): Bacteria > Actinomycetota > Acidimicrobiia > Acidimicrobiales > CADCTF01 > DASVEG01. The sequence continues at coordinate 10,856 of DASVEG010000124.1, forward strand.
GCGTACCTCGGCTTCGCCATCGTCGTGCTCGCGCTCGGTGTCGCAGCCGTCGTCGCGAGCAACAACCTCGGCTTCCACGACTGGCTGCACGAGGCCGCGTTCACCTCGGGCACGTGGGGCCGCCTCGCGGACCGGGTCGCGAAGTCGTCCCATCACGTGGAGACGTGGTGGCAGTTGGCGATCGACTACGGGTTCAGCCTCTTCAACATCGCGCTGGCGCTCGTGCTGGTGTGGCTGCGTCGGCACGAGCGGACGGCTCGGCTGCTCGCCATCGCGATGGTCGGCACCGCCGGAATCTTCAACCTGCAAGCCCACGCGGTGTACGAGCGCTTGGACCCGACCCGCTTGGAGGAGCTGACGCACGACGCGTTCCACATCGTCGCCGCGCTCTCGTACATCGCAGCGCTGCTGCTCTTCCCCGACGGGCGGCTCGTGCCCCGCTGGCGCGGGTGGTGGTCCGGGTCGTTCGTTGCCGCCGCCGCGCTCGCCGTCGTGTCGCTCGTATGGCTGACGCGAGGCAACGACCGTACGGTCGGCCTCGTCATCGGGTTCGGCGTCATGACGCCCGTCGTCGGCGTCGGCGCCCAGCTGTACCGCTACCGCCGCCCGTCGCTCGCCGTCGAACGCCAGCAGTCGCGGCTGCTGTTCTGGGCGCTGTCGCCTTCGCTGCTCGTCGGGCTGTTCGCCCTCGTCTACGCGCTGGCGAACAACGCCGGGCCGGAGTTCGAGGGCAGGCCCGGCTTGCTCTACCTGCCGGTCGAGGTGTTCCGCGTCTTCCAGCCGGTGTTCAGCATCATCCCCATCGCGCTCTTCATGGGCATCCTCCACTACCGGCTGTGGGACGTCGACCGCCTCATCAGCCGCACGCTCGTGTACTCGGTGCTCGCGGGCTTCGTCTCCGTGGTCTACGTCGGCGTCGTCGTCGGGTTCGGCGCCGTGGTCGGCGGTGCCAACACAGAGAACCTCGGGTTGTCGATCGTCGCGACGGGCATCGTCGCCCTCGCGTTCCAACCGGTGAAGGAGCGCGTCACGCGCTTCGCGAACTACCTCGTCTACGGCAAGCGGGCCACGCCGTACGAGGTGCTGTCGGAGTTCACCCAACGCGTGTCGGAGACGCCAGGCACCGACGAGCTCGTCTCGCGGATGGCGCGCATCCTCGCCGAGGGGACCGCGGCGCGCCGCGCCGACGTGTGGCTCAAGGTCGGCAACGAGCTTCGGCCCGCAGCGTCCTGGCCGGCCGACCTCGAATGCCCGAACCCCCTCACGATCACCGGCCGCGAGATCCCGTGGATCGAGAACGTGACCGCGGTCGCGGCCGTGCGCCACCAGGGGGAGCTGTTCGGCGCGCTGTCCGTGACGAAGCCGCCGAACGAGTCGCTCACGCCGACCGAGGAGAGCCTGCTCGACGACCTCGCGCGGCAGGCCGGTCTCGTGCTCAGGAACGTGCAGCTGACGGCCGACCTGTTGAGCCGCCTGCAAGAGCTGCGCGCGTCGCGCCAGCGGCTCATCGCCGCGCAGGACGAAGCGCGGCGTCGACTCGAGCGGAACCTCCACGACGGCGCGCAGCAGCAGCTCGTCGCGCTCAAGGTGCAGCTCGCGCTCATGGAGGGCATGGTCGGAGACCTCGGGCCGGAGGCCCAGGTGCTCGGCGACATGCTCGGCATGGTAAAGGGCCAACTCGGCGACGCGCTCGAAGACCTCCGCGACCTCGCCCGCGGCATCTTCCCTCCGCTCCTCGCCGCCGAGGGTCTCCCGAGCGCGCTGGCCGGCCAGGCCCGCAAGGCGACGGTGCCGGTCGACGTCGAGGCCGTCGGCCTCGGGCGGTACAGCCAGGACGTCGAATCCGCGGTCTACTTCTGCGTGCTCGAGGCGCTGCAGAACATCCAGAAGTACGCGGAGGCAAGCCACGTCGTCGTCCACCTCGAGGAGGAGGACGGGCTGCTGTCGTTCGAGGTGGTGGACGACGGCCGGGGGTTCGACCCGGCGACGACGCCGCACGGCGCGGGCGTGCAGAACATGCGCGACCGCGTCGAGGCGCTCGACGGCAGCCTCGACATCCTCTCGTCGCCCGGAGGCGGCACCCGCGTCGTCGCGCGGGTCCCCGTCACCCGTCGAACGTGACGGAAGACCGCCGGCTGCGCCCGTGTTGCGCCGACGGTGGGCGACAATGGTGCAGGGAGTGATGACACCGTGAGTCGCAACACCATCAAGACCTACATCCTGCTCGCGGGCCTCGGCGGCCTCGTCGTGCTGATCGGTTCGTTCTTCGGCCGGGGCGGCGCGATCCTCGGGCTCTCCATCGGGCTCGTGATGGTCGGGGCGTCGTACTGGTTCTCCGACAAGATCGCGATCCGCGTCGCGCGCGCCGTTCCGGTCACCGAGCAGGAGATGCCCGAGTACTACGGCATCGTCCGCGAGCTCGCCGACCGCGCCGGCATGCCGATGCCGAAGCTGTACGTGACGCCAGACCCGCAACCGAACGCGTTCGCCACCGGCCGCAACCCCGAGCACGCCGCCGTCGCCGTCACCCGCGGGATCCTCGAGATCCTCGACGCGAACGAGCTGCGGGGCGTGCTCGCGCACGAGATGAGCCACGTCGGCAACCGCGACATCCTCATCGGGTCGGTCGCCGCTGCCGTTGCCATGGGCGTCACGTTCGTCGCGCGCATGGCGATGTGGGCGGGGATGTTCGGTGGGTTCGGCGGTAGCGACGACGAGGACCGCCCCAACCCCGTCGCCCTGATCGCGCTCGCGATCCTCACGCCGATCGCGGCGATGGTCATGCAGATGGCGCTGTCGAGGTCCCGCGAGTTCGAGGCCGACCGCACCGGGGCACTCCTCATCGGCGACGGCGAGCCGCTGGCCCGCGCCCTCGAGAAGCTGGAGGTCGGCGCGAAGCGCATCCCGATGGACATCGACCCCGCGCATGCCCAGGCGTTCATCGTCAACCCGCTTACCGGTCGCGAGATGCGCTTCGGCAACCTCTTCCGCAGCCACCCGTCGACCGAACAGCGCGTCGAGCGCCTCCGCAACCGCGAGTGGTCCCGCACCATCTGACGGTCGCCAACGCCGACGCCGACGCCGACGCCGACGCCGACGCCACCCAACCCCGCCGCTTTTTCGCAGTAGTCCGCGCTGGGCGCGGTAGTACTGCGAAGAAGCGCCGTTGGGGAACGGGTCAGTCGCGGAAGTTCTGGAACTGCAGGGGGATGTCGAGCTCGGTGGCCTTGAGCGCGGCGATGACCTGCTGGAGGTCGTCGCGCTTCTTGCCGCTCACCCGCACCTGATCGCCCTGGGTCTGCGACGACACGCCCTTGAGACCCATGTTCTTGATCGTGACGTTGATCCGCTTGGCGTGGTCGGACGAGATGCCGGCCTTGATCGTCACCAACTGGCGCACGGTGCCCTTCGCCGCGGGCTCGACCTTGCCGTAGTCGAGGGCTTTGAGCGACACGTTGCGACGCACGAGCTTCTCCTGGAGCACCTCGATCAGCGCCTTCAGCCGGTCTTCGGTCGACGTGGCGAGACGGATCTCCTGGCCCGCTATCTCGATGCTCGAGCCGGTGTCCTTGAAGTCGTAGCGGGTGGAGACCTCACGCTTGGCTTGGTCGACCGCGTTGCGGACTTCCTGCATGTCGACCTCGGAGACGACGTCGAAGGTGGGCATGCCCCGACGCTATCCTTCGTCTTCCTGGGTCGGTGCCCGAGTGGCCAAAGGGAGCAGACTGTAAATCTGCCGGCACAGCCTTCGGAGGTTCGAATCCTCCCCGGCCCACGTACACGCCTCGTCGCCCGCCCTACTCCCCTCGGACGGGGCGGTGCGCACGGCGGCCTCGTGCTCGTCGCATCCGTGTTCGCCGCACGCTCCGCACCTGCAATCAGCGGAATGCATGCCGTAATCTGTCCGCACCGGAGAGAGGTACCGACACACAAGGAGAGCACGTGCGCAAGCTCTTGCTGTTCCCTGCCGCGTCGGCCTTCGTCTTCGTAGGGACGGTGGCGGGCTCATCGCTGGCGGACAGCGGGCAGCCCGGGAACCTCCCGGAGAAGGCGAGAGGGCTCACCTGCGGCAGGGGCGAGAACGTTCTCACGGGGATATTCGAGGCCGCACCGAACGAGGCCGCTAGCCCTGACGCCGAGCAGGCGTTGGCGACGCTGCTCGACGCGGCGTTTCCCGCGCTGGTGGACGACCGCGACACGTTCGTGCGCAACGACCGCGCCGCGGCACGCGTCGACTTCGAACTGCGAGAAGACGGCGCGCGCCGCATGGTCGTCGCGACGCGGGAGATTGCCGAAGGGCAATGGGGCATCGCCTCCGTCGCGGTCTGCTCGGGAACGGCAAGGGGGGCGAGGTGACGAGAGCCAAGGTCGTCGCCGCGCTCGCGGCACTCGCGCTCGTCGCCGGTGCCGGACCAGCGTGGTCGCACGGGCAAGCCGACTACTACCCGAACCGTTGGACGAACCTCACGCCCCAGTGGTTCTTCGACGACGACTTCCCCGACGGGAACAAGCGCGCGAGGGTTCGCGACGGTCTCGCCCAGTGGAACGGGCGCAACCTGCCACTCCAGTTCGCGGAGGTGGGCGAGCGCGAGGCTGGGTTCGATCCCGCGACCGACTGCCCGGCGCCGGGGAACGCGATGTTCTGGCAGGACATCCCCGACGGCATGGGCGCGCTCGCGATCACGTGGACGTGCGCGGGCGGCGGGGAGATCGTGAACTCGAGCATCGTGTTCGACAGCAGCCGCAGTTGGTACGACGGCGTTGGTGATGCGGCCGACGGGTTCTTGAACCAGATCTGCTCGCTCCCACCCGGATGCGAGAACGATCTCTGGAGCGTCGCGTCCCACGAGTGGGGCCACATGACCGGGTTCTCTGGGCCCTTCGAGGACGGCCACTTCGACCCGAACGCCGACATCTGCCAGAGCGACCCGGGGCCGCAGCACACGATGTGCCCGTTCCTCGAGATCGGCACCGAACGACTGCGAACGCTGGAGGTCCACGACATCCACACCTTCGAGGGGAGCTACTGACGGCCGCCCCCGCGACCGCACGCAACGATCGGGCGCGCACGCCGCGCCCGGTCCGCGCGCGGTGGATGGTCCTCGTCGCGGTCGTCGCTTTTCTGCCGGGGATGCTCCTGGCGGCATCGATGCAGCGCGGCCGCGACCCCGGTGAATGCAGCGACGTCCGCATCGTCGAGCGCGAGCCCGAAGCGGGCGGAGCCGCACCGGCACCCGGGTCGTCTGGCATCTGCGCCGCGCCGACCGACAGCCTGCCGGTGACGTTGGCCGGCGGCGCGGTCGCGTCTGCCGGATCGGTGGCCGTGCTCCTGGCGGTAGCGTCCGCGGGTGGACGTCGAGGTGGTCATCGAGATCCCCAAGGGATCGCGTAACAAGTACGAGCTCGATCACGAGACGGGCGCGATCTGGCTCGACCGGATGCTCTTCACCGCGACCCAGTACCCGGCCGACTACGGGTTCTTCCCCGACACGCTCGCGGACGACGGCGACCCGCTCGACGCCCTCGTGCTCCTCGACGAGTCGACGTTCCCCGGCTGCCATATCCACGCGCGCCCCGTCGCGGTGTTCTGGATGCAGGACGAGAAGGGCGCCGACGCGAAGATCCTCTGCGTCCCTGCGACCGACCCGCGGTGGGAGCACGTGCGCGACATCGCCGACCTCGCGGCGCACCTGCTGGAGGAGATCGGTCACTTCTTCGACGTCTACAAGGCGCTCGAACCAGGCAAGGGCACCGAGACCCGCGGCTGGGAAGGTCGCGACGCCGCCGAGCGCGCCATCGCCGACGCCCAAGCCGCGTACCCGCGGCGCTGACCTGTCGTTCAGAGGAGCCGTTGCATGAGCGCGACGTCGAGCCACCGCCCGAACTTGCGGCCCACCTCCCGCTCGACGCCGACGAGCGTGAACCCGCACGTCTCGTGGAGGCGGATCGACGCCTCGTGGCCGCCGACGATGCGGGCCATCACCGCGTGGAACCCGTGCACGGTCGCCAACCGGACGAGCTCGGCGAGCACCAACCGGCCGATGCCTCGCCCGCGGTGGTCCTGGTCGACGTAGACCGAGTCCTCGACCGTCGTCGAGTAGGCGGGCCGGTCGCGGTACGGCGACAACGACCCGAACCCGACGACCGCGCCACCGTCGTCGACCGCGACGACGGCCGGGTGGGCGCCTCGGTGGGCCGCCAGCCACGCCTGTTGTGACTCGAGCGTGCGCGGGACGAGGTCGAACGTGACGGTCGAGCCGGTGACCTCGCGGTTGTAGATGGAGCGGATCGCCTCGGCGTCGTCGGGCCGGGCGAGTCGGACCTCGGGCACGGCCGGACGTTAGAGCCAGGTGCGGCTACAGCCGGACGTGCGCCCCGTCGTGGTCGTGGTCGTGCGCGCCGGCCTGCTCCGGTGCCGGGGCGAGGATCGCCAGCTCACCGCTGATCGACTCCATCCGCGCCCACGACGCGACGTCGGGGTCGTTCGTCAGGTAGATCACCTGCGGCGAGCCGGCCGACCTGGCGACGAGCTCGAGCACCCACGTCTTCACCGAAGGGGCGACACCGGTGAGCGGCTCGTCGAGCAGCAACGGCATCGACTCGCCGCGTGGCCCGGCGTGGCGCAGCTCGGTCATGCGTTCGATCAGCGCCTGCGCGAGCTCGGCGGGCTCGGCCGTCGTCATCGCGGTCGCGGACGCCGCGGCGACCGCATGCGTCGTCGCGCCACCGCCCATCTCGCGGATGCGGGTCGCCGCGGCGCGCACCTTCTCGCGCATGTCGAGCGCCCAGTCGACGGACACCTCACCCGCGAGGGCCCGCCACGCGTCGAGCGCGAGCTGATGCTCGGTCGCGGCACGCGCGAGCCGGGCGCGGTCGGCGCCGCCGTCCAGTGCGTGGTTCATGCGCTGCAGCCGGAAGGCGAGGTAGCTCTCGGCACCGGCCTCGTCGAGGGCGCGCCGTTCGTGTTCGCGGGTGCGGTCCATCCGGCGGCGGTACGCGATCGACACGAGCGTGGTGACGATCGCGACGGCGAGCAACGGGAACGCGACCCAGTGGCGGATCATGGCCGCGGGGATCGCACCGACCACCGACGCGCCGCCGATGAAGATGCCGTGGTGTCGGACGTACTCGAGCCGCGCCTGCGCGGCCTCGAAGGCCGAGTGCCTTCGCTCGATCTCCTGCACGAGGGGCGCGTCCTCGGGGTCGACCCCGACCGCGCTCACCTCCTGCTTCAGCGCGTCGTCGGTCGCCTTGACCCGCTCCGCGATGGCCCACAGCCGATCCTGGTCGTGGGCGGCCAGCGCGGCGACCGCGCCGTCGACCTTCGCCAGCGCGGCCATGTCGCCCGCCGTCATCCGGCACCGCCGACGGGCCGTCGCGAGGTCGACGCCGAACGGTGACAGCAGGTTGACCTGGCCGTCCTCGTCGACGAACTCGATGGTCACGTCCTGCTTGGTCGTGAGCTCGACGACGCGGTCACGCCCGCCAGACGACGGGTGCATGACGCCGAGCCGGCGGCCGGAGTCGTCCACCACCTCGAGGTGCGTTCCCGGGCGGGAACTGGCGAGGCCACCGAGCAACTCGGTGACCAAGCTCTCGCGTTCGAGGTCGCCGACGCCGGCGACGACGGTCAGGCGCGGGTGGAGATCGACGGTGACGGTTGCGCCTGCCGACTCCAGCAGCAGTCGCTGGAACCTCATGGTGCTTCCTCGGTCCGTCGGAGCGATCCCTTGAGCGCCGCGCACCCCGGATGACACGCCCGAACCGCCTTGAGGGGACCCCACCGCCCGCGGGTACTATGGACGGTCCCGCCCTCTTAGCTCAGTCGGCAGAGCACAGCCATGGTAAGGCTGGTGTCGTGGGTTCGATTCCCACAGAGGGCTCGTCCATGCCCACCTGCGGCTCGCACCGGGGGTGGGGTACACGTGGCGGCGTAGCTCAGTCGGTCAGAGCACACGGCTCATAATCGTGGTGTCGCGGGTTCGAGTCCCGCCGCCGCTACCCACGTCCAGCAGACCCAAGAACGCAGGAGATCCGATGGCCAAGGCCAAGTTCGAGCGCACGAAGCCTCATCTGAACATTGGGACGATGGGGCATATCGATCATGGGAAGACGACGTTGACGGCGGCGATCACGAAGACGTTGTCGGATCGGGTCGAGGGGAACGCGTTTTTC
>DASVEG010000125.1:0-4512 GCA_036380695.1 Acidimicrobiales bacterium
ACGTCGACGCCCGAGTCGCGCAGGTTGAGCGCGTGCGCGTGGCCTTGCGAGCCGTAGCCGATCACCGCGACCTTGCGGCCGGAGATGAGCGAGCTGTCGGCGTCCTTGTCGTAGTACACGTTGGCCATCAGGCGGTCTTCCCCTTCAGACTGCGGAGGCGGGGCGCCGTCCGCTCGAGCTTGGGCAGCGCGATCCGGCCGGTCCGCTGCAACTCCACGATGGTGTACGGCCGGAGGAGCTCTTCGAGGTCGTCGAGCTTGGGCGGACCGCCCGCCAGCTCGATCGTGACCTCGTCGTGACCGACGTCGACGATCTTCCCGCCGAACACCTGCACAAGCTCGATCACCTCGCCGCGCTGGCCGGCCTCGGCCCGCACCGTCGCCATCATGAGCTCGCGCTCCACCGACTTCTCGGGGGGCAGCTCGGTGATCTTGACGACGTTGATCAGCTTGAACAACTGCTTGGTGATCTGCTCGAGCGGCGACGACTCGACGTCGACGACGATCGTGATGCGCGAGAAGCGCTCGTCGTCCGTCGGCGCGACCGCGAGCGAGTAGATGTTGTAGCCACGCCTCGCGAACAGCCCGGCGATGCGCGTCAGCACGCCTGCCTTGTTCTCGACGGTGACCGTCAGCGTGTGGTGCTTGAGCTCGGCCATCAGTGGCCACCGTCCCCTTGCGAGGGGTCGACGATGACCTCGGAGTTCGTCAGGCCAGCGGGGACCATCGGGTACACCTTCTCCGTCGAGTCGGTGCGGAAGTCGATGACGACGGGGCGGTCGTCGACCTCGTTCGCCTTGTCGATCGCGGGCTGCACCTCGTCCGGCGACTCGACACGGAACGCGACGCAACCCATGGCCTCGGCCCACTTCACGTAGTCGGGCAGGTCGGGCGAGAGGTACACCTCGCTGTAGCGCTCCTCGTAGAACATCTCCTGCCATTGGCGCACCATCCCGAGGTACGCGTTGTTGAGGATGGCGATCTTCACGGGGATGCGCTCGGCGCTGGCGGTGACGAGCTCTTGCGCGGTCATCTGGAAGCAGCCGTCGCCGTCGACGGCCCACACCATGCGGTCGGGACGGCCGACCTTGGCGCCGATCGCGGCGGGCACCGCGTACCCCATCGTCCCGAGGCCGCCCGAGTTCACCCATGTGTAGGGGTGGTTGAAGCGCCAGTACTGCGACGTCCACATCTGGTGCTGCCCGACGCCCGAAGCGACGATGCAGTCCTCGGGTGCGCTGTCGCGCAGCTTCTCGATGACGAACTGCGGCTTGAGCGCGCCGCCGTCGAAGCTCTGGTCGTAGTGGAGCGGGAAGTTCCGCTGCCACTCGTGGATCTGGTCGGTCCACGCACCGCGCTCCGGCTGCGCGTCGCGGCCGCCGAGGTCGTCGATCGCCTTGATCAACTCCTCGATCACGAGGCGGCAGTCACCGACGATCGGCACGTCGGGACGGCGAACCTTGCCGAGCTCGGCGGGGTCGATGTCGACGTGGATGATCTTGGCGTCAGGAGCGAAGCCGGCGAGCTTGCCCGTGACGCGGTCGTCGAAGCGCGACCCGAGCGCGATGAGCAGGTCGCTCTCCTGCATGGCGGTGATGGCGGTGTAGTTGCCGTGCATGCCAGGCATGCCGAGGCAGAGGTCGTGGCCGTCGGGAAACGCGCCGCGGGCCATCAGCGTGGTGACGACGTGGATGCCGGTCTGCTCGGCCAGGTGCTTGAGCGCCTCGGCGGCCCGAGCCTTGAGGATGCCGCCGCCTGCGTAGATCACCGGGCGCCTGCTCTCGAGGATGAGGCGCGCCGCCTCCTTGATCATGCGCGGGTGGCCCTTGGTGGTCGGCTTGTACCCGGGCAGCCCTTGCTCGACGTCGTCGTCGGTCGGCCAGTACCACTCCATCGCGGAGCGCGGGTTCTTGGGGTCGACGATGTCCTTCGGGATGTCGATGAGCACCGGGCCGGGGCGACCCGTCGTCGCGATGTGGAACGCCTCGCGCACGATGCGGGGGATGTCCTTGGGGTCGGTGACGAGGTAGTTGTGCTTCGTCACCGCCATGGTGATGCCGGTGGTGTCGCACTCCTGGAACGCGTCGGTGCCGATGGACGCGAGCGGCACCTGGCCGGTGATGCAGATCATCGGGACGCTGTCCATGTACGCGTCGCACAGCGGCGTGACGACGTTGGTGGCCGCGGGGCCGCTCGTCACCATGGCGACGCCGGGGCGGCCGGTGGCGTGCGCGTACCCGCTCGCCATGTGGCCGGCCCCCTGTTCGTGGCGCACGAGGATGTGGCGGATCGGCGAGTCGATGATGGGGTCGTACACGGGGAGGATCGCTCCACCGGGCAGCCCGAACATCACCTCGACGCCCATCATCTCGAGGCTCTTGATCAGGGCTTGGCCCCCGGACATGTTCGTCATCTGCGTTGTGCTCCTGCTTCGTCTGGCTCGTTGGGGAAGTGCGTGCCGGAATTGCGGCGGGAAAAGAAAACGACCTCCCGCTTGGGAGGCCGTATGCGCACGCGCGGGAGGGCGGCGTGCGCTAGGTGAGAACTACGACGAGGGCGATGTGCCGGCTCATGCGTCGGCCAGTGTACGTCACGATCCGGTGTGTGCAAGCAGGTGCCGCGCCAGGAACGCCTCGGTGTAGTCGAACTCGTCGAGCGGCACCCCGGCGTGGAGGCCGACGTTGAGGTGCATGCGCTTGTCGCTCGTCGCGAACGCGTCGAAGAGCTCGATGCTCGCGGGTAGCGAGAACAGCTCGTCGTCGCGCTGGAGAACGAACAGCAGCGGCAGGTCGGCCGGCAGCGATCGCGCCGCCTTCTCGATGCGGTCCTTCGTCGGTCCTGCGATGCCCATCAGGCCGAGAACCGCGACGGAGATGCGTGCCTCCTCGGCCACGAACGGCAGCCCGAAGATGGTGCCCATGGAGAACCCCCAGTAGCCGACGGGAACGTCAGCGCCGATGTCGGGTTGGGCCTGGGCGGCGTCGAGGACCGCGGTCCATTCCGCGACGGTGTCGTCGGTGGCCTGGTCGGTCCACCACATGTCGCTCGACGCCCTGTCGCCGTGGCACGGGAAGTCGATGGCGACCGCGGCGACGCCGTGGTGGCGCACGAGGCGGCGGGCGAGGCTGAGGACGTACCCCTCGCGCTTGTGCAGCGTGTAGCCGTGGCCGACGAGGACGAGGCCGCGCGCACCCGCCGGCGAGTCGGCCGGCGTCCAGACGATGCCGGGGACGGTTCGGCCGTCGACGGCGATGTCGAACCGCCGCTCGCGCACGCCGCGTTCGGACACGTCGTCGAGGAAAGCGAAGGTCACCCGACCACGCTACGCGAGGGGTAGTTCTGTACGCTCCTCGCCGTGCCGTTCGCGCTCGGGGTGATCGTGCTCCTCTGGGTCTTCTGGTTCTGGGCGATCGCCGACGTAATCACCACGCCGGAGACCGCGGCCCGCAACCTGCCGAAGGTCGCGTGGGTGTTCGTCGTGCTGTTCCTCAACGCGCTCGGAGCCTTCGCGTGGCTCGCTCTCGGCCGTCCACATTCGGGATCGCTCGCTCCGGGTGGTGCCACGGTGCGGCCGCTGCGGGGCAAGGCAGCCCGCGAGCGCTGGCACCCCGCGCTCGACGAGCGCGTCGACAACCACGAGACCGAGCGTGAGCGGGCCGAGCGCGAGCGCCGCGAGTACCTCCGCCGCATGGACGATGAGCTCGACCGCCGCCTCGAGCAACGCCAGCGCGAGCAGGCCGAGGGTCCCGACCCGACCTAGGCGATCCGTTTTGTGTGCGAATGGCGCATCATGATGCGCCATTCGCACACAAAAGCCCGTCAGCCGCCGCCGGTGGCGCGCTGGCGGAGGATCTGGTTGACGAGATTGCCGTCGGCCTTGCCGCCCGACTTCCTCATCACCTGGCCGACGAACATGCCGGTCACCTTCTGATCGCCGGCCTTGAACCGTTCCCACGGCTCGGGGTTCTCGGCGATGACCTCGTCGACGATGGCCTCGAGCGACGACGTGTCCATCGCCTCGAAGCCCATCGCCTTGGCGATGGTGCGCGGGTCGTCGCCCTCCCCCGCGAGCATCGCGCCGATCACCTGCTTCGCCTGCGTCGCCGTCACCTCGCCATCGGCTTCCATCCGCACGACCTCGGCGAAGGCATTGGCCGACAAGCGCCGCGCGCCGTCGAGGTCGGACGCAAGCTCGTTGGCGGCGCGGTTGATCGCCTTCACCGGGTCGGCGCCGGCACCGATGGCGTCGGACACCAACTCGTCGAGGTCGAGCTCGACCAGCAGCGCGACGTCTCGCGGCGTCACGCCGGCGAGCGTGGCGAGGTCGTCGCGGCGGTCGGCCGGCAACCGCGGCATCATGCGCTCGACCTCGGCGCGCCACTCGTCGTCGGGCGCGACCGGCACCAGATCGGGTTCGGGGAAGTAGCGGTAGTCGAACGCCTCTTCTTTCGACCGCATCGAGTGCGTCCGCCCGTCGTCCTCGTTCCAGTGGCGCGTCTGCTGGACGACCCGC
>DASVEG010000126.1:0-5827 GCA_036380695.1 Acidimicrobiales bacterium
CGCGGACTACTGCGAAAAAGCGCGGACCGGGGTGGGGGTGGGGGCGGGGGCGGGGTCAGGCGACGTCGCGGCTGACGAAGGAGGTGGCGGTGACGACGTCACCGTTCACGCTGACCTCGAAGCGGTAACCGCCGGGCGGGAACTCGACGCCCTGCAACCGCGCCGCCAGGGGCACGACCGACTCCTCGCCCTTGCGCATGCCGGGCGGCCGGCCGAGCTCGACCTGCATCTCGAGGCGGAACGGCTGGGCGGCGGGGAAGCCCTGCCCGTCCTCGTCGAGCAGCGTGACCGCCACCGTGTGCCGCACGTTCGTCTGGTGGTACGGCACCCGCACGACCGCTGCCACCGCGATGGTCGCGGGGGTGTTCTGCCGCACGGTCGTCCAGCCCCCGCCCTGGATGTAGAGCTTGCCGCCGATGGCGTCCGCCCAGTCGCAGAGCATGAGGGCGGCGCTGAACCCACCCGACAGCGCGAAGTCCGAATCCGACATGGACCAAGGATGCCGCGCCGCGCAGCCGGGGTTCAGCAGTTGAGCGGCTCAGCGGTACGCCTGCGCCTGCAGCTCGTACAGCTCGGCGTACAACCCGCCGAGGGCGACGAGCTCGTCGTGCGTCCCTGCCTCCCGGATGCGGCCACCGTCGAGCACGACGATCCGGTCGGCCATGCGGACGGTCGAGAACCGGTGGGACACGAGCACCGTCACCGTTCCCGTCGACTCGCCGATCGCCCTCGCGTTCGCCGCGTACCGCTGGAACAGCGCGTGCTCGCTCGGCGCGTCGAGCGCGGCGGTCGGCTCGTCGAGCACGAGCAGCAACGGCGCGTCGCGCATCATCGCCCGACCCAGCGCGAGCTTCTGCCACTGCCCGCCGGACAGGTCGACGCCGCCCTCGAACAGCTTGCCCAGCTGCGTCTCCAGGCCCTGCGGCAAGGTGTCGGGGATATCGGTCGACCCGCTCCGCTCGAGAGCGCGGGAGACGGCGGCGTCGTCGTCCAGTCGCGGCAGGTCGCCGACGGCGACGACCTCCCGGGCGAGCAGCTCGAACTTCACGAAGTCCTGGAAGCCGACGGCGACGGCGGCGCGCCACTCGTCGAGGTCGTGGTCCGCGAGCCGCGTGCCGTCGACGACGACCTCGCCGCTGGTGGGGTGGTACAACCCGGTGAGCAGCTTCGTCACCGTGGTCTTGCCCGCGCCGTTCTCGCCCACGAGCGCGACGACCGACCCCGCGGGCAGGTCGAGGCTCACGTGGTCGAGGGCCACGGCGTCGGTGCCGGGATACGTGAACGAGACGTCGTCCAACCGGATGCCGCCGCGCAACCGGTCGGGTACGGGCAACGCACCGCCCTCCCGCCGTCGAGCGGCGGCGAAGTTGGTGAGCCAGCGGTACTGCGCGACCGCTTGGAACGTCTGCGTCATCGAGCCGACCAGCGCAGCCGTGCTCGTCACCTGCCAGTTGACCTGGCCGGCGAGCACGACGCCGAGGAGGACGTCGCCGACGGTGGCGCGACCGTCTATCGCCAGCGCCGCGATCGTCGCGACCGTGGCGACGTAGCCGACGCCGAACACGAACCAGCCCGCGGTGTTGACCGCGCCCGAGCGCGTGCGAGCCCTCGTCTGGATGCGGGTGACGTCCGCCCACGCCGCGCGATCGCGCTCGCGAAGGCCACGCTCGACGCCGAACACCCGCACTTCCTTCACCGGCCCCGGCGTGGTCAGCAGCGTCCACAGGTGGTCGCCCATGCGGCTCCTGCTCGCGGCGGCCATCGCTCCCTCGTGGGAGATGCGCTGCGCGATCCGAGCGGTCCACAGCGACGGCAGCGCGAACAGCGGGAGCAGCACGAGCACGGGGTGGATGGTGGCGAGCAGGGCGAACATCACGACCGCCCGCACGACGGCGTTCATGCCTTCGACGACGTTGCCGAGCGCGGTGGCCAGCTGCGAGAACGACCCGCGGAACACCGCGAGCCGGTCGATGTGCTCCGCGTGCTCGTGGTGCTCGATGGTCGGTGCGCCGCCGGCGAGGCGCATGCTCTCCGCCTGGAAGAAGTGCATCGACTTGTCGTGCACGTCCTGCTTCGCCATCTGCGAGTGGACGCGTCCCCAACTGCGGGCCGCGTCGCTGACGGCGAGCACGCCGCCCCACAGCGCCGCGGCGCGAAGGTCGCGGTCGACGATGGCGTCAATCACGAGCTTGAACCAGAGCGCGCGGATGATCTGGCCGATCGAGACGAGGAACATCGTCCCGAGGAACGACACCGTCAGCCGGCGGTCGATGCGCCAGCCCACGCCGAGCAGGAGCCGGACGTCGGCGAGGCGCTCACGCATCGGGCACCCGCCCGTCGCCCGCCGGCCCGTCCGCGAACTGTTCGGCCTGGGCGCGGAACATCGCCGCGTAGCGCCCACCCGCGGCGAGCAGCTCGTCGTGCGAACCGTCCTCGAGGATGCGGCCGTCGGCGAGCACGACGATGCGGCCGGCGCGCCTCACGGTCGAGAAGCGGTGCGAGATGAGGATCGACGTGGCGCCCGCGGTCCATTCGAGGAACGCGTCGAACAGCTCGGCTTCGGCGCGCACGTCGAGGTTCGCGGTCGGCTCGTCGAGCACGAGGACTCGCGAGCCCGTCTCGACCGCGTACAGGGCGCGGGCGAGGGCGATCCGTTGCCACTGGCCTCCGGACAGCTCGGCGCCTCCCTCGTACTGGCGCGACAGGACCGTGTCCCACCCGTTCGCCTGGGCCTCGGCGACCGCGGCCGCGCCGGCCATCGCCAGGGCCCGGTCCACGGCCCCGTCGTCGACGGGACGATCGGAGGCGGGCGACGCCACGTTGTCGCGCAACGACAGGTCGTAGTGGACGAAGTCCTGGAAGATCACGCCGACCTGCCGGCGCCACGACGACATGTCGAGGTCGGGCATCGGGACGCCGTCGACGAGGATGCGCCCGCTCGTCGGCCGGTAGAGGCCGGTCAGCAGC
Source organism: Acidimicrobiales bacterium (assembly GCA_036380695.1). Classification (GTDB taxonomy): domain Bacteria; phylum Actinomycetota; class Acidimicrobiia; order Acidimicrobiales; family CADCTF01; genus DASVEG01. The sequence continues at coordinate 2,968 of DASVEG010000126.1, forward strand.
TTGACCAGCGTGGTCTTGCCCGCGCCGTTGAGGCCGACGAGCGCGACGCTGTCGCCCGCGGCGATGGTGAGGTCGAGACCGGCGACGACCGCACGGTCCGACCCGGGGTACGAGAACGTCACCGCCTCGAAGGTGATCTCGCGCGCCGGCATGCCGGCCGCGTCGTGGGTGCCCGTGCGTGGCGGCGCGGCGTCTGCGTCGGCGACGACGGAGCGGATGGCGCCGAGCGCGGCGATTCCGGCTGGCGTCGCGAAGTCGTCGGTCGACGGGGAGATCAGCTCGGCGACGGTGAACTCCGCCTGCAGGATCGCGGCGACGACGCCGAGCGACAGCCCGTCGTCGACCGCGGCGCGGGTGACGACGACGAAGGTGAGCAGGTAACACCCGCCGAGCAGTGCGAGCTCGACGTTCGCGCTGGCCCGTAACCGGCGGCGGATCTCGAACGGCCTCGCGATGGCGATGTCCCAGTAGTGCTCGGCGCGGGCGACGAGCCAGCCGAGGAGGCCGAAGACGCGCAGCTCCTTGGCCGCAGGCGGCGTGATCGCGAGGTCGACCGTGTAGCTGACCCGCCGCAGCTCGGCGCCGTTTCCGATGATCGCGTCGGCCAGCTCGCCGAACGCGCGGTGCCAGCGCCGGCGGATCACGACGATGATCGCGAAGACGAGCAGCCCGAGGCCGGCGTTGAACCACGCGACGATCGCCACCGCGGCCAGCGCCTGCACGTAACGCGAGACGATGGTGGCGGCCGCGACCGCGGCCGACCCGACCGTGCCGAACAGGCCGCCCTTGAGGAGGCCGAGGCGGTCCTGCAGCGACGGGTCTTCGATGTGCGCGATCCCCTCCGGCCGCTCGAGTGCACCGAGGATCTGCTCGCGCAACGCGCCGTCGATCCGCCGGCCGGCGGCGTAGCGGACGACCTCGGTCGCCGGCCAGATCAACCGCTCGAGGAGGAGGACCGCGCCGACCGCGGCCACCGCGGTCGCGAGCGTCCGCCCTGCATCCGAGTCGAACCCTCCGGCAACGGCGTCGGGCACGGACGCGACGAGGAACCCGGTCGCGGCGGCGAAGGCGGCGGGGAGCAGCGCGCCAGTGAGGAGCAGGACGACGAGGGCCGAGAGTCTTGCCGGGCCCGCGAGCGGGAGCGTCCGCAGCAACGCCAGCCGCCCGGTGGCGATCTCCCCTCTGGCCACCGCGGCGACCGTAGCAGTGGTCCAGAATGCCGGACTTGACCAACCAGTCAAGTTTTCGACAGGGTAGAGAAGCCCACGATCGGCACCCGGGAGGAACCGTGACGGACACCGCCACCGACGTGATCACCGAGCTCAAGGCATGGCTCGAGGACAACTGGAACCCCGACCTCACCGTGGGTGAATGGTGGGAGCGCCTCGGCCTCGCCGGCTGGGCCGCGCCCCTGCTGCCGGAGAACGCCTACGGCCGCGCCCTCCCCCGCGCCGACGCCGTGCGCGTGCAGCAGACGATCGCCGAGTTCGGGGCGCTCGGCGCTCCCGGCGGCCTCGGGCTGCTGCTCGCCGCCCCCACGATCGCGACCCACGGCACGCAGGAACAGATCGACCTGTACGTGCGCGACATCGTCACCGGGCAGAAGGGGTGGTGCCAGCTCTTCAGCGAGCCCGGCGCCGGGTCCGACCTCGCCGGCCTCACCACGAAGGCCGTCAAGGACGGCGAGCAGTGGGTGGTCAACGGCCAGAAGGTGTGGACGTCGGCCGGCCACGTCGCCGACATCGGCATGCTCATCGCCCGAACGAACCCCGACGCGCCGAAGCACCAGGGCATCACCTACTTCGCGTTCGACATGCACCAGCCGGGCGTCGAGGTGCGGCCGCTGAAGGAGATGACGGGCAGGGCGCTGTTCAACGAGGTGTTCATCTCGGACGGCGTCGTCCACGACGACGCCATCATCGGCGGGCTCAACAACGGGTGGGCGGTGGCCAACACCACCCTCGGCTACGAGCGGGCGGGGCTCGGGGCGGGCGGCGGGTCGGAGTCCGCTGGCGCGGCCACCCCCGGCACGATCGCCGGCGACCTCGAGAAGCGGGCAGGCGACTTCGTCGGCGAGGGCGGCGGTGGCCGCAGGCGCCGGGGCGGCGGCGGTGCCGCCGGCCTGTTCGGCGCGGGCGCCCAGCTCATCACCGACCTGGCCAAGGGCAACGGGAAGATCGCCGACCCCGTCGTGCGCCAAGACCTGATGCGGCTCTACACGATGAACGAGATCGCGAAGTTCATGAACCTGCGGTCGCGTGCGCTGCGGATGGCGGGCCAGCCCGACATCCCCGGCGGGCCGAACATCGCGAAGCTGTCGATGAGCAACATCCTCCGCCTCACCCGCGACCTCGGGCTCCGCATCATCGGCCCCCTCGGCACGCTCCACGCGTACAAGCCCGACGACCGCCAGGTGCTGAACGAGGCGACGAAGAACCCGTTCATCGGCATGGTGACGGAGATGGCGCTGTTCGCCCAGGGCCCGCCGATCTACGGCGGCACCGACCAGATCCAGCGCAACATCATCGGCGAGCGCGTGCTCGGCCTCCCCAAGGAGCCGAACAACGACCGCGTCACCGCCTTCAAGGACCTCCCCAAGAACGGCTGACCGGCCGGCCGGCCGCCGCGCCCTCTGCTTCTGCGCCCAGAACGCGATCGAAGTCGTCGACTCAGACGAGGTCGAGGCGGGCGAGGGTCGTGCGAAAGGCGGCGAACAGGTCGAGGTCGGCGAGCTCCGACGCGCGGAACCAGCCGACGTCCGACGTCTCCCAGTTCAGGCCGGCGGCGGGAGCGGGGAACCGCTCGGCGACGTCGACGACGACGGTCCAGTACGACCAGCCGCCGTGGTCGTCCTCGTGGA
>DASVEG010000127.1:0-3177 GCA_036380695.1 Acidimicrobiales bacterium
CGACCCCCACGCCTTTCTGGGTGCAGAAACTCGCGCATAGCGCGAGTTTCTGCACCCAGAACGCGAACAGCCGGGGGCGCGGGTCGTCAGCGGTCGGCGTCGGCCTCGATGTCGTAGGGGGCGGTGTCGGCGTCGGTCGCGTCGACCACCTCGTCGCGCAGGTCGATCCCGGGATCGTCGACGCGGCGGACGGAGAGCTGGGTGCCGGCGGCCGCGAGCCCGATGGCGACGGCGAGCACGCCCCACAGCGGGCCGCCGAGGTCGAGGTCGAGCGCACGGTCGAGCGAGATCGCGCCGGGCCCCGTGAACGCGAGCCCTGCGGCGACGACGCCGAGCACGGTGACGAACTCCCAGCCCCCCGACGTCACCGCGAAACCCCGGCCCCGATGCACGGACGCGCCGGCTACGACCATCACGCCGATCACCGCGGCGGCGCCGAGCGGCGTCAGCAGCCCGAGGACGAGCAGCGCGCCGCCGACGACCTCGGCAGTGCCCGCCATCTCCGCGGCGCGCCTGCCCGGCCGGAAGCCGAGCGACTCGAGGAATTCGCCCACGCCCGCGATGCCGTAGCCACCGAACCACCCGAACAGCTTCTGCGCGCCGTGCGCGGCGAGGATCAGCCCGACGACGGCGCGAATGAGCAGGAGTCCGAAGTCCATGCGCTCGCGTTACCCCGAGCGCGCGCCCCCGGTAACCGCGCCGGCCGGCGTCGCGGCGACGTGGGTGATGCGCAGGTCGGGGTGGGCGCGCTGCAGCCGGTGGATGACGTCCTGCTTCAGCCAACGCGACCGGCCGAGCGCGAGCGTCGACACGAGCACTTCGTCGAACGGCTCCTTCGAGGCGAGCATCGCGTCGCCGACCGCGAGCACCGGGCTGGGGTCGCCGACCTCGCCGGTCACGACCGCACCGCCCAGCCCTGCGTACCGCGCCTCCCCGTGCTCGAGCTGGCGCGCCGCCCGCGCCCTGGCCCCGCCCTCGGTCCAGGCGCCGTGCCCGTGCGTCGCGGGCACGACGAGGTGGACGTGGCATTCGCCGCCGGCATCCTCGACGCGGCGCCTCACCTCCTCGGTCAGCGGCAACCCCAGCAGGGTGTCGTTCGCGACCACCAGGTAACGGCGCATGTGCACCTCCACGTCCGGAGGCGTCCAGTGTGCCGCGCTACTCGTCGAGGCGCAGCACCTGGATGAAGGCGTCGTTCGGGACCTCGACGCGCCCGATGTTCTTCATCCGCTTCTTGCCCTCTTTCTGCTTCTCGAGGAGCTTCCGCTTGCGGGTGATGTCACCGCCGTAACACTTGGCGAGGACGTCCTTGCGCTTTGCCTTCACCGTCTCGCGAGCGATGACCTTGCCTCCGATCGCGGCCTGGATGGGGACGTCGAACATCTGGCGCGGGATGACCTCCCGCAGCCGGCCCGTCATCTTCCGGCCGTACTCCTCCGCCTTCGACTTCTCGACGATCGTGGAGAACGCGTCGACCGGGACGGCGTTGAGGAGAAGGTCGACCTTGACGAGGTTGGATCGGCCGTAGCCGGCCGCGTCGTAGTCGAGGCTCGCGTAGCCCTTGGTCCTCGACTTCAGCTGGTCGAAGAAGTCGATCACCACCTCGGCGAGGGGCAGGCGGTAGACGAGCTCGAGGCGGTCGGCGGAGAGGTAGTCCATCTTCTCCATGTCGCCCCGGCGCGTCTGGCACAGGTCCATGACAGTGCCCGTGTACTCCGCCGGCGTGAGGATCGTGACGGTGAACCACGGCTCCTCGATGAAGTCGATGTTCTGGGGCGGCGGCATGGCCGATGGGTTGTCGACCTCGACGACGCGCCCGTCGGTGGTGTGCACGCGGTACTCGACCGACGGCGCCGTCGCGATGAGGCTGAGGTCGAACTCGCGCTCGAGCCGCTCGCGGACGATCTCCATGTGCAACAGGCCGAGGAACCCGCAGCGGAAGCCGAACCCCAGCGCGCCCGACGTCTCGGGCTCGTAGGTGAACGAGCTGTCGTTCAAGCGCAGCTTCTCGAGCGCCTCGCGCAGGTCTTCGAAGTCGTCGCCCTCGACCGGGTACAGGCCGCAGAACACCATGGGCTTCGGCTCGCGGTAACCCTCCAGCGGCTTCTCGGCTGGACGCCCCGCGTCGGTGACCGTCTCACCCGATCGCGCCTCGCTCACGTCCTTGATGCCGGCCATGACGTAGCCGACCTCGCCGGGGCCAAGCTCGGCCACCGGCACCGGAACGGGCGTGCGCCAGCCGATCTCGTCGACGTCGTGCACCGCGCCCGCCTGCATGAACCGCACGCGTGACCCCGTTCGCAAGCGCCCGTTCATCACGCGGACCGCGCTGACGACGCCGCGGTACTGGTCGTAGTACGAGTCGAAGATGAGGCCCTGCAGGGGTGCGTCTGGGTCGCCCTTCGGCGGGGGGATGCGTTCGACGATCGCGTCGAGCAGGTCGGGGACGCCCTCGCCCGTCTTGGCGCTGATGCGGAGGATGTCGCTCGCGGGGATGCCGAGCACGTGCTCGATCTCGCCCGCGTACCGATCGGGATCAGCGGCCGGGAGGTCGATCTTGTTGAGCGCCGCCACGATGTCGAGGTCGTGCTCGATGGCGAGGAAACAGTTCGCGAGCGTCTGCGCCTCGATCCCCTGGCTCGCGTCGACGACGAGCACGACGCCCTCGCACGCGGCCAGCGAGCGGCTCACCTCGTACCCGAAGTCGACGTGGCCCGGCGTGTCGATCAGCTGGATCGTGCAGCCGTTCCACTGGACGCGCACGTTCTGCGCCTTGATGGTGATGCCGCGCTCGCGCTCGATGTCCATCGAGTCGAGGAACTGCTCGCGCATGTCGCGGGTGTTGACCGCGTTCGTCAGCTCGAGAATCCGGTCGGCGAGGGTCGACTTCCCGTGGTCGATGTGGGCGATGATGCTGAGGTTGCGGAGGCGGTCGAGGTCCATGGCGTTCGGTCAAGGGTACGACGGGCGCGCGACGGCTCCGTATCTGCCGGGTCAGTAACCCAGCGCAGGGTCGACCGTCCCGACGAGCGGCTCCCCGGCCGCGAACCGCCGGACGTTCTCTTCGATCCGCCTCATCATCGCATCGACGGCCATCTCGAACGTGTTGGCGGTGTGGGGCGTGACGATGCAGTTCGGGAGGTCCCAGAGCGGGTGGCCCTCGGGGAGCGGCTCGGG
>DASVEG010000128.1:0-25358 GCA_036380695.1 Acidimicrobiales bacterium
TGCTTACGGTCAATGCCCTGTCGGCCGCGTCCGAGGTGGTCGTCCCCATCCAGTGCGAGTACTACGCGCTCGAGGGTTTGGGCCAGCTGCTCCGCAACATCAACCTCGTGCAGGCGAACCTCAACCCAAAGCTCGAGTTGAGCGCCATCATCCTCACCATGTACGACGCGCGCACGAAGCTCGCCGAACAGGTGGCCGACGAGGTGCGGCAGCACTTCGGCGACCGCGTGTGCCGCAACGTCGTTCCCCGGACGGTAAGGCTGTCGGAGGCACCGTCGTTCGGCCAGCCCATCATCGTCTTCGATCCGTCCTCGCGCGGCGCCCTGGCGTATCGCGAGTTAGCCAAGGAGGTCAGCGGTGGCGCGCCGCAGCGGACTGGGTAGGGGCCTTGGCGCCCTGATTCCGACGGAGGTGGCGAACGAGACGAGCGGGACGGCGCTGCTGGAGATCCCCGTTGGTTCGATCGTTGCCAATAATTACCAGCCCCGTCGCCACTTCGACGAGGAGGCGCTGGCCTCGCTGACGGCATCCGTGCGCGAGCTCGGCGTGCTGCAGCCCATCCTCGTGCGTCCAGCCCAAGACGGCACGTACGAGCTGATCGCGGGGGAGCGGCGGTGGCGCGCCGCGAAGCGTGCGGGTCTGCAGTCGGTGCCGGCGATCGTCCGCGACGCCAGCGACGTGGCCAGCCTGGAGCAGGCGCTGGTCGAGAACCTGCACCGGCAGGACCTCAACGCGCTTGAAGAAGCCGCTGCGTACCAGCAGCTCATCGAGGATTTCCACCTCACCCACGACGAGGTGGCGGCCAGGGTCGGCAAGAGCCGATCTGCGGTGTCGAACGCCCTGCGGCTGTTCCAGCTACCGCCGACGATCCAGCGCATGGTCGCCGAGGCAGAACTGTCGGCCGGGCACGCGAGGGCGTTGCTCGGCACGCCCGACCGGGGGTTCCAGGAATCGCTGGCGCGCCGTGCGATCGCCGACAGCTTGTCGGTCCGTGACGTCGAGGACGCCGTTCGGCAGCGCAACGAGCTCGCTGGCCAGCTTGGGTCGGCGTCGTCGGCCCGGCCGCCGAGCGGGAAACAGCTCCGCCCGCCCGGCCTCTTGGAGCTCGAGGACCTCCTGGCGACCTACCTCAACACGCGCGTGAAGGTCGAGATGGGATCGAAGAAGGGCCGCATCGTCATCGACTTCGCCACCCTGGAAGACCTGGAGCGGATCTACCGGGCGATGACGGAGTAATCCGGCGGGCCGTCAACCGCGAGCGAGGGTTGACCCTTCGGGTTCCGAATGGGGCCGCGCGGGCCGCGTGACCTGCGAAAACGCGTCAGTCGCAAGCATGGGTTGAGGGTTCCGGGCAAAGCGCGAACCTCAAGCGCGGATGGAGCCCATCCCCACCCTGGGGACAAAGCTGTGGAGAAGTCTCAGTCCCCGTCGCAGAAGCGCGCGACCCACGACTCGAGCGCGCCAGGGAGCCCAGCGGCGAGGACCGCGGTGCGCTCGACGACCCGTTCGGGCGGGCCGAGCGAGACGAACACCGCGGGCATGCGGGTCTCGCGCAGGATGGGCACGGCCATCGGGGCCGTCCCGCAGGGGTCGCCGCCGAGCACCGGCGCCCACGTGTGCTGGACGAGGGCCGCCAAGAGCTTCCCACCGGGCGATTCCCAGCCGGTGGGGGACGCGTAGTACGCGGCGCGGCACGTCGCGCCGTCGCCGAACCCCACGCCCAGGAAGACGTCTGCCTCGGCCGTGTTCGCCTGCGCCGCCTGCTCCGACCCGTCGGGGTGCTGCACGACGAGCACCGAAGCCCCGGCCCCGCCGATCGCGCGCGCCGCGCTCGTCGCGAACGCGTCGAGGCCCCCGGTGTGGGCGAGCACCACGAGGCGGCCGGCGAGGGTGCGCGGGCCGCGGCGGAAGCGCTCACGTTCGCGGATGTCGGCGACGGAGTGCGGCGACGTGCTCCAGTCGCCCAGCCGCGCCAGAGCGGCCACGGTCGCGGGACCGCAGATCGCGTCGCTGACGAGGCCGACATTGCGTTGGAAGTCGGCCAGCGCCCGGTCGGTGCGCAATCCGAAGATGCCGTCGACCCGGCCGGCGTCGAACCCGAGCGCACCGAGGCACCGTTGCAAGGTGGCGACGTCGTCGCCCCTCACCATCGGTGCCGTCAGGTACAGCGGCCGGTCGCCGAGCCGCCAGCTCGCCTCGACGACGGCCTCCCACGTGACGTCGTCGCAGGCTTCCGTAGGTGGGAGCCCGCGCCGCTCCTGAAAGGCGCGGATCGCGGCGGCCGTCGCGTCGCCGAAGGCGCCTGCGGCGTCACCCGAGGTGTCGAACCCCAACGCGGCGAGGCGGTGCTGGAGATCCCGCACCGCCTCACCTTCCGACCCTCGTCCCAGGGGGAGCGCTGTTACAGGAATTCCGACAGCTCCTCGAGCAGCGCAGCCTTCGGGCGGGCGCCGACGATGCGGCGCTCCGGCTCGCCGTCCTTGAACAGGATGAGCGTCGGGATGCTCATGACGTGGAACGCCGAGGCGGTCGCGGGCGCGTCGTCGATGTTCAGCTTGGCCACCCGGATCTTGCCAGCGTGGTCGTCGGCGAGCTCTTCGAGCATCGGGGCGATCATCTTGCACGGACCGCACCATTCCGCCCAGAAGTCGACGAGGACCGGCTCGGCCGAGCCCTTGATCTCCTCGTTGAAGTTCGTGTCGGTGAGCGTCGTGATGTTCGCGGCCATGCAGCCAGCCTCCTTGGACAGGACCCGGGGAGCGTACCCAGCGGTGGAGATCTCAACAGCCTGCGGGGAACCCCCATTCCCTGGGCTGGAAGCGCTTACCAGTCGCGAGGCGTCGGGTCGATCGTATGCGAGGAGTCACCCGTCGACTCCAGCCAGCGCTCCGCGTCGATGGCGGCCATGCAGCCAGACCCGGCCGCCGTGATCGCCTGGCGGTACACGTGGTCCTGCACGTCGCCCGCGGCGAAGACGCCCTCCACGTTCGTGAAGGTCGAGCCGTGCTGGGTGACGAGGTAGCCCGTGTCCTCCATCTCGAGCCAGCCCTTGAAGAGGTCGGTGTTCGGGACGTGGCCGATGGCGACGAACATGCCCGACACCGGCAACGTCTTCACGTCGCCGGTCTTGACGTTGCGGAGCTTGACGGCTTCGAGCACGTCGTCGCCGAGCACGTCTTCCACCACGGTGTCGAACTCGAACTCGAGCTTGGGGTTCGCCATGGCGCGGTCCTGCATGATCTTCGACGCCCGGAGCTGGTCGCGCCGGTGCACGACCGTGACCTTCTCCGCGAAGCGGGTCAGGAAGGTCGCCTCCTCGAGCGCGGAGTCGCCGCCGCCGACGACGACGATGGGCTTGCCGCGGTGGAAGAACCCGTCGCACGTCGCGCACGTCGACACGCCGTAGCCGAGCAGCCGTTGCTCGTTCGGCAGGCCGAGCATGAGCGCCCTCGCGCCGGTCGCCACGATGACCGCACGGGCCTCGATCTCCTCGTCGCCGATCCAGATCCGGTGCGGGGGGCCGGAGAACTCGACCTTGCCGGCCTTCGCGGTGCGGATCTCGGCGCCGAAGCGCTCGGCCTGGTCGCGGAAGCTCTTCATGAGCTCGGGTCCGGTGATGCCATCAGGGAAGCCCGGATAGTTCTCCACGTCGGTCGTGAGCATGAGCTGCCCGCCGGGCTGGTCGGTGTTCGACGTCAGCTCGCCCTCGATCACGAGCGGGTGGAGATTCGCTCGTGCGGTGTAGATCGCAGCGGTCAGCCCCGCGGGGCCAGAGCCGATGATGACGACGTCACGCGTGTCGGGCACGGGGAGACTCCTATCGGGCGCGCGGGCGGCGCAGCCACCACAGGAACAACCCGACGACCGTGAATACTCCGCCGAGGATCGCGTACACGGCCCAGATTCGGAACACGTTGTCGAGCAGCCGCACGAGAGCGATCGTGAGCAGGGCGAACGCGGCGGATCCCATGACCAGGACGAGGATCCCGTAGACGAGCCCGCGGGCCACCGTCTCGATCGGCACCGTCGTCTTGTCGCGGATCGAACCGACGACCGACTCGATCGTGTCGGCGACCTGCGTCGTCCAGTCGCCGGGCGCGACAGGGGAGGGGGAACCCGACGCGCGCGGGTCAACCGGGCTGGCCATGGGCCGCACACTACCCATGCGACCGGACGGGGACGGCTGGCGCCCGCCGCTACCCTGCACCGCGATGCGGCCGGTCGTGGCGGTGGTCGCGGCCGCGATCGTGGCGGCTGCGGGCGCGGTGATCCTCGGGGAGTACGAGCTGTCGCGCGAAACGGCGCTCGTCGCAGGGCCGCTCTTCGGGGTAGCGGTGGCGGAGACGATCGCGTCGGTCGCCCGCAGGGACGTCGACGACTACCTCGCCGGCGCCGCCGCGCTCCTGACGGAAGCGGGGCTCGTGTGGTCGGCGTACATCTCCACTGGCCACCGCCTCGACCTGGCCCGGCCCGAGGCGTGGGCCGCCGTTGCGCTCGGCGCGGTCGCTGCCGCGGCGTGGCTCAGAAGTGGGGCTCGGCGAGGACGGAGCACGTCCGCACCGACATGACGAACGCGCGCCGGTCGTCGCCCGCCTCTGGCTCGGTCAGCGAGTAGACGAACACCTCCGCGTCCGACGTGCGCCACGTCGCGCTCGCGACGTAGAGCCACGAGCCGAGGCGCGAGCCGCCGAGCTCTTCGACCTTCGTCCGGCACATGAGGCCGCTGATGTCGGCCGGGTCTTGCCTTTCGGTCGACAGCTTGGCGACGAGCACCCGCACGAGGTCGTCGTCCTTCTCGAACGTGCCGAGATGCGGGGCGCGGTTCGGGTCGTACGATCCCGCACTGGAGCGGCCCGCCGAGCCGGCCACCGCGCCCGCCGGCATACTCGTCGCCTCGTCGTCGCTGGAAGCAGCGGATGGGCCTTCGACGACCACGTCGCCCTCCGCGAATTCCTCCGTGCCGCTGGGAGCCTTCCCGCCTCCCGTCGCCGCGTCGCCCGCGACGGCGTCGAACTCCGTGTCGCCGTCCTTGCCGTCCTGGATGGCGACGTGCTCGGCGGTGGTGGCGTCGCCGTTCGATTCGCCCCTATCGAGCAGAGCCGGAAGGCCCACGAGCGCGATGAACAGCGCCGCGATCGCGGCCACCGCGCCGGCTGGCAACCCGGCGCGGCGCCGCGAGCGAGCGTCCGCGATCGACGTGACGGGAGACAGGCCGACCGCGGCCGACAGCGCGCGAGACACGAGCCGGTCGACGTCGCCGGCGTCGAGCGGCTCGACGGGGGTGGCCATGGCGGCGCGAACCGACGCGAATCGGTCGAACCGCGCGCGGCACCGATCGCAGGTCGCCAGGTGCGACTGCGCAGTCGCGTCGTCTTCGCCGTCGAGAAGGGCGGAGACGCGCTCGTCGTCGAGGTGCGGCTCGGGCATCGTCATGGGCTTGGACGGTCGGCGGTGGTTGTCGGGTTCCCCTCGAGCAGGTCGGCGAGCAGCGCGCGACCGCGGGCGATGCGCGACTTCACCGTGCCGGCAGGCACGTCGAGAACCTCCGCGATCTCTGCGTAGTCGAGCGCGCACAGGTCGCGCAGGACGACCGCGGCACGGAAGTCGACGGGCAGCTTGCGCAAGGCGGCGTCGACGTCGAGGCGCGCCACCGACGCATCGCCCTCACCGTCGTACGAGGACGGGCGGGCCGACAGCATCTCGTCGTCGACCGGTTCCGGGCGACGCTTCCGCCGGCGCATCTCGTCGAGGCACGCATTGGTCGCCACGCGGTATGCCCATGTGCCGAACGCGGACCGGCCGTCGAAGCGCGGGAGGCCACGCACGACCGCGAGCAACGCCTCCTGGGTGGCGTCCGCCGCGTCGGCGTCGTTGCCCGTGAGTCGCCGGCACAGCGCGTGCAGCCGGTCGACGTGGCGGCGCAGCAGCGCGTCGAGCGCAGTGGTGTCGCCGCCCCTGGCTCCGGCGACGAGTTCGGCGTCGTCACGATCGTCGATGGCGGAAGGGTAACCACGTCGCCGGCCCGAGCCACTGACGCCTCACCCTTCGACGGTGACCTCGGCGACCTCGACGCGGTTGTTCTCACCGAGCTTCGTGAACCACACGAGCACGTACCGGCCGCGGGCGTCGAAGCCCTGAAACGTCGCGGTGCCCCCGATGCCTTGAGCGCGCGCCACCTGCTGGCCCCACTGCGACTTGTCGTCGGTCGCCTGGTCGGAGACGTAGACCTCGGCGTCCCAGCCCGCGGTGGGCGACGCCACCGTGACCTTGCGCACGCCGCTCGCCCTGCCCAGGTCGAGGCGGAGCCCCACGCCCGGCTTCAGGCCGCCGAACTCGCGGGTGTTGTACCGGTTCGTCTCCCAGAGCGTCGTCGGCACGCCGTCGACCGCCGCGCCGGCTCGGCTCTGCTTCTCCTCGCCGTCACCTCCGAGCGAAGGCGGGTCGACGGTGGTGGCCTGCACGACGGGGACCGCGGCGAGCGTGGTGTCTTCGCCGCGCGCGCGGTCGATCAGGCCGCGGCCGACGTCCGATCGGCCGAGGGCGAGCGCGAGGCCGATCAACACGACCGCGGCGAGGACGATCGCTCCGGCGGGCACGAGCCACGACCGCTCGGTGCGGTGGAACGCCGGGGCGTTGCCACGCGGCGGCGTCGGGTCGCGAACGATCGCGGGCACGGCGTCGTCGCCGAGGTCGACCGACCGGAGCGCGGACGCGATGTCGGCGGCCGTTTGGTAGCGCTCTGTCCGATCCTTGGCCATCGCGCGCAGCACGATTTGCTCCATCGACCGGGGGATGCCCGCGCGCACCTGGCGGGGCTTGGGCGGCTCCGTGTTCACGTGGGCGAGCGCGGTCGCCATCGCCGTGTCGGCGGAGAACGGCGCCCTGCCGGTGAGCATCTCGTACAACACGACGCCGAGGGAGTACACGTCGGACCTGGCGTCCGGCTCCTCGCCCTCGACCTGCTCGGGCGACAGGTACTTGGTGGTGCCGAGGAGGGTGCCTGGCTGCGTGAGGTCGGTGGCGTCGTTGGCGTTCGTCGCCGCCCTGGCAATCCCGAAGTCGGCGACCTTGATCGACATCGGGCCGCCGACGGGCGCGCCCTCGCAGAGGAGGATGTTGCCCGGCTTCACGTCGCGGTGGACGATGCCGGCGCGGTGCGCCTCGTCGAGCGCTTCGGCCACTTGCACGGCCACCGCAGCCGCGACCGCGGGCCTGAGCGGGCCTTCGTCGAGGGCGGTGCGCAGCGTCTGCCCGCGCACGAGCTCCATCACGATGAACGGGAGGCCGTCGTGCTCACCGGTGTCGAACGTGGCGACGACGTTGGGATGGGCCAGTCGTGCCGCGGCGACGGCCTCGCGCCGGAAGCGCTCCCTCAGTTGTTCGTCGGTGCCGAGGTGGCGATGGAGCAGCTTGACCGCGATGGGGCGGGTGAGGATCTCGTCGACGCCCTCCCACACCTCGGCCATGCCCCCGCTCGCGATGGGGTGCACGAGCCGGTAGCGGCCCTGCAGGACGCGCGATTCGTCGACCACCCCGTCGGACACGCCCGCAGGTCTACCCCGGTGAGCCGCGGCGTGTTCCGGGGCTCAACGAGGGACTTGGTAGGTGACACCGATCGTCCTCGGTCCTCCGTGGGCACCGATGACCGCGCCGATGTCGCCGACGATGATCTCCTCGCGCGGATAGAACTCGGCGAGCATGTCGAGGAGGTCGCCCAGGTCGGGGGCGTCGCCGTGCAGCACGGCGAGCTGCTCGATCTTGCCCGCGTCGCGCACCTTGTCGGCGAGGTACCTGATGCTCTTCGAGCGAGTCCGCTGCTTCGACTCCTGCTCGACCTTGCCGGTCTCGCTCGAGATCTCGATCACCGGCTTGATCGACAGCATCGACCCGAGGAACGCCTGAGCGCCTCCGATGCGGCCGCCCTTCTTGAGGTTCTCGAGGGTGTCGAGCGTGGCGTACACGCGGGTGCGCACCTTGACGTCCTCGACGACGTCGACCACTTCGTCGATCGTCTTGCCCTGTTCCGCGGCCTGCGCGGCGGACACGCACATCATCCCCAACGCGAGGGTGAGCGACCGGCTGTCGACGACGCGGACCGGGATCGCCTCGGCGACCGACTTCGCGCCGAGCTCGGCGGCCTGGTAGGTGGCGGACAGGCCAGACGACAGCGTGATGGCCACCACGCCGTCGTAGCCCTCGGCGAGCGCTCGCTCGTACGCCTCCTCGAACGCGCCAGGGGACGGCGCCGCCGTCTCGGGCAGGATCGGGGACGCGGCGACGCGCGACCAGAACTGCGACGGGGTGAGGTCGCGGCGGTCGACGAATTCTTCGACCCCGAAGCGCACGGTGAGGGGCACGATGTCGATGCCGTACTGCTCGGCGAGCGCGGGCGGGAGATCGCAGCTGCTGTCGGTGATGACACGGATGCGGGCCATTGCCGCCCGACCCTAGCCGGGAGCTATTTCAGCTCGGTCGTGGCCGTCACCTCGGGCCGGTACCAGTCTTCGGTGGCCGACCAGTTCTTCAGCACGAGCGAGCGTGCTTCCTTGCGCACGCGGACCTCGACGAGTCGGGGGTCGCCGTCGACGATCTTGCAGGTGAGGATGTCGACGCGGTGGCGCTCGCCCTCCGCCTTGCAGGTGTCCTCGAGGATCTGCTTCGTGAACGACTTGTTGAGCCGGAAGGCCGTCTCGTCCGCGATCTGATTCGCAGCGTCGTCCGCCTGCGCCTTGGCGACGAGCGGGGAACCGAGCTCGATGACGATGCCGCCCGCGAGGACGATTCCCAGCACCACCTTGAGCAGCCAACTACTGACCACGCGGCCTCCGGACGAACAGATCTCGGATCTCGCCGACGCGAAGCACTCGCGCGGCGGCGAAATAGACGCTAACACCGGCCAGTGTGCCCGCCCCGGACCTCAACAGGGCACCGCTGCCGTGGTCGTCGCCTACCACGGCGATTACCGCGGCCACGGCGAGGGCCATGACCGCGGTGGCTGCTGCCACCCGCGCCGCGGATCGCGCCAGCTCACCGCCCCCGATGCGACCAAGCCTGCGGCGCAGGTCGACCAGAGCTGCGGCGCTGCCCGCCGCGTAGGCGAGGGCGAACGCCAGCGCGAGGCCTTCGACGCCGAGCACGGGATACAGCGCGATCGCGGCGACCACGTTGACGCCGTTCTCGATCAGGTACAGGAAGAACAGCGACCGCGTCGTCTGCATCGCCTGGTATGCGGACGTCAGGAACATCCAGCTGGAGAACGCCGGCAGCCCGAGCGCGAACAGCGCGAGCGTGCCAGCGATGTCGCCTGCCCCCGCCTCGCCCAACGCGCCGTGCTCGAGCAACGCGGCCACGAGTGGTCGCGCCAGCAGGACGTAGCCCGCGGCCGCGGGCAGCAGGATCGCCCAGATCGTTCGCAGGCCCGTTCCGAGCTGGCGCCGGAACCCGTCGGGGTCGTCCGCGGCCCAGCGCTCGGACAGCTCCGGTTGCAGCGCGGAGATGACGGAGACGGCGACGACACCGTGGGGGAGCAGGAAGATCGTGTACGCGTAGAAGTACGCCGCGACGTCGGCGGGCGCGCCGTTGGCGAGGAAGTAGACGACGAACAGTGCGAGCTGGTTCGTGGCGACGAAGGCCGCGGTCCAGCCGCCGAGGCGGACGATGCGGAGGACCGACGGATGGCGTGGCTCCCACACCCATCGCACGTGCTGCTTGAGCGTCCGGATCGGGAGTTGCGCGAGCGCCATCGCGGTCACGCCCGCGGTCGTGCCGAGGCCGAGCAGCAAGAGCGCGCCGGCGTCCTCCCTGACGGCCTCGAGGCTCCGGGTGCCGACGACGGAGGGCCACGCCAGGAACATCGCGATCACGACCACGTTGTTGAGGACCGGCGCGAACATCGGCGCCGCGAAGCGCCGCTGCGCGCGGAGGATCGCGGTGCTCAGGTACACGGTGCCGTAGAAGAACACCTGCGGCGCGAAGAGCCGCAGCAAGTCGGTCGCGACGGAGAGCTGTTCGTCGCCGAGCTCGCCGGGGTTGCGCAGCGTGTAGAGCCGGATGAACCACGGCGCGACCACCACGAACGCGACGGCGAGCGCCGCGCACGCCACGAGCGACACGGTCACCACCGCCGACACGGCTCGCCAGCCGTCGTCGTCGCTGGCGTCGTCACCCTTGCCGCCGTCGGCGCGACCACCGCGGAGCTGGCGGACGAACTCCGGCAGCACCATGCCGGACAGCACGCCGCCGAGCGCGAGCTCGAAGATGATGTTCGGGGTGTTGTTGGCGAGGACGTAGGTGCCGGCGAGGGGCGTCTTCCCGAGCGCGTACGCCATGGCGAAGATGCGCCCGAAGCCGGTGATGCGCGACAGCGCGGTGCCGGCGGCCTGCACGAGCGTCGCCCGGCCGAGGCTCGGCGCGGTTGCGGTCACGCGGGAGCCGACGCGGCGCGGTCCTCCGTGCGCCTCGTGCGCAGATGGCTCGCCCACCACACGACGAGGAACGCGGCGGCGCCGACCGACAGCGCGATCCCTACCCCGCTCACGGCGGTCGAGCGGACGGTGTAGCGGCTCTCGGCGAGGACGATGCCGCCCTCTGGTGCGGTCACCCGCACCGTCACCGGGAACGACCCCGAGCTGCTCGCCCGCACGCGGAACCGCTCCGTGGTGTTCTCGCGGGTGAGGTCCAGCTCGCGCTCGCCACCGCCAGGGAACTCGAGCCGGTCGCTCGTCAGCGTCACCACCACGCGGATCGGATAGCCGAGCTGGTTCGTCACGGTCACCGGCAGCTCGCCCGTGCGCGCCGTGAGGGTGATCGACCGGTCGTGCGGCATAGCGATGGCGCGGAGCTGCGCGTCGACCTGACTGCCGACGGCGGTGATGTACGCGGCGCGGTCACGCGGCCGAAGGTCGGTCGACTGGCTGGCGAGCAGCGTGCGGTCGAGCCGGGCGAGCACCGGGTTGTCGGCGGCCACGATCGACGCGAACCCCTCGACGCGCCGCCGCGCCGTCCGCAGCGAGCCGGTGTTGATGCGCGTACTCGCGTCGATGGGACGGAACGTGCGAACCACGGCGCCACTGCGATTCTTCACTTCGCCGACGGCGGTGAAGAAGTCGTCGACCGACACCGGCGCGTGGATCGGGCTCGCCTCGAGCCCGGTCAGCACCGCTTCCACGAACCGCGTGTCCGGCACCCACGAGCGCGGTGGGAGGACCACGACGCCCCGCCGCTCGGCGCTCGTGCCAGGGCGGTCGAGCCACAGCACCGAGAGATCCGCGAGCAGGTGCGCGGCGGCGAGGGCCGGCGCGACGTCGCGGGTGAAGTGCGCGGCGAGCCCGGTGTCGGCCACGGCAGTCGAGAGGCGCTCGTCGCGGCTCGCGACGGCGAAACGGCCCGTTGGCGTGACGCGGTTCGGCGCGTTGTAGGGCTCGAGCGCGGCGTCGGCGACCACCAGGCGATCCACGCCTTGGGTGACGAGGGCGGCGAGCGCGGGCGCGTCGAGCGGTTCGTCGACCAGCCGCGCACCGGGCGTCGGGTTCACGTTCAGCAGGCGGCGGATGACCGCGTGACCACGTTCGAGTTGCGCGGCGACCTCACCGGTCAGCCCCGCGTCGAGCAGCGCGGGGAGCGACGTCGGGACGTACGTCGACGCCAGCACCTGCCGCCCGGCGATGGCCGTCGTGAGCGCGGCGACGGCATCGCGTTCGGCTCCCCGCGCGCTCGCGGCGAGCGCCTCGAGCGTCTCCGCGGTCGGCTGCAGCGTGAGCGGCAGCTCGGGATGGGCGGCGAGGCTCGCCGCGAGATCGGCGATCGCGTCGGCGCGGTCGTCGTCGACGTCGGCCTCGCCGTTGGGTCGCACCGCGGGCGGCGCGTGGATGGGCAGCACGATCGCGACGTCGATGGGGTCGGCCTCGATCGTCGCCGGCACGGACACGATGTGGGTGACGAACGAGTCGACGACGTTGCCGTCGTCTTCGCGCATGTCGACCCTGACCGGGTAGACGCCTTCCCTCGGCAGCGCGGGCGACACGCTCACCGCGACGCTGCCGTCCGAGTCGGCGGTGAGCGTTTCCAGCCCGAACGGCACGAGGTCGATCGGCGTGCGTGCGGGCATTCGGCCTTCGACCGAGTCGACGAACTGCGAGCGCGTGGTGAGGCGCCGGTACCAACTCACGGCGATCTCGAGCGAGTCGGGCCGCGCCGACGTGCGGGCGCGGAGCTTCAGTTCGAAGGGCTGGCCAGGGCGGTGGAACGCGGTCTGCGCGACGAGCGTGACCGATCCGGTCGCGGTCTGCGCCACGACCGTCGGGGAGGGCGTGGCGGGCGCGTCGGCAACCGACAGCGTGAAGGCGACGGCGATGGCAGCGAGCGCGACCGCGCGGTTTCTCACCGGTCGGTGAGGTCGATGCCGAGGACGGCCAGGCCGAGCGGCTCGCGCTGGAACCCGACGCGTTCGTAGAGCGCGAGCGCGCCCCCGTTCTCGAGCTGGGTGTTCACCATCGCCCGCTCGGCGCGCCACCGGCGCAGCCAGCGCAACGCGTCGAGGACGAGCGCGGTGCCGATCCCGCCGCGCTGCCGTTCGGGGTCGACGGCGAGGCGCTGGACATAGCCGCGCCGCCCGGCGCGCCCGGTCACTGCGTAGCCGACGACGTCGCCTGCGGGCGTCGTAGCGACCCGGAACCGGCTGTGCGGCGTTGCGGCGATGGCTTCGTCGAGCCCCGGGTCGTCGAGCCGCCAGAACGTGTCGAACGCGCGCGCGTCGACGTCGAGCACCGCGGCGCGATCGGTGCGCGCGGCACGGCGGAGGAGGACGGGCAACTCGGCCACCGGCGGCACGAGCCGGAGGTCGTGGGCCAGCAGGTGGAGGTGCTCGGCGGCTTGGAACCCGACGGCGCGGAACCCGGTCTGCTCGGCGGGCGCGAGCGCGCCCGTCACCGCTCGCCGGTAGCCCTGCTCGCTGAGGGTGCGGAGGATGCGTCGCACGAAGTCGGGGGAGGGGAGCGGGGTGCCTGGCACGGGGTTGAGGTACGCGACCGTCGGGTCGCCGCGCCACGGACCGACGCGCACGCGCTCCCGTCCCCATTCGAGCAGCCTCGTCCTGTCAGTGACACTCACGCCGCTAGGAGGTTACGGCCCAAGGCGCGGGTACCGTCGACACGTGGTCGTGCTGCTCGAGACCCACGAGGCGTACCTCGACCACGACCCCGGGTTCGGCCACCCCGAGCGCGCGGACCGGTTACGGGCCGTCCGCGCCGGGGCCGACGCCGCGGGGCTCGGCTCCGACCTCGTCGCGGTGACGCCGCGGCCGGCGACGCGAGCCGAGCTCGAGCGCGTGCACCCCGCTGACTTCCTCGACGACCTGGACGCGTTCTGCCACAGCGGCCGCCGGGTCATCGACGCGGACACGCGAGTGTCGGACGGGTCGTGGGACGCTGCGCTGCTGGCCGCGGGCGCCGGCCTCGACGCCGCCGAGCGCCTGGTTCGCGGCGAAGGCGATGCCGCGTTCTGCGCGGTGCGGCCACCCGGTCACCACGCGAGCGGCCGCCGCGCCATGGGCTTCTGCCTGCTGAACAACGTGGCGGTGACGGCGGCCGCGCTTGCGGACGCGGGGTCGAGGGTCGCGATCGTCGACTACGACGTCCACCACGGCAACGGCACGCAGGCGATCTTCTGGGACGACCCACGCGTGCTCTACGTCTCCCTGCACGAGTTCGGCCCAACCGCCTATCCCTGGACGGGCGCGCTCGACGACGTCGGGAGCGAGCAAGGCGAGGGGACGACCGTGAACCTCCCGTTCCCTTCGGGCACCGCGGGCGAAGCGTTCCGTGCCGCGTTCGACAAGGTGGTGGCGCCCGCGGTCGGCCGGTTCGCCCCCGACTGGATGCTCATGTCCGCGGGCTTCGACGCGCACCACGACGACCCGCTCGCGGAGCTGGTGCTGTCGTCCGGGGACTTCGGCGACCTGACCGCGCGGCTCGCGGCCATGGCGCCGACGGGCCGAACCATCGCGTTCCTCGAGGGCGGCTACGACCTCGTCGCCCTCGGCACGTCGGTAGCGGCGTGCGTCGGTGCCCTCGGCGGCAACCCGCTCGCTCCGGAAGCGCCGACCACGGGATCGGGTCGCGGCCTCGACGTCGTCGACGCCGCGGCCAAATTGCACCGATTGTCCGACTGAACCCTGTCGCGCCACACGCGCGCTCAGGTCGGGCGTTCCCGCGTCCGACACATGGCCATGGCTCTGGATCTGCACGAGCTCCTTCGCTATACGGTCGAGCAGCGCGGGTCCGATCTCCACGTCAAGGTCGGCTCGCCGCCGCACGTCCGCATCGACGGGCACCTGTTGCCCGCGCCGTTCCCGCACGTGCTGCCGGCCGATACCGAGCGCATGGCGTTCCAGATCCTCCCGAAGGAGCGCGCGGACGAGTTCGTGCAGGTCGCCGAGGCCGACTTCGCGCACAGCGTCTCCGGTCTCGGGCGGTTCCGCGTCAACGTGTTCCGCCAGCGCGGCTCGGTCGGGCTCGTGTTCCGGCGGGTGCTGCCCGGCACGCCCAGCTTCGAGGCCCTCGGCCTTCCCCCGGTCGTGCGCCGGCTTGCCGAGGAGCACCGCGGCCTCGTGCTCGTCACCGGCCCGACCGGCTCGGGGAAGACCACGAGCGTCGCGGCCATGATCGACCACATCAACGAGACGAAGGCCGTCAACATCGTCACCGTCGAGGACCCGATCGAGGTTCTCCACCCCGACAAGAAGTCGCTCGTCAACCAGCGCGAGCTGGGCACCGACACCCGCGACTACGCCTCCGCAATGAAGCGGGTGCTCCGCCAGGACCCCGACGTGATCTTCATCGGCGAGATGCGCGACCCCGAGACGGTGTGGGCCGCCCTCGCCGCGGCCGAGACCGGCCACCTGGTCATCTCGACGCTGCACACGACGAACGCGACCGAGACCGTCAACCGCATCGTCGACTTCTTCCCGCCCTTCCAGCAGAAGCAGGTGCGCATCACCCTGGCGTCGTCGATCCGCGGGATCGTCAGCCAGCGGCTGCTCGAGAGGGCCGACGGGTCTGGCCGCATCCCCGCGGTCGAGGTGCTGGTGTCGACGGGCCGGGTGTTCGACCGCATCGTCGACCCCGAGCAGACGAGCACGATCGAAGAGGTCGTCGCCGAGGGTGAGTACTACGGCATGCAGACGTTCGACCAGAGCCTCTTCCAGCTCTACAAGAACGGCCTGGTCGCGTTGCGCGACGCGCTGTCGGCGTGCTCGCACCCGCACGACTTCCGCCTGCTCCTGCAGCAGGAAGGGCTCGCGACCACGTTCTAGAAGTTTCGACCCGGAACACGCCGCGGTTCGCAGAGCCGTTCGGGCCGCCAGGCCCGACCTGTGTGCTTCCGGGCGAAAGCGTGGGGGGTTCGGCGTGGTGAGGGTCGCGTAGCCTCGCCGGTGTGATCCCCGAGCGTCTCGAACCCCTGCGCGACGAGACGCAGCACCTCGCGGAGATGTTCGGGGGCGCGGGTTTCCGGTTGTACCTGGTCGGCGGCGTCGTGCGCGATGCGATCGTCGACCGACTCCGGCCCGATTACGACCTCGACTTCACCACCGACGCGCTGCCAGACGACATCGAGCGGATCGTCGCCAAGTGGGCCGACGCGGTGTGGGCGCAGGGCAAGCGCTTCGGCACGATCGGCCTCAAGAAGGGCGATCGCCTGATCGAGATCACGACGCACCGAGCCGAGGCGTACGCGCCCGACTCGCGCAAGCCCGACGTTCGCTTCAGCACGTCGGTCGAGGCCGACCTGAGTCGCCGCGACTTCACGGTCAACGCGATGGCACTCGAGCTGCCGGAGATGCGCCTGGTCGACCCGTTCGGCGGCGTCGCCGACCTCGCGGCGCGCCGGTTGCGGACGCCCCTGTCGCCTGAGGAGTCGTTCAGCGACGACCCCCTTCGCATGCTGCGTGCAGCGCGGTTCGTCGCGGGCTACGAGCTCGACCCCGACGACGCGCTGGTCGCCGCGGTGCGCGACATGCATCCGCGGCTCGAGATCGTTTCGGCCGAACGCCTTCGCGACGAGCTCGACAAGCTGCTGGTCGTCCCCAAACCGGGCCCCGGCTTGTGGTTCCTCGTCGAGACCGGCCTCGCCGGCGAGTTCCTGCCCGAGCTGCCCGGCCTCGCGCTCGAACAGGATCCGATCCACCGGCACAAGGACGTGCTCGCTCATACCGTCGCGGTCGTCGAGCGCGCGAGCCCCGACCGGGTGCTGCGGCTCGCCGCGCTGTTCCACGACGTGGGCAAGCCGAAGACCCGCTCTATCGGCCCGCATGGCGTTTCGTTCCATCACCACGAGGTCGTCGGCGCGCGCATGACGCGCGACCGGATGCGCGCGTTGCGGTACTCGAACGAGGACGTCGAGGCGGTGACGCGGCTCGTCGAGCTCCACCTCCGGTTCCACGGCTACGACGAAGGAGACGGCGGGTGGACCGACAGCGCCGTCCGTCGCTACGTCCGCGACGCGGGGCCGTTGCTCGACCGGTTGAACGAGCTGACGCGCGCGGACTGCACCACGCGCAACCGCCGCCGGGCCGAGGAGTTGGCGCGCCGGATGGACAGCCTCGAGGCGCGCATCGCCAAGCTCCGCGAGCAGGAGGAGCTGGACGCGATCCGGCCCGACCTCGACGGGCGGCAGGTCATCCAACTGCTCGGGGTGCCACCGGGGCCGATCGTGGGTCGCGCTCTCGCGTTCCTGTTGGATCTGCGCATGGAGCAGGGCCCGCTCGGTGAGGAGGGGGCGCGGCGCGCGTTGGCTGCGTGGTGGGAGGTCGAGGGGGCGGGCGCGGCCGACGCGCGCGCGGACCCGTCCCCTATGTGACGAACGTGTGACATTCCGGGAATGCGCCCGATCGGGTGGACGCCGGTCAGCGCATGCCCGTAATGTCCGGATTGGGCGCAGCGTCGCGCTGAAGTTCACGGGGGTCATGAGACGTTGAGCGTTGGGGGTCAAGGCAGTGCTGTACGCCTTGCACATCGCGTCTCGAAAAAGTCCGTTCTTCATGCACTCCAGGGGCTGGTGACTGTCGTTGCGCCGTCCGCCCGGCACCGCCGGGTTGGGTCCAATCATCCACCAGTGCAAAGGAACGACTTGTGAAGAAGCTCAGCCTCAAGAAGGAAACGCTCTCCGAGCTCACCGACGATCAGCTTCGTACGATCGCCGGCGGCGCCGATATCGCCATCAGCGGCACCTGCGCGACCTGCGCCCAGCACACCTGCGCCGGGTGTCACGAGACGTCCGAGTGCCCCTCGAACGACTACAAGTGCCCGACGATCGACGGCTGCACCGGGTCGTGCACGTACCGCGACCTCTGCGACAAGGCCCTCACGGCCATCGCGATCAACGCCTGATCATCTGATCCGCGGCAGTTCCACCGGCGAACGCCTCGCACCACGTGCGGGGCGTTCGCCGCGTCTGCGGGCGAATCGGAGGGCGTTACGCGGGCCGGTCGGCCGCGACCTGGGCGTTCACGAGCGTGGCGTAGGCGCCGCCCGCGGCGAGCAGCTCGTCGTGCGTGCCCCGCTCGACGATCCGGCCGTCGTCGACGACGAAGATGACGTCGGCGCCGGCGATCGTGCTGAGCCGGTGCGCCACGACGATGGCGGTGGAGTCGAGGGTCCGTAGTTCCTCGTACACCTCGGCCTCGGTGACGGCGTCGAGGTGGCTGGTCGCCTCGTCGAGGAGCAGGATCCGCGGCTCGGGCGCCAGCGCGCGAGCGAGCGCCAGCCGCTGGCGCTGGCCACCGGACAGCGTCGAGCCGCCGTCGCCGAGGACCGTGTCGAGACCCATCGGCATCGTGACGATGTCGTCCCAGATCCGTGCACGCCGCGCCGCCTGCTCGATCGTCGCGTCGCTCATCCCGGGCGAGCCGAAGGAGACGTTCTCGCGGATCGTCATGCTGAACAGGTAGGGGTCCTGAGTGACGACGCCGACCTGCCGCCGGACCGACGTCGCTTCGAGCCCGGCAAGGTCGAGCCCGTCGTGCAGGACCCTGCCGCCGGTGGGTTCGTAGAGGCCGAGCAGGAGGTGGGCGAGCGTCGTCTTGCCCGACCCGGAGCGACCGACGAGCGCGACGGTCTGGCCGGCTTCGATCGCGATGTCGATGCCGTCGACGACGAGCGGGGCGAGGGGCGAGTAGCGGAACGCCAGGCGCTCGGCGCGGATGTGGCCGGCGAGCGTCGGCGCCGGGACGACGTCGACGCCGTCTTGTTCGCGCGGCGTGTCGAAGACGTCGTCGAGCCGCTCGAGGTAGCTCCGCAGCAGCACGAGGTTCTGGCCGCTGCTCACGAGCGCGTCGAGTGGCTGGAGAAAGCCGGATGCGAGCGCGTTGACGCCGAGGGCGATGCCCAGGCTCAACGACCCGTTCAACACCTGGAGCGCGGCGAACGTCAGGATCGCGAGCTGGGCGGAGATGCGAACGGCCACGTACGTCGCGTCGACGGCCGAGCTCAGACGGCCGCGAGCGAGCGAGACCCGGAGCTCCTCGGCGAACAGGCCGGAGAACGTCTCCACCGCGTGGGCCTCGGTGCCCGACGCCTTGAGCGTGCCCATGCCCGCCAGGAGCTGGTAGGCGTACCCCTGCGAGCGCGCCTCGGCCTGCAGCCCCTCGGTCGCGAGGCGACCCGTGGTGCGGCGCGTGCCGAGCAGCACGCCCACTTGGACGACGCCGACGAACGAGACGAGCGCGCCGAGCGACGGCGACAGCAAGAACAGCAGGATCAAGTACAGGCTCGCGAACGCGCCGTCGAGCAATGCGGACAGCGCACCCGTGGTGAAGATCTCGCGGACTACGGAGTTGCTGCGCAGCCGCATCATCAGGTCTCCGGCCGAACGCGACAGGTGGTACGTGTACGGCAACGACACGAGGTGGTCGAGGAAGCGTCGCGTCGTCGTCATGTCGACCTGCGTACGCACGTCGAGCAGCAGGCGGTTGCGCAGCCAGACGCTGAGGAAGTTGAAGCCGACGGTGACGACGAGCGAGGCGGCGACGACACGAAGGAGTGACGTGTCGGATCGAGGGATGACCTGGTCGACGACGACTGCGAAGAGCAGCGGCTGCGCCAGCGCGAGGATGCGCAGCACGAGCGACGTGCCGACGACCTCGCCCCACACGGCTCGCTGGTGCAACACCGGCTGCAGGTAGCGCCACACGCGACCGCGCGAGCGTTCCCGGACGAAGCCATCTCCTGGCTCGAGCGTGATGGCGACGCCGGTGAACGCGCGGTCGGCCTCCTCCCACGAGACCAGCCGCGCGCCGCGCGCCGGGTCGACGATGCGCACGCCTCGCCGGTCGGCGCGTTCGAGGACGACGAAGTGCGAGTGCTCCCAGAACAAGAGCGTGCCCGGCGCGAGCTCGGTGAGGTTGCCGATCTCGGCCTTGACGCCGCGGGCGTCGAGCCCGTACCAGCGCGCCGCCTCGACGAGCGCGAACGCGGACGTGCCGTCGCGGCCCGAACCGGTGAGCTGCTTGACCTGGTCGAGCCGCACGGAGCGGCCGAAGTAGTCGAGGGCGATCGCTAACGCGGCGGGCCCGCAGTCGGCGATCTCGACCTGGCCGCGGGCGCGGAACCGGCTACGCATCGGATCGGATGCCGAATGTCGAGCGCAGCCGGGGAAGGATCAGCTGCGCAAGCGAGCGCCGCTCCAGGCGGATGTCGAACGAGTGGAGCACCTCGCCACTGGCGCGCGTCGCGACCGGCCGGTCGAGCGCGAGCTCGACGACCGCGACCGCTCCTGCGTCCGCGAGTTGGCCGACGTCTGCGCGGATGAGCCGCTCGAGGTCGCGCGCCGACAGCGGCGGCCGAACCCGCGCGACCCTGCCGTCGACGGTCTCTTCGCCGACCTCCACCCGTACGGGCTGCCCGGCGCGCAAGTCGTCGGCGACGGCGACGGGCAGGAACCCGACGGCGGCGTCGGCGCTCGAGACGACCGACTCGCCGCTCGCCCGCTCGTCGACCCTCACGGTCGACGCCGCCACCGAGGCCGCGATCAGGCCAGCGATCAGCACGGGGAACCCCCAGCGCGTCACGCCGCGGCGGAGGCCGAGGTCGCGAGCGTCGGCGTCGGTTGCCCGAACGTCGGCCGCGAGCGATCGCGCCGTCAGGGACGCCTCTCGGAAGACCTCGCTCACGAACGTGCCCGCTGGCGGCCGAGCTGCGCGCTGTACACGCGGTCGAGCAGGTCGTACATCACGAACTCCTGCAGCCGTTGCGCCCCGCGGAGGATGCGGTTGTCCTGCATGTGGATGAGGCTCCGGGCGACGTGTTCGGGCTGGGTCACGAGCAGGCCGACCTGATCGAGCTCACGCAGCGACGTGAGCAGGGGCCGGATCGCCGCGGAACGGCGATCGACGATGGCGAGGCCGTGACGCAGCAGCGGGTCGGTCGTCGTCTGCTCGAGAAGTGCCTCGAGCGCGGCGCGTTCGCGCCGGAACAGCTGCCCGGCGAACTGCTTCACCGCGCCGCCGTCGGCACCTGGCTCCGCGGCGAAGCCGTCGCGGCACGAGCGCGCGAACCGCTGCCGTTCCGCCACGTCGAGCCCGAGGTCCGCGAGCAGCCGGTCGGAGGCCGCGAGCGCGAGGCGCCAGCGCGCGTCGAGGCCGTCGTCGGATCGCGTGGCCGCGACGAGGTCGATGGCGGCGTCGCTGTCGGCCCGGAAGAGCTCCTCCGCGATCGCGATCGCGTGCGGGCCGCCGTACCGCTCGATCTCGCGGTCGTAGGTGTGCACGGAGATGCCGGCGAGGCGGCCATCGGTCAGGAACGTCGCGGCCCGTGACCGCAGGAGCGGCAACACGTTGCCCGCGAGGCGTGACGGGTCGCCGCGGAACCGGAGGCGGATGTGCCACGGATCGCCGTACCGGATGAAGAACCAGCCGTCGGCGTCGCCGCGGTCGAGCACCTCGGCGACGAGCGGTCGCACGAGCTCGCACAGCAGCGCGTCGGCGGTCGCCTTTCCGGTCTCGAGGTAGACGCTGAGCCACGTGGACCCGGGTGGGAACGACGTCTCGAACCCTTCCGGCGGGGCGACCGCGGTCGCTGTCGCCCTGCGCGGCTCGGCGTGTTCGCGCGCCCCGTCGGCAACCCGGACGAGCGGCAGGAGGAACTCGTGGTTGAACAGCCCGCCGGGGCCGGAGACGGGTGAACCGGCGGGACCGTTGAGGATCTCCTTGAGCAGCACGACCGTCTTGCGCTTGGCCTCGTGGGCGAGCAGGTCGCAACCCGCGACGGACTCGAGGTCGACCGGCAGCTCGTTGTCGCCCCCGGCGACCGCGACCCACCGCGGGAGCCCGAGGCGCTCCCTGAGCTCTTGCGCGTAGCGATAGCGCGCCGCGCCCTTCGCCTTGACGAGCGGCGCGATGTCTGTCGGCACCAGGGTCCACTGCGCGCGGGCGAGCAGCAGCCGGCCGTAGACGACGCGGGGCAGGAACGGCAGGCCGCTCATGGCACCCCACGACCACCCCATGCCCTGGTCGACGCCTTCGGCCTGGAGGGCGGCGAGGAACCGGTAGGGCGCGATCGAGTTCAGGCGGAAGTTGTGCGCATTCGTGAGCCGGGGCACGACCTCGGCGCCGCGGCGGGCCGACCGCAGGACGATGCGGCCGTCGCGGACGGACACGAGCAGGTCGTCGAGCGGCAGGTGGTGCTCACGAGGCGCACCGGACTGACCGAGCACCGGGATCTCGTGGCCGCGCAGCACCGGTCGCGCGATGACGTTGCCCATGCGCCCCTCGGGAAGGTGCACGATCTCGGCGAACAGTGCGTTGGGCCGCGCCGCCTCCTCGTCCGCGACGTGGCGGCGCACGAGCGCCTCGATGCGTTCGTCGGTGTGGGCGAACCGCCCGAGGACGCGCGCGCCCGACGGGCCGAACATGCCGTGCACGTGCAGGCGGAACTCGCCTGCTTCCATGGCCTGGGGCGAGGCCGCAACGACGGTGCCGGAGCACGAGAGCGCGTCGGGAATCACACGCGGGGTCGCCGCCTCGAGCCCGCGCACGTCGTCGTCCGTGAGCTCGATCTCACGCGCGCCGGTCGCGGCGACGCCGACCAGGAGCTTCAACCGTGCGTGGTCCGCGCCTCGGAACGTCGCGCCTGCGTCCGACCGCAGCCCCCGCACCGCGAAGCCGGCCAGGAGCGGCTTGCCGTCCGACGCGGGGTTCTGCGGCGGTCCGAACCCGACGCCGATCTCCTCGTCGAGCGCTTCGAGCAGGGGGACCTCGCGGTGCTCGTAGCGACTGGAGAACGCGGTGCGGAACTGCTGGAGGTCCTCGGCGTCGCCGCTCGGCGCGATCCGGCGCAGCAGGGCGACGGCGCGCTCGACCTCGGCGATGACGTCTCGGCCGAGCGTCGGCGTCGTGCCCGGCTTGGTGAGGTCGACCTGGAAGAGCTTCGCGGGGTCGAGGTCGGGCTCGATCTTGCGGAGCCGGTCGGCGACCTGGCGGTACGCGGCGGGGTCGGCACCCGGGCCGCCCGCGTCGAGCGCGGCGACCGCGTCGGCCGCGTGCGCGAGCTCGTCGGCGACCATCGCCGTCGACGGGTGCGCGGCGAGGCGCTGCACGATCGCAGGCACGGGGTCGGGTCCGGTCACCGCGGGTCCGAGATCGGACACCACGACCTGTGAGCCGACCAACTCGCCGACGTACTCGAGCGCGTCCTGCAGCGTGATGTCGTCGTCGACGAGCGCGGCTGCGATCTCCTCGACGGTCGCACCGTCCTTCGCCCGTTCGAGCGCGGTGGCGAGCGCGTCGTCCTCTTCGAACGTCACGCGGTGGTAGCGGACGCGGCCTCGGTCGATCTGCCGCTCCGTCATGCGCAGGCGCCCGCCCGCCCGGTACAGGCTGGAGTTCGGGAAGAAGCGCAGCGCGCCCCAGTTCTGCGGGTCGGCCTCTATGCCGGCGACGACGCCTGCGAGGAAGCCGTAGTCGAGGCGGGTGTGGCGGCGCAGCCCAGGTCGCTCTGCGACGTCGAGGCGCGACGACGGCGAGTTGACGACCTCGCCGAACGCAAGGCCGGCGAACAGACCGAACGGCGTCGCACGCGCCGCCATGCGGCTCACGTACAGGAGCAGCGAGCGCCGGGTGGCCTCGGCCTCGGGATCGTCGCCGGCGAGCCACCGGTCGATGCGCTCGGAGAGGCTCGGTGATGCGAGGAACAGCGCTTCCCGCACGACCGGGTCGGCGAGCAGGACGCGGAGGCGCTCGGTGATGCGCTCGGCGTCTCGTTCCGCGGCGGCGTCGATCGCGGCTTCGTCCACGTCGCCAGCACCCGCGAGCGCGGGCGTCACGTCCAGGTCCGCGAACAGGGACTCGAGCGTCGCCCACGGCAGCAGCGGCGTGCGGAGGACGAACCCGCCCGAGTGCGCGACGGCGGCGTCGCTCACCGGCCGGCCTCCGCGACCGGCCGGAGCAGGAACAACTCGTCCCACACGGGGTCTGCACCGGTGGCCGCGGCCACGAACGTGAGCGCCACGCCGGCGGAGCCTTCGAGCAGCCCGGCCACCGGCGCGTAGCCGCCGGGGTGACCCTCCCGGGGTGGCCGGAAACCGAGGAAACCCCCGAGCGCCACGCTCGCGTCGTGGGCCGCGATCGCGGCGAGGTACCAACCCCGAGCCGTGGCCTCGACCTGGTCGTCGCCGAGTTGGTGGGCGAGCCGGTTGAACAGGTGGCCGAGCCCGGCGCTCCCGTGGCAGAGCATCGCGTCGACGACCCCGCTCGCTTCGCGCGGCCGCGCCGCGGCGAGACGCGTGAGCCGGCGCGCGGCGTCCACCACGTCGTCGGCGCCGAGCGCGCGCCCAGCGGCCAGCAGCGCGATCGCCACCGACGGGTCGCCGTAGCACCAGGCGATGCGACCGTGCTGTGGCGGGTCGCCCGGGCCGAACAGGAGCGGGTACGACCCGTTGGCGCCCTGCTCGAGCACCCAAGGCACCGCACGTTCCAGCAGGTCGCTCGCGCCGGGTACGCCCGCCGCCGTCGCCCCCGCGAGGAACGTCACGACGCCGGCGATGCCGTGCGCCAAG
Source organism: Acidimicrobiales bacterium (assembly GCA_036380695.1). Lineage (GTDB taxonomy): Bacteria > Actinomycetota > Acidimicrobiia > Acidimicrobiales > CADCTF01 > DASVEG01. Next base: position 24,046 of record DASVEG010000128.1, read on the forward strand.
CCCATGTCGTAGTAGCCGTCCGGGTAGCGATCGGCGCGGTCGCCCTTCACCGGAAGCGTCTCGATCCGCGTGACCCACGTGGTGCCGGCCGGCGTGTCGGTCGCGAGCTCGCCCAGGCGCTCGACCACCTGCTCCGCGGTCCACCGGTTGGTCGAACGGTCGGGATCGGCCACTCGCCGCAGGCGGCTGAGCGCGTAGGTGCCGATGCCAACGATCCCGTGGATGAGGTCGTACGAGCCCGGCCACGGGCTCGCCGACGTAACGAGCTTGGCGAGCGCCTCGTCGACGTCGCCGTCCTCGTCGTCGGCCTCGTCGCCGGCGAGCACGTCGAGCGAGAACGCGATGCCGGGATCGCCGATGTAGAGCCGCGGGTCGAAACTGGCCGCCGACGCCCAGTCGATCGCACGTTCGGCCAGATGAAGCGCTCCCTCGCGGTCACCCGTCGCGTCGAGGGCGAGCGCGATGCCCATCCACCCGCCGGAGTACGACGGCCCGAGGGCCGACACGTGCTCCTGGTTCTCGGGCGCGCGTAGTGCCGCCGCGATCCCCTCGGCGAGCGCGAGTGCGTGCTCCGCGTCGGCGCCAAACAGCACCGGCCCCCAGCCGGCGTACGACCCGCTCATCGACCCCTCCCCCGCCCGACCACGTTGTCGAGCGCGCCATGAAGGCAGTACAGGGTTTCTGCGCGGGCGCCCACTTGCCCTGCTCCACGCACCTCAGGGGCGGTGCGCTCAGCCGGTGATCTGCGCGATCCAGCGGTCCGGTGCAACCTCGACGAACGGGAAGTCGACCGCGCGGCCGGCGTCACGGTCCCAATACGCGTGCGGGTGGGCGGACGGCGTGCGGCAGAGCACGTGGACGCTCACGCCCACACCCGGGCCTGGGTTGCGGACCCGGTGCCACCCCTCGCCCTCTTCCGGAAGGAGATAGGTCACGTCGCCCTGGTGCCACACGTGGCGTGACGCCTCCTCCGGCGTGGCGTCGGCCGCAGCCGAGTAGCGCGTCTCCTCGTCGCCGCCCCGCAGGTACCCGATGACGCCCCAGCAGCCGTGGTGGTGCACGCCGCTCGACGTGCCTTCGGGGAAGACGACGGCGAGCACGTGGAATCGCCCCGCGGGGTCGGCGTAGAGCAAGTTCCCGACCGCGCCGCCGTCGAAGGGCTCCTCCGCCCACGCCGGGATCGGGTCGTCGCTCGCGAGGAGCCCGGCCATGGCCGGCCTCATCGCCTCAGCTCGGGCCCGGTCACTTGGCAGCGCGTCGTCGGCGAGCGCGGCCTCGACCGCGGCAACCAGTACGTCGAGAGCGGCCTGCGG
>DASVEG010000129.1:0-3490 GCA_036380695.1 Acidimicrobiales bacterium
AGCGCGAGTTTCTGCACCCAGAACGTCTACGGTCGGGCCGCGTGAGGCGTCTCGCGATGGTCTTCGCCCTGCTGCTGGCATTCGGGGCGTGCGGCGACGGCGACGGGGCGGGTGTCGACGCCGGCGACCGGGCGACCACGACGACGGACGCGGACGACGGGCGCTCGTCCACGACGGTCGTCGACGACATCGGCGACGACGGGGCGTTCACGACCACGCGGGTGTCCACCCCGCCGGAGGAGCGCGGACTCCTCGTCGCGGTGCGGCACGCGTCCCACGGCGACGTGTACCGCGTCGTGTTCGAGTTCGACGGCGGCGTGCCCGGATACGACGTGCGGTTCGCGGAGCGTCCTATCGTCCAGGACGGGTCCGGCGACGAGATCGCCGTGGGCGGCGCTGCAGTCCTGACCGTCGACTTCGAACCGTCGTCTGCGGTCGACCTGCAGGGCGAAGACGCGGTCGAGACCTACACCGGCCCGAAGCGGATCGCCGTGGACTCGCCGCAGGTGGCCGAGATCGTCCGCGTCGGCGACTTCGAGGGTCAGCTCGTCTGGGCGCTCGGCATCGCGGCCGGCGCCGAGTACCGCGTCACCGCGCTCACCGGCCCGCCCCGCGTGGTGGTCGACGTCCGCCGGTCGGCGAGCTAGCCGACGACCGCTACAGCTTCTCGTAGAGCGCGACGTAGCGCTCGGCGAGGCGGTCCATCGACAGCTCCGCGGCCCGGCCGTCGCCGCCGGCGACGAGCTGCGCGCGGAAGCCGGCGTCGTCGAGCACGCGGACGAGCGCCGAGGCCAGCGCGCGCGGGTCGTCCGGGGCGACGAGCACGCCGTGCTCGTCGGGCGTGGCGACGACGTTGCGGTGCCCGGGGATGTCGCTCGCGACGACCGCGGTCGACGCCGCCATCGCCTCGAGCAGCACCACCCCGAACGACTCGCCCGACACTGCGGGCGAGCAGAACACGTCGGCGCTCGCGAACAGCGCGGCCTTCTCCTCGTCGGAGGGCGGGCCCAACCACTCGAGGCGATGGTTGTCCGCGTGCTTGGCGCGGAGCTCGGCGGTCTGCGGGCCCTCGCCGCCGAGCCACACGCGGACGTGGTCGGGCAGGAGGCGCGCCGCTTCGAGGAGTACGCCGAGCCCCTTGCGGGGCTCGTGGCGGCCGAGGAAGAGGACCGTCGGCTGGCCGACCGGGATCCGCCTGGCCTGCTCGAAGCGGCCGACCTCGACGCCGTTGAAGAGCAGCTCGTACTCCCCGCCGAGGACCTCCCGAGCCGTGCGCTCGGCGTCGACGGAGACCGCTGTCCTGATGCGAAGCCGGTTGGCGAGCGGCCGTGCCGCGCGACCCAAGAGGGAGTAGATGCGGTCGGACCCGGCACGATGGAACGTGCCGATCGTGTTGTCGGCGACCAGCAACGCGGTCACCGGGGGCCCAGGCACGAGGGGCTCGTGCACGTGCACGACGTCGAACTCCTCGTCCCACAGCGCGCGCATCGTGCGGAGCGCGCACGCGGGGTCGGGCGCGATCGGCGCGACCGAACCGTTCGACGCGAGCGGCACCGACTTCCCGAGCGGCGTCACGCCGGCGTCGGGCGGCGGGCCGTCGCACGGGGCAAGCACGCGCACGTGGTGGCCGAGCGTGCGCAACGACCTGGCCAGACCCAGTACTTGCGCCTGCACACCGCCGGGCGGCGTCAGGCTGTAGCCGCAGACCTGGGCGATGCGCATCTCGGTCGAAGGGTACTGGCGCCGGCGGACGCGCCGCGGCCCCGGCCGAAGCCGGGGCCGCTCGCTGTCTCTCGACGATCCGGAGGGATCAGGTCGTCGAGAAGGAAGCCGAGTCGCTGTGACCGTTGCCGGAGGTGTCCGTGTACTCCTTGTGCACGGTGTGGCTCCCGACGGTCGACGGGTTCTTGCTCACGATGCGGTTCGTGGTGACGCCGCCCGACTTCGCGTAGCCATAGGTCGTCGTCGTGCCGCTCGCGCTGCTGCCCGAGCACGCGTACTCGTCGGGCTCGTCCGGCGTGACGATGTCGTAGTGCGCCCCCGCGTGCTTCGAGTCCCCGTTGGGCTTGTGCACGATGTACGCGTCCTTGGAGATCTGCGTCCAGAGGATCTGCGCCGAGCCACGGATCTGCGCGACCGTGCCTGCCGGCGCGCCGGAGTTCACGGGCTCGACCCAGGTGACGGTCGCGGTCGTGTTCGTCGGGTTGCCGCACCCATCGATCCAGCTGTCGGAGGTGCTGACGATCTGACCGACGACGTCGCCGTTCTGCGGCGACGGCGAGACCGGGCTGGTCGAGTCGTTCGCATGGGCCACGAGCGCACCGGGCGGCAGGTGGGTCGTGCTGGTCGTGCCCAGGTAGGTGCCGCTGTTGCTCGAGATGGTCGTGTTGGCGACGGCCCCCGCCGTCGTCGGGCTCACAGACACGGAGAGTTGCAGGTCGTGGTGAGCATTCGCGCTGCTGCTCACGAGTAGAAGCGATGCGGCCAGTGCGGCCACGCCGCCGTAACGGAACTTCACGTAGTACCTCCAGGTCGGGACGGATGCATGCGCACGCGCGCGCCGACGAGCACCAGAGGTACGACGTGATTTGGCGGGGTGCGAGCACCGCCGAGGTTCCCCCAGGAACTCCGCCCGCCGGCGGATCAGAATCTATCGCCAGCGGCGTGTGTGCCATCGTTGTATGGCGCGTTCACCACTGGCGTCAAGCTTTTCTTTCGGAAATGTTCGCAAGGGTGTCGGCCGACAACTCGGCCATGCGGCGATCCATCGCTTGGCCGAGCAGCGGCGCCACCGCCAGGCCGGCGAGCGGTCGAAGGTCGCGGAGGAGGTCGGCGAGGCCCTGAAGCTCGCCCTCCGGCATCCCCCGGTCGAGGTAGCCGGCGAGGAGGTGGTCGGCGAACAGGTCGACCCATCTGGCGGCGATGCGATCCGCGTCGTCGCGCAGCTCGGTCACCTCGGCGAGCAGCACCGACACCGGGACGCCCTCGGCGACGAGCCTCGCACCGACCGCGAAGAGCTTCGGGCTCCGCACCCGAAAGTGGTCGCCGTCGAGCTCGATGATCCCGAGCTCCAGGGCGGTCGTGAGCGCGTGGTCGTCGGCGCCGAATGCCTTCTCGAGCTCCGCGACGGTCAGCACGCCGGTCGGCTCGGGCTCCCACGGGGCGTCGAGCGCCTGCTCGAAGCGCAAGACGTCGGCCAGCCCGTGGCCGCGTTGCCACGCGTCGAACAGCTCGCGGATGGCGGCGAGCGAGAAGCCCCGCTCGAGGAGCTGCGCGATGTGCCGGAGGCGGGCCAGGTGCCCCGCGTCGTAGTAGCCGGTGCGCCCGACGACCTTGGGCGGCGGGAGGATCCCCCGCTCCTGGTAGGCGCGGATGTTGCGACTCGTCGCGCCCGCACGGTGGGCGAGCTCGTCGATGGTCATGCCGCGGTCGCTCGTCCGGTCGGGGGAATCCGCCATCGTTCGATGGGACGGTAGTGCGCCACCGGTTG
>DASVEG010000130.1:0-12670 GCA_036380695.1 Acidimicrobiales bacterium
TGCGCGAGTTTCTGCACCCAGAAAGGCGTGGGGGTCGGCGCGTAGCTGTGTTGCGGCGTTAGCACTCGGTACAATCGAGTGCTAGCGATGCTCGACGACCGCAAGGCCTCGATCCTCCGTGCCGTCGTGGAGGAGTACATCGAATCCGCGCAGCCCGTGGGGTCGTCGCGGATCGTCGAGCGCGGTCGCCTCAACGTGTCGCCCGCGACCGTCCGCAACGAGCTCGCGGTGCTCGAACGCGAGGGCTACCTCGTCCAGCCCCACACCAGCGCGGGCCGGGTGCCGACCGAGAAGGGCTACCGCTTCTTCGTCGACGCGCTGACGCCGCAGGGGAGGCTGCACCCGCAGCAGCGCCAGACGGTGCTCGAGTTCTTCGACCACAGCCACGGCGCGCTCGAGCACATGCTCGCGGAGACGAGCCGCCTCCTGTCCGACCTCACGAGCTACGCCGCCGTCGTCATCGGCCCTCCGCACGAGCAGGCGACGGTGCGGTCGGTCCAGCTCGTCGGGCTCGGGCCGCGACTCGCGCTCCTCGTCGCCGTGCTGTCGAACGGCGTCGTGGAGAAGCGACCGCTCGAGTTCGAGACCGACACGGGCGACGACAATCTCGCGGCAGCAACCGCACGGCTCGCGACGGCGCTCGCGGGCCGCCCGGTCGGGCTGCCTGTCACCGTTCCCAAAACCGGCGACGCCGTCGTCGACTCGCTGGTCGGCGACGCGCTCACGGCGCTCGGGGGCGACCACAGCAACGAGCCCGACAGCGTCTTCGTGGGCGGCGCGTCCCGCATGGCCGCGGCGTTCGACGCGGTCGAGACGGTCCGGCAGGTGCTCACGATCCTCGAGCAGCAGTACGTGGTCGTGACGCTCCTCCGCGACGTGCTCGATCGGGGGTTGTCGGTCGCGATCGGCACGGAGGTCGGTCACGAATCGCTGACTGAGTGCTCGGTCGTCGTCGCGCCCTACGAGGTGGAGGGCGAACCGGCGGGGACGATCGGCATCGTCGGCCCGACGCGGATGAAGTACCCGCAGGCGTTGGCGGCAGTTGCGCTCGTGAGCCAGCGACTCGGTCGGCGGCTGTCGGAGGGCTGACGTGGCGACCGACTACTACGACTTGCTGGGCGTGTCGCGCAACGCGTCGGACGAGGACATCAAGCGCGCGTACCGGAAGCTCGCTCGCGAGCTGCACCCCGACGCGAACCCCGACGATGCGAATGCCCACGAGCGCTTCAAGGAAGTGACGGTCGCGTACGAGACGCTGCGCGACGCCGAACGCAGGCGCCGCTACGACATGTTCGGGCCGGACGCGGCGCGAGGTGCGGGCGCCGGCGCCGGCGACCCGTTCGGCCAGGGCTTCGGCCTCGGCGACATCTTCGACGCGTTCTTCGGCGGCAACGGTGGCGGCTTCGGTGCACGCCAGCGCGGCCCCCTGCGAGGGCAGGACATGGAGCTCGTCCTCGACCTCGCGTTCGAGCAGGCCGTGTTCGGTGTACGCCGCGAGATCAACCTGCGGGCCCCGGCGCCGTGCGCGACGTGCAGCGGCAGCGGCGCGAAGCCGGGCACGTACCCGCAGCAATGCACGGGGTGCGGCGGGTCCGGCGAGGTGCGCAGGGTACGGCAGTCGCTGCTCGGCCAAGTCGTCACCGCCAGCCCGTGCCCGAAGTGCGGCGGTTCAGGCCAAGAGGTCGTCGACGCGTGCGTCGACTGCCGCGGCGAGGGTAGGCGCACCGAGGACAAGGTGTACGAAGTCGACGTGCCGGCCGGCGTCGACGACGGCACGCAACTGCGGCTCCCTGGTCGCGGCGCTGCGGGGCCGAGGGGCGGCCCGCCCGGCGACCTCTACCTGCACATCCGGGTGCGGCCGCACCCGCGCTTCGCGCGCCAGGGCCAAGACCTCGTGGCCGAGGTGCGGGTGACGTTCGCCCAGGCCGCGCTCGGCACCCACGTGAAGTTCGAGGCCCTCGACGGCGAGGAAGACCTCGTCGTCCCCGCTGGCACGCAACACGGCCGGGTGTTCGCGTTGCGGGGCAGGGGAGTCCCGTCGGCGCACGGTCGCTCCGCGGGCGACCTGCTCGTACAGGTCGTGGTGGAGACCCCCACCGACCTGTCGAAGGAGGAGCAGGACCTGCTTCGCCGCTTCGCGGAGATCCGCGGCGAGGACGTCGCACCGGCCGACAGCGGCTTCCTCTCGCGCATCCGCAGCGCGTTCAAGTAACCGGAGCCCGCTGTTCGATGGTCGCCGCGCACCTGTTCGTCGCCGACCTCGACAACCCCGAGATCGACCCTCGCGACCGTCACCACGTCGAGCGTGTCCTCCGGCTGCGCGCCGGCGAGGCGATCAGCGTCTCCGACGGGCTGGGGGGCGTTCGCCCGTGCGTGCTCGCCCGCGAGGGTGACCTCGATCCGACCGGCGCGGTCGAACGCGAGGCGCGGCCGTCGCCGCTGTTGACCGTCGGTTTCGCGCTGGTGAAGGGCGACCGTCCGGAGTGGATCGTCCAGAAGCTCACCGAGTGCGGCATCGACCGGATCGTGCCGTTCGTGGCCGCGCGATCCGTCGTCCGGTGGGACGAGTCGAAGGCGGAGCGCAACCTCGAGCGGTTCCGAACGGTCGCGAGGGAAGCCGCGATGCAGTCCCGTCGCACCTGGCTGCCGGAGGTGTGCCCCGTGCTGCCGTTCGCCGGGCTGGCTGGCGTCCTCGGCGGCGGGTTCGCGTTGGCGGACGGCCGCGGCGACGCACCGACGCTCGATCATCCCGCCGTCCTCGTCGGGCCCGAAGGCGGCTGGACAGACGCCGAGCTGGCGTTCGCCGACGCCCTGGTGCGCCTCGGGAGCCACGTCTACCGGGCCGAAACCGCCGCGATCGCCGCCGGGGTGACGCTGGCACAGCTTCGGCAGGGGCTGGTGAAACCGGGCAAATCGGACCCGTGACGACGCGTTCCGCGGTCGACGTTGGGAAAAATCACCACGCAAGGTGGGATTTCTGAGTCTGAACGTGGAATACTGATCCCAACTGGAGGGGGTCGAGACCCGTGAGTGACAACTCGATGCCGAGCAGCTACGCGCAGCGCGTTGGTGAGCGGCTGCGGCTGATTCGCAAGCAGAAGAACCTGTCCCTGCAAGATGTAGAGGCCTCGTCGAACCAAGAGTTCAAGGCGTCCGTCCTCGGGGCCTACGAGCGCGGCGAGCGGGCGATCTCCGTCCCACGCCTGCAGCGACTCGGCAAGTTCTACAACGTGCCCGTCGACCAGCTGCTCCCGCAGGACCCGGACGAATTCGGCCGGGTCAGGGACGACGAGGTGATCGACCTGACCGCCGCCACCGACCCGACGCCGCCCCGCGGGGTGCGCCGGTACGACGAGGATCGCGTGTCGATCGACCTGACCAAGCTCCAGGAGCTGGCGGGCAACGACCGGGAGATGCTCACCAGGTACCTCGGGATGATCCAGGTGCAGCGGCAGGACTTCAACGGCAAGGTGCTCACGATCCGGTCGGAAGACCTGCGCGCCATCGCCTGCTTGTTCGAGACGACGACCGAGAGCATGCGGCGCCGCCTCGACGAGCTCGGCCTCCGCCGCTGACGCCCCACCGGAGATGACGCCCTTCGGCGTCTACGTCCACATCCCGTTCTGCTCGCGGCGGTGCGATTACTGCGCGTTCGCGACGTGGACCGATCGCCACCATCTCCACGAGGCGTACGTCGACGCGTGCGTCGAGGAGATCCGGCGTGCCGACCTGCCGCCCGCGAGCAGCGTGTTCTTCGGCGGCGGCACGCCGTCGCTCATACCGACCGAGCTATTGCTGCGCGTGCTGCGGGCGATCCCGCTGGCCGGCGGAGCCGAGGTCACGGTCGAGTGCAACCCCGAGACGGTCACGCCCGCCCTGTTCGACGCGTACACCGCCGGGGGCGTGACGAGGGTGTCGTTCGGCGTGCAGTCGATGGTGCCTTCGGTGCTCGCGTCGCTCGGTCGCGAGCACGACGTCGCCGCGGTGCAGCGGGCGGTGAGGCTGGCCGCGTCGGCGGGCTTCGCGTCGTGGAACGTAGACCTCATCTACGGCGCGGCGGGCGAGACGCTCGACGAGTGGCGACGAACGGTTGACGCGGTGCTCGCATTCGAGCCGCCGCACGTCAGCGCGTACGCGTTGACGGTGGAGGCGGGCACGCCGCTCGCTCGCGACGCCACCCGTCACCCGGACGACGACGACCAGGCCGCGAAGTACCTCGCGGCCGACGGTGCGTTCGCCGCAGCCGGGTTGCGTTGGTACGAGGTGTCGAACTGGGCGCTCCCTGGCCACGAGTGCAAGCACAACTCGTTGTACTGGTCGGGCGACCCGTACCGCGGCGTCGGGTGCGCGGCGCATTCCTTCGACGGCGCGCGGCGGTGGTGGAACGTGCGGACGCCCGACCGCTACATCGCGGCGATCGGTGCCGGGCGGTCGCCAGTCGCGGGCGAGGAGCGGTTGGACGGAGACGCGCGCCGGCTCGAGTCGCTCGCGCTCGCGCTGAGGACGCGCCGCGGGGTGCCGGCCGAAGCGTTGTCGTCGAGCGATCGCGACGCGGTCGCCGACCTCGTCGACGTCCGCGACGACCGCCTCGTGCTCACCCCCGAGGGCCGCTTGCTCGCCAACGAAGTCGCGGTCCGCCTCCGCTGACTCGTTTTGTGTGCGGATGGCGCATCATCGTGCGCCATCGGTGCACAAAAGGCGATCAGGTGCGGATGATGCCGTCCTTCGAGCAGGCGACGACGGTGCGGCCGTGGACGTGGTCGACGGTCATCTCGTCGACGAGGCTCTTCACGATGAACAGGCCGCGGCCGTGCTCGTCGTAGCTCTCGATCCTCGTCAGGTCGATCACCTCGTCGGGATCGAACCCAGGGCCGTCGTCCTCGACCTCGAGGATTACTGCAGCATTCTCGAACCGGACGCGGATGGCCACCGAACCGACGTCACCCGACGCGTGCGTCGCCGCGTTGGTGCACAGCTCGGAGACGGCGACGAGAAGTTCGTCGAAGCCGTCGCCGTCGACGGACGGGTGTGCCTCGAGCCAGTTGGCGACGACCCGGCGGGCCAAACGGACGCTCACGGGCGACGTCGGCGTGAACCGGAATTCGATCGGCCCCGCCACGACGGACGGCGTTTGCTGTTCGACGTGTCGGCGTAGCATCAGGCGTCCGCTGTCCTTTGGGTGGCCGGGGTCAATAGCCGTGTACCCAGGGGCGCACGAAGGTGACACAAGCTCACGTTTTGTCAGCGTGTCGTCGCGCCTCGTGACGGTGGCGGTTCGGGTATGCGCACCGACTGGCCCGCGAAGACCAGGTCGGGATTGTCGCGGTCGGCGAGCCGGTCACGGTTGGCATCGACGAGGGCCGCCCAGTACGGCACGAGCTCGACGTCGGTGGGCCGCTCGCCCCATGCCTCCGTCACCACGCGCTCGGCGACATACCAGAGGTGCTCGCCCGGCGCGATGACCCACTCGCGCTCGGGCGATGCCGGCGGGGGAGGAACGGGCACGCTCGGCTGCGGCGGCGTCGCGGGGCGCGCGACCGTCGTCGTGCTGGTCGTCGTCGGCGCGCTTGTCGCCGTCGTTGTGGTCGATGGCGGCGCCGCGTTGGCGCGGAGTTCCGCGCTCGCGGCCGGCCGGCGCGGGGCCGGCGCGGTGTCGGTGGTGACGACGAGGGCGCCCGCCGCGACCGACGCGCCGACCGTGCCGTGGACGAGCTTGCGCAACGACGGCGCGGTGAGCGCGTCGGCGAGCGAGGCCGCGCGGGTGAACCGCGCCGCGCGGCAGGCGAGGTCGACGACGGTCGTCGCGAGCAGATACCAGGCGAGGCTCAGCACGACGACGCGCAGCAGCGCGACGAACGCCACCTCTGGTGCGCGTGACGCCGCCCAGCCAGCACACGCAGCGAGACCGTCGAACACGGGGGGCGCGGCGAGCATCCCGCCGGCGGGGGTCAGCACGGCGATCGTGATGGCGAGGACACCGAGCCAGCCGGCGAGCAACGCGCCCGACCTGGCCCGAGACGCGACCCGCGCCTGCGAATGCCGTGGTCGGTAGGCGGGTGGGTGCTGCTTCGTCGGTACGATGCGCGGGCGCGGCAGGCGCGCTCCTTGCACGGCGGTGGCGAACCGCGCGACGAGGTCGGCTGCCGTCGGCGCGCCGACGACCGCGGCGCGGCGCGCTTCCGCCGCCACGGCCGCGAGGGCCTCGCCTGCGCCGCCCGCGCCCGCGTCGGTCGCCAGGGGCCACGCCGCGAGCGCGGCGGTCACGACCCGGCCGAGGGCGGCGACGTCGTCCGGCGCCGACGGTGCGATCGTGCCCTCGTGCAGTGTCGCGGGCGGCGGCGAGAGGTCGACGCGGCCGTTGCCGACCAGCACCGTGTCGAGCGAGATGCCGCCGTGCGCCTCGCCGCGGTCGTGCCGCTCGGCCAGCACCGCGGCGAGCGCCGCGGCGACGCCCGCGACTTCGGCGATCGGGAGCGGGAGGAGGCGGCGGAGAGGCTCGGTGTGCATTGACATGAGATAGCACGAAACTGATGATGATGCACTTGAAGGACCCAAGATGTGTTACGGGGGCGGGAGAGTCACGTCGTCCGCCACCAGCCGCACGTAGGCGCACGTAGTCGCAAGCGGGCGCCATTACACGCACGTAACTGTCACGAGGATCACGACAGTTGCTATCAGTTTCGTTTTGCTCGCAAGGAATACTCGCAAGGAATACTTGTGCAGAGGCGAGACAAAAAAAGGGCCACCCCCCGTCGGTCGAGTGTCCGGCTGGTTATCAGCCAGAGCGTTATCGACACTTCCGACGGACGGTGGCCTCCTTGCGGTCGAGCGCCCGAAAGCGCCCGACCTCGGAAGGGACTCATGGCCGCGACATCAGAGGGGACCTCAGAGGCTGACCGCCCGACCGACGAGCAGCTCGATGAGCGGTTCGTCTTGCGCGGCGACCCCGAGGAAGCGCTCCGCCAACTCCTGAACGTGCCACCTTCGGGTGACGACACGGATGAGGGCGACGACGAGGCTACGCAGCAGCCTTGAGTCCGCAGTAGGTCAGCCTCACGCCGTCCGACGGTCGGACCATGAGGGCCAGGCGCTCGTCGTCGCTTGCCTTGCGCGTCGAATACCTGAAGTCGAACTCGGCCAGGTACCGCTCGACGTGCTCGCGGGAGATGCGGTGGTGCGTGCCGTCGAGCGACCTCTTCAACTGACTAAAAAGCTCTCGCACTGATTCGACGTGATCGAGCCGCGTCGGGTCGGCGTAGCCGCCGCCGGCGGGGTAGCGGCGCTGACCTTGTGGGCATCACCTGCGGGTGGCCTGACGGTCGCAGGGACTGGTTGCAACGCGTTGAGCGAGGGAGGGTTCGCGTGCATCGGATACGAGGGAGGGTCTACGTCTGTGAGGCGTTCTTCCCGTCTGGCAGCGGCGGCGGGATCGCGACCGGATGCGCCGCGTCATGAGTGACCCGCGAACGGAAGTCGAGCCGATGATGGCGGACTTGAGCGACGACGAGCGGGAAGTGTTGTCCGCTCGCCTCGGACTCGACCAGGCAGGCAAACCTCGCACGTTCGGGGAGGTCGCGACGATGCTGGGCCGCGAACTCGATGACCTACGCGCCGTGGAGTCGTCGGCTCTTCGTCGGCTGAGGGTCGCGGATTAGTCGAGCAGGCGATGGAACGAAAGAAGGCCCGCCCGGAGTGGGCCGCCGGTCCATTCCACGCGACATGAGCCGCGAGCGCCGCGGCTGACGCGCGACGTCTCCGCACACCGACCGCGCTTCGCCGGTCCCTACTCGCCCCCGCGCGCGGTGGCGACCGACCGTGCCTCCACTCGCGTCACGCCGTCGACGCCGGGGATGGCGCCGGCGAACACGTGGCGGACCTCCGCCCACGCCACCACCTCGACGGTGCGGTCGCCGACGACCGTCGCCTCGCCAGCCCATGCCACGTACCCCTCGGGCTTCGACGGCGCGGCGAACGCGGTCGCCGCGTACCGGCGCGCCGCGTCGCCGTCGAGCACGACGCCTGCGCCTCCGTAGAAGGACGCATCCGACACCGCGGCGCCGGCGACGTCGTTGGCAACGGCCGCCGTGCGATTCGACAGGTCGCGCGAGGCGAGGAAGATCACCGCGGAGTCGATCGCGATGGCGGCGAGCACCAACAGCACGAGGACCGCCGCCGGCACCAGCATCAGGACCGATCCCCGCTCGTCCTTCGTCATGCCGCGCACCTCGACGTGCCGGCCAACCCGCTGCGGAACGGGTCGACGATCTCGGAGTGCCGGCCGGTGGTGACGAACCCGCGGCCGAACCTGCCGAGCAGGGGGATGCTCACGAGCGGCACGCGGTACCGCACGGCAATCGTTACGCGTGAGCAGCGCTCGAGCACCGCGGCCTCTGGCTCGAGCTCCATCCGTGCGACGCTCCTGCCGTGGCCGACGATGGCGGCGCGGGCCGCGTCCTCGGCGTGCGCCAGCGCGTCGGCAGAGGTTGGTCCGTCCGACTCGACGAACGCGCGAGTCGCTTCCCGCGCCGCCGCCGTAGCCGCGAGCTTTGCGTCGACCACGCCCCACGCGTTCGCGACGACGAGCACGCCGATGACGAAGACCAGCGTTCCGAACGTGACCCCTTCGAACCCGCCGACCTGGCCGGTGTCGTCGCGGGTCACGGTGCGATCTCGCGCTCGATGCGCACGCGCACGGTCCGGTCGACGACGTCGAACCCCGCGGGCCGCCGCAGCGCGGTTGGCAGGAACCCGGGATTCCGGGCGACGACCCGTACCAGGACGTCGTCCGCGGTTCGCTCGACGTCGACGGTGACGCGCTCGCGGCCGTACGTGCCGAGCAGTTCGACGACGTGCGCGGCCGCCTTCGCCTCGACGTCCGGGTCCGCGGCCAGCTCGGCGCCGGCGGCGAGGCGTGCGCCGTCGTAGGCCGCCGCGGTGACCACCGACGTCGCGTAGAGCTGGTACACGACCTGCACGGCGAGCAACAGCAGGAGGATGAACACGAGCACACCAGTCGTCGTGGTCAACAGGCCGGACCCGGACTCGCCCGCGACTACTTGCCGATCTCCTCGACCTGCTGGTCGATCTTCTCTTGGGTGTTGTCGAGCGTCGCCTTGAACCCGACCCACACGACCACGCCGAGGAACGCCATGATCAGCACGGCGATCGCCGCGGAAATGACGCCCTCGCCGCGGTCGTCCCGCGGTGTGAACGTGAAGCGGATGTAGAGCGCCAGCAGCGCGTCCATCGTCGGTCCTTTCGGTCACGAGCTGAAGAGGCGAAGCGCCTCGATGAAGGGGATGGCGAGGAAGACGACGCCAGGGACGAGCGTCGCGACCGTCACCGGGATCCACACCTGCTGCGCCCGCCGCTCCATCGTCTGGACGAGCTCGCGCTGCACGTCCCTGCGTATGGCCCGCGCTTCCTCGGACACGAGCCGGCCGAGGTCGCCGGTCGCGCGGTTGAGCTCGAGCACGGGTACGAGCCGGTCGAGGGCCGGCACGCCCGCGACCGCGGCCCACTCGCGCAACGCGTCGACCTCGGACAGGCCTTGCCGGACGCGGCCCACCACGCGGCGGAGGTCGGACGCGCACGCACCCGATCCCCTGGTGGACAAGCGAGTCAACGCGGAGGCGAGCGAGTAGCCGGCCGACAGCAGCATGGCGAGCTGCTCGGCGACGACGGGTAGCTCGAGGAAGATCCTCCGTTGCCATCGCGCGGACGCGGTGGCCAACCGTTGCTCGACGACGAGGAACGCAACCGCGGGCGCGGCGATGACGGCGGCTGCGGCGACCAACGCGGGCGCACGCAGTGCCGCGACCGACAGTGCCGCGATCGCGGTGCACGCGGTCATCCACCCCACCTGGCGGACGCGAAACGCGCCGATGTCGCCGTCCGCATGCACGCGCGACAAGCGCATCGCCGTGTCGTCGTGCACGCCGAGCAACCGCGCGATCCGCTCGCCGACGTCGCGCGCGAGCGGCGCGACGACGTCGCGGACCGACTCGGGCGACAGCAGGGCGCGGTCTGCGCCTGCGCTGGGGTCGCCGGCGGCGTAGGCACGAAGCCGGCGGTGGAGCGGGACGCGGGCGAACCATCGCCGGTCGGCGAGCACGAGCGTCGTGCCCGCCCACAGCCCGAGGCACGCGAGGAGCGCGAGCCTCACCGGAACACCCGCTCCTCCTCGGGCAGCCGCAGGAGGCGGCCCGCCCATGTCCAGCACGCCGCCACTACGACGAGACCGCACGCCACCAGCAGCTGACCGAGGGCGGTCTGGTACGCGGCTCGCCCCGTGCCGATCGACAGCCCGGCCGCGGCCATCCCGAGAGGCACCACGAGCACGAACCGCCGAGCGAACCGCACGCCTGCCTGCTTCGCGCGCGCATCCTTCCGGCCATGCAGGTCCTGCAGGCGGTCCTCGACGAGCGCGGCAAGGCGGCGGTCGATGTCGGTGCCGCCGACCTCGTGAGCGACGAGCAACGTCTCGCACGTCGCATCTGCCGTCGGGTCGGCAAGGCGTTGCTTGAGTACCGACGTCGTCCGCGCGAAGTCTGTCGTGAGCAGCCACTCGCGTTCCGCGGCGACGAAGGCGGTTCGCAACGCCTCTGGACCCCGCCGCCCGACCTCGAGTAACGCCTGCGGGACCGACCGCCCGAGCGAGCCGGTGAGCAGCCGGATCTCTTCGATCATCCGGGGCCACGCTTCGCGTGCCTCGCTGACTCGGCGCTCCCGGCGCGCGCGGTACGACGCGACCGGCGCGGTGGCGGCAAAGGCGCCGGCGACGAGCGCAGGCAACGCGCCGCCGAACATGGCATACGCGGCGATCGCCGCGCCGACGAACAGCACCGCCATCACCGCGGCGACGTCGCGAACTCGCAGCTCTGCGAGCCCCGCTTGGACGAGGCGCTCGTGCACTTGCTGTCGTGTAGTGCGGCGATGCACGTCTCGAGTGCCCGTGGGCGTGCGAAGGCCGGACCATCCGAACGCGATGGACGTGTACACGAGGAACACGCCGTACGCGCCGGCGAGGGCGATCGCGAGGCGCACCACGTCAGCTTCCCTGGCGGAACAAGGACGGAGCCGAGGGCGAGGCCGCCAAGTCGGTCGCGAAGACGTCGAGGAGCGAACGCACGTCGTAACCGGCGAGCTCGAGTGGGCGAGTCACGCGGGCGGGCACGTTCCCGGTCCAGCGCAACGCGCCGTCGTGGCGGTCACGAGCGAAGATGTCGGTGACCGTGAAATTGGTGGCATCGCGTGCGGTTTGAAGGTCTTCCACCGCGACGACCTCGGTCACGCGCGGCGTGTCGCCGTGGCGCGCGCAGTGAACCACGAGGTCGACCGACTCGGCGACGAGGCTGTTGAGCGCGGCCATCGGGAGACCGTTTGCCGCGTCGGAGAGCTGGCACACGAAGCGCAGCCGCGTGAGGGCTTGGCGGGCGGACCCGGCGTGGATCGTGGTGAAGCCCTTCACTCCCGAAGACAGCGTCAGCAGGAGCGGAAGCGCTTCTCGGTCCCTGACTTCCCCGACGATGGCGACGTCGGGGGCCATGCGGAGGAAGCCGCTGACGAGGCGGCGGAGGTCGACTTCGCGGCGGTCGTTGCGCGCCGGTCGTGTCTGCATGTGGGCGACGTTGGGGAGGGGGACGTCGGTCTCGAAGACTTCTTCGGCGACGACGACTCGCAGGGTTGGGTCGAGCTCGGCCGCGCAGCACGACATCAATGTGGTCTTGCCGGAGCCGGGTGCTCCGGCGAAGAGGATGGAGAGGCGGGCACGGACGCAGGCGCGGAGGAAAGCGGCGACGGGCGCGTCGAGCATGTTGTGCGCCACGAGCTCGTCGAGGGAGCGGTAGGCGACGCCGGTGAACTTGCGGATGTTGACGAGCACGTGGCCGTCGCGGCCGACGTCGCCGTGGACGATGTGGAGGCGGGCGCCGGTGTCGAGTTGCGCGTCTTGCAGGCCTTCGGCGGCGTCGAGCTTGCGGTGCGAGCCGGCGGCGTCGTCGAGGATCTTGGTGAGGGTGCGGACGACGTGCTCGTCGTCGTGGAACGACTCGTCGTGGTAGCCGCTCATGCCGCGGTGCCGCTTGACGAAGATGGCGTCGGGAGCGTTGATCATGATCTCCCACACGTCGTCGTCTTCGATGAGCGGCGCGAGCGGTCCATAGCCCGCGATGTCGCGGTAGGCGCGCTCGGCGACGAGGGTTGGGTCGGGCAGGTCGAACGGTTGGCGGCCGCGCTTGAAGTCGTCCGACCAGCGAGCCACTTCGTCGTCGATCAGGGCTCGCAGCTTTTCGGCGCCGTCGGGCGTGTGCATGTCGAGCGCGAGTTGCTTCGCGCGGTCTTGCACCGCGTGCTCGATCTCGATGAGCGGGGAGACGTCGGAGTCGGTCATCGCCGATTCCGACATTCGCCGCGTCGGGTTCGGATCCTGCTGAAGTAACAGGAAATTTATCGAGAGGGCATGAGAGGGCGCGGCAAAGCCGGCCGAGCGCCCGCTCCGCACTCACTAGTACGCACGAGTGGCGCAAAACGCGTCGCCCGCGCGGGGAGAAATCGCGAAAGCAGCGAGCGCTCGCCGAGCGGTCTGGCCGAAAGGTGGCCCGCGACGCGCTGCGGTGGGTGCGCTTTCGACTCGTCCCGGTCGGGCGGGTCGTGCCAGCGCGGATGGCAC
>DASVEG010000131.1:0-4138 GCA_036380695.1 Acidimicrobiales bacterium
CCTTCGAGTGCGAGCGCGGCCGCCGTCGTCGTCTTGCCGACGCCGCCAGACCCGCAACAGACCACTACGGCGGAGGACGCCGGCAGCCGATCGAGCGTCACGCGGTCACCCTGGCAGCGCCTCGACCTCGGCGGCGAGCGACGCGGCGAGCACCTCGAGCTCGCTCGGCCCGATCTCCGGGGTGAACAGGAACGGCAGGCGGAGCTGGTGCAGCGGCAACGCGTCGGCGAGCCGCGCGACCTGCTCGGCCTGCAGCCGCTGCCGCGACGAACGGAACGCAGCGGCGTCGCGCAACGCGTCAACCTGCTCGGGCGACACCGCGACGCCCGCAGCCTGCGCGGCGCGGGCCGGGTCGTCGTCGAGCCCATCGAGCGGCGGGTAGAGGCCGTTGACGACGACGGGGCCGAGCTTGATCCCCACGCGATCCTCGAGCGCGAACGCGGTCTCGACGACCTCGTTGACCGGCGTCTCCTCCGGGAGCGTCACGAGGATCACCTGGCACCGCGCCGGGTCGGACAGGAGGTCGACGACGTCCTGTGCCTGCGCGCGGATGGGGCCCACTCGAGCCGCGTCGAGCAAGCCGCGCGCCGACGTGAGGAAGGTGACCGCGTGCCCGGCCGCGGGCGCGTCGAGCACGATCACGTCGGCCGCTGCGGCCCGTTCCAACTGCTTCACCTTGCCGAGCACGAGGATGTCCTTGATTCCCGGCACCGCGGTCGACACCACGTCGAGCGCGCCGCTCGACGCCAGCCGTTTCGACACGCGCCGCATCCCGTGGTCTTCGAGGTACTCGAGCAACGCGTCGTCGGGCGTGAGCGTCCGGCCCCTGACGTCGGCATCGCCGGTTGGTCCGCCGCCGGGGTGGAGGCGCACCTCCTCGTAGCCGAGCGCCTCGCGCCGGCCGAACGTCGCACCGATTCCGCTCTTGCCCTCGACCTCGATCACGAGGGCCGTCCGGCCTGCCGCCGCGGCGACGCGCGCCAGCGCTGCCGTCACCGTCGTTTTGCCGACGCCGCCCTTCCCGGCGACGATGAACAACCGGGCCGTCGAGCAGAACCGGGAGACGTCCATCCGCTGCCGCACCCTACTTGTGACCGTTCTCGCGCTCGGCACCGTCGTGTCCGGGTTCGCGGCCGCGCGCCCGAGCGCAGCAGACCCCCGCTCGCAGGCGGACGGCGACGAACGCGTCGAGGTCACCGTCGTCGAGATCAGCGGCTACATCGACCGCATCCAGGCACGGTTCCTCCGGGATGTCGTGACGGACTCCACCGGCCGCGACCTCGTCGTCGTGCGCCTCGACAGCGGCGGAGCGGTCGTCGGCGACGGCGAGATGCGCAGGTTGGAACAGGCGATCGCCCGTGCAGGGGCGCCCGTCGCGATCTGGGTCGGCCCGTCGCGTAGCGCCCGTGCCGAGGACGGTGCCGAGCGCCTCCTCGCCGCGGCGGACGCCACCGGCGGCGTCGAGGGCGTGTCGACCGAGAGCTTCGAGCTCGACCTCGACGCGCCGACGCTCGGCGACTTCATCGTCGCGATCGACGGCACGGCAGGCATCGACGTCCCGACCGAGGTCGTCGACGAAGGCGATGGACCGCCGCAGCGCCGCCTGGCGTCGAACGTGCGGGTGAGCTTCGCCGAGCCCTCGTTCGCCCAGCAGCTCCTGCACGCCGTCTCGACCCCGACCGCCGCGTACCTGCTGTTGACGATCGGGTTGCTGCTCGTGGTGTTCGAGCTGTTCACCGGCGGGATCGGCGTCGCCGCGGCCGTCGCCGTCGTGTGCATCGCCCTTGGCGGGTTCGGTCTCGGCGCCCTTCCGACCCGGCCGCTCGGCCTCGCCCTCCTGCTGTTCGGCGTCTTCGGCTACGCCGTCGACGTGCAGGTGGGGGTGCCGCGGGCGTGGACGGTGATCGGCACCGGGTCGTTCGTCGCCGGCAGCTTCCTGCTCTTCGACGGGCTGTCGATGCCGTTGCTCGCGATGGCCGCGGTGCTCGGCGGCGTGCTGCTGTTCATGGTGGCCGGGATGCCCGCCGTCGTGCGCACCCGGTTCTCGACCCCGACCATCGGCCGCGAGTCGATGGTGGGCGAGGTCGGCACGGCCAAGACCAACGTGTCGCCCGAGGGCGTGGTCACCGTGCGGGACGCGCCGTGGCGTGCGAGGACCAATCGCGCCACCCCGATCAAGGCCGGCGACGACGTGCGGGTCGCGGCGATCGACGGCCTCCTGCTCGAGGTCGAGCCGCTCGACGGCGCGGCCGAGGACTACCGCGAACGGGCGCGCGGAGGGCCGCGAAATGGGTGAAACCGCAGGTCAGGGGGCACGCGCTCGCGAAAGTTAGCTCTTGTTGAATTTTCAGCTCGGCGGTAGGGTCGCCCCCGAAGGGGGATGCAGTGAGTGCGCAGACGACCGAAGAGCTCTGGCAGATCAAGGCTTCGTGCCGGGGTCCCCAGGCGGCCGTGTTCTTCCCGCCGACCAGCTTCGAGCGGAAGGACGAGAAGGACGAACGAGAGGCGAGGGCCAAGGCGATCTGCGCCACCTGCCCCGTACGCAAGCCGTGCCTCGACTACGCCGTCCGCATCCGTGAGCCTCACGGCATCTGGGGCGGGCTGAACGAAGTCGAGCGCAAGCAGCTCCTCGCCCGCCGCTAGCGGACCGCCGCCGCCCCCCCTTTCGTTCTGGGTGGAACATTCCGGCGTATAGCCGGGTTCGTCCACCCAGAAGGCCCAGAAGCAGACGGGGCGTCGGAGCAAGTGCTTTCTCGCGCCTAACGTAAGCTTGCGATGGCAAGCGCGAGTGCGGATGCGTCCCACCACCTGGTCTGGGGCCGCACGGAGGTGCTCGGCCGTCCCGCCCTCTACGGCTCGGCGGGCGAAGGCCTCCCGGTCGTCTTCCTCCACGGTTGGGCCCTCGGCTCGCACTCGTACAAACGGGCGCTGAAGCGGCTGGTTCGCCTCGGCTGCCAGGTGTTCGCGCCGGCGATGCCGGGCTTCGGCGGCACCGCGGATCTGCCCGAGGAGGACTTCTCGATCGACGGGTACGCCACGTGGGTCGAGGCCTTTCTCGACGCGGTCGGCATCACCGAGCCGGTCTTCCTCGTCGGCCACTCCTTCGGCGGCGGCGTCGCCGTCCAGGTCGCGCACGACTACCCCGACCGGGTGCGGAGCCTCGTGCTCGTCAACTCCGTCGGCGGATCGGCGTGGGCCCGCAGCGGCAGCGCGGTGAAGTCGATGGCCGAACGCCCCCTGTGGGACTGGGGCATCCACTTCCCGGCCGACGTGCTTCCCCTGCCGCAGCTGACGCGCGTCCTCCCGGTCATCCTCGAGGACGCGGTGCCCAACCTCATCCGCAACCCTCGGGCCGTCTGGCGGGTGGCCGGGCTCGCCCGCAAGGCCGACCTCACCGAAGAGCTCGAAGAGCTCAAGCGCCGCAAGCTCCCCGTCGTCGTCCTGTGGGGCGAGAACGACCGCATCATCCCGAGGGAGAGCTTCACCGCCTTGTGCGAGGCAATCGGGAGCGCAGGTGAAGTCGTCGCCGGTAACCACTCGTGGCTGCTCGCCGATCCCGACTCCTTCGGCGAGGTCATGACCAACGTGGTGGAGGTCGCCCGCATCGCTCGCGACGAAGAGGCCGCGAGGGGAGCCGGCCGCCGCAGCCGGAGGCCCCGCCGCCTGCGCACCATCGCCGCGGCGCGACCCGGCGACGAGGAGTAGCGGCCGCCTACGGCTCGGGCAACCGTGGGCCGGCGATGCGGACGTCGCCGCGGCGACGTGTCACGCCGGTCGCGTCCAGGTGCGCGAGTAGCGGGAGCAGGTACTTGCGAGTCGTGCCGAGCGCCTCGCGCACCTCGGACACCGTCACCCCGTCGGGGTGATCCCTCAGCAGGCGTGCGACCGTCGCGCCCGCCGCCGCCACCGCGTCCCTCGAGAAGTACAACCCGTCGCGTTCGACGATCGCCCCGCTGCGGACCAGCGCGCGCACGTCCGCCCGGTCGGCACCCGCGTCCGTCGGCGAGGGCGGGGCGAACGGCGAAGCGTCGAGCGCGGCCAGGTACGGATGACCGGACGCGAGCGCGTCGGCGTCGAGCGCGGCTTGCGCCGACCGCGCCCGCCCGCCGGACACGACCACGCCGTCGATCGTCGCGAG
>DASVEG010000132.1:0-9971 GCA_036380695.1 Acidimicrobiales bacterium
CGGAGCTGGCGCGGCTGTCGAAGCTCGCGGGCGAAGCAGCAGCGGGCGCGCTGCGCATGGTCGCGATCGAAGGCGACGCCGGCATCGGCAAGACGCGTCTGCTCGCGGAGTGGCTGACAGGCGCCGACCCCGCGACCGTGCTGTGGGGCAGGTGCTCGGGCGCGCGGCTCCCGTTCGAGCCCGTCGTCCAGTCGCTCGTCGCCCGCCTCGCCACCGACCCTGGCGCGGTCGACCGCCTCGGCCCGTACGCGGGCACGTTGGCCGCGGTGCTGCCGGAGATCTTCGGCGACGCCGACGCGCCGTCCACCGAGCCCGAGTACGCGCGCGCGTCGATCTTCCGCGCGCTCGCCGCAGCCGTCGCCGACGCCTCGGCCGGCGGCGTCGCAGCGCTCGTGATCGACGACCTGCAGGCCGCGGACGCCGACACCATCGACCTGGTGCGGTTCCTGGTGGAGTCGCTGGGAGGGGAGCGCCTCGTCGTCGCGCTGACCGTCAAGGAGGCCGAGGGCGACGTCGTATCGCTGCTGTCCGAGCTGCAGCGCCGGGGGCTCGAGCGCGTCGCGCTGCGCGGCCTCTCCGACGACGAGGTCGCCGGCCTCCTGTCCGCGTCCGGCGTCGACGCGGACCACGCGCACGCGATCGCGGCGACGTTGCGGGCGCGCACCGCGGGCAACCCGTTGTACGTCCACCAGATCGTGGGCGAGGCCCGCTCTGCCGGCGAAGCCGTCGACCCCGAAGCGGTTCCCATCGCGATTCGCGAACTGCTGGCGCGGCGCGTCGCGGCCCTCAGCGATCGCGCGTTGGAGACCTTGCAGATGGCGGCCGCCGCAGGCGAACGCATTGAGGTCGATGCGATAGCCGCGTGCAGCGTGCACGCGCCGTCCGAGGTGGTTGCGACCCTCGAGGAGCTCGCCCGCCGCGGCTTTCTCGCAGACGTGGCCCCCGGCACGTTCGATTGGGTTCACGGTCTCGTGCGCGATGCGGTCGTCGACGCCACCCCGCCGACGCGCGCCGCCGCGCTGCACCTCCGCCTCGCGCTGGCGCTCGAAGACACGGCTCCCGCCGCCGTCGCCGCGCACCATTACCGCAGAGCCGGGCGGCCTGGGGTGGCGGGCGCGATCCTCCACGGCCTGCGCGCCGGGTGGCACGCGCTCGAACAGTCGGCGTGGACAGCAGCCGCACGCGAGCTCTCCGCGGTCCTCGACGTGGCGAGCGACCCGGACGAGCGGGCCGCCGCGCTCATCGGGCTGGGCCACGCCGACCGCGGGCGCCGCCTCACGGGCGACGCGCGCCGCCACTTCGAGGACGCGCTCGCCGTCGCGCGCGACGCGGACCTCGCGCGCCGCGCGGCGGAAGCCGTTCTCGGGCTCCTGGGCGGCGGCGGGCGCGGCGTCGGGGTCGACCTCGC
This sequence comes from Acidimicrobiales bacterium, assembly GCA_036380695.1. Taxonomy (GTDB): domain Bacteria; phylum Actinomycetota; class Acidimicrobiia; order Acidimicrobiales; family CADCTF01; genus DASVEG01. The sequence goes on from DASVEG010000132.1 coordinate 1,409, forward strand.
CGACCACGAGCGCGCCAACCGCCTCCGCCGCGCCCTCGCGGGCCTGGCGGACGGCGACGACGATCTCGCGGTCCCTTTGCTCGCGGAGCTCGCCGTGTCGCTCGTGCTCACCCCTGACAGCGAGCGGGAACGCGACGCGCTGACCGCGCGTGCGATCGAGCGCGCGCGCCAACACCGCGATGCCGCCCTCGTCGCCACCGCCCTCGTCGGCCGGCGCGCGGCGCTGCTCGACGCAACCTCGGCGGTGGCGAGGCTGGCCGACGCCGACGAGATCCTCGCGATGCCGCGGGCGTCGTTGCGCCCGGAGCGGCGCCTCGCCGCGCTGGTGTCACGGGTCGAGGACCTGCTCGTCCTCGGGCGGTCGGGCGAGGCGGAGCGCGCGGCCGCGGCCGCGCTCGACGACGCCGCGGCGTTCGACCATCCGTATTGGCTGTGGGCCGCGACCACGTGGTCCGCGCTCGTTTCGATCGTCCACGGCCGCCTCGACGACGCCGAGCGCCTCGCGTTCGAGGCGCTCGGCCACCAGCCGGAGAACCCGGAGGCCGTTGCGGCCCTCGGCGTGCAGCTGGTCGACCTCCGCCTCTTTCAAGGGCGCGCCGGCGAGGTCGTCGATCTCCTCGCTGCAGCCGCCGACGACAACCCGCACATCCCCGCGTACCGCGCCGTGCTCGCCTTGTGCGCGGCCGAGGCCGGGGACCGCGAGCGCGCGGCTGACGCGTACGAGCACTTCGCGCGGGAGGGGTTCGCCAACCTCCCGCGGGACTCGAACCGGTTCCTGGCGCTCGCCGTGCTCGCGGACACGTGCGCGACGTTGGGAGACCGCGACAGCGCGCCGGTGCTCGCCGGCGCGCTCCGTCCGTACGAAGACCTGCACGTCGTCCTCAACTGCTTCGGCGGCGGTGGTGCGTACTGGGGCCCGACCGCGCTCCACCTCGCTCGGCTCGCCCTCCTCACCGGCGACGTCGAGGCGGCGAGCGCCTACTCCCGCCGCGCCGCCGAGGCCGCGCGGTCGATAGGGTCGCCGCTCGTCGCCGACCGGGTGGCGACGCTCGTCGATGCGTTGTAGATCGGTCGCGGCGCGTTCAGATTTCGCTCACGGCGATCGGCCGGTGCTCGGCGAGCGAAGCGTCGGCGGCCGCGGCGACTCGCAACGCCTCGAGCGCGCTGTTCCCCGGGCTGCGGTTCTCGGCGTCGCCGCGCACCAACGCCACGAACGCCTCGACCTCGGCCAGGTAGGCGGGCCCGAAGCGGTCGGGGAACGCTGGGTACGGGTCGGCGGGCCCTGGGCCGCCGGCGGGGTCGGCGGACCGCAACGGCGTCCGCTCCGTCCATCCCGCGCACAGGGCGTCGCGTGAACCGATGACTTCGGTTCGGTGGTCGTAGCCGATGGGGTTGGCTCTCGCCCCGGTGACGGACGCCAGCACGCCGCCGTCGAGCACGAGGACGAGCGCGGTCATGTCGACGTCGCCGTGCCGCCGGAACATGTCGTCGACCAGGACGGAGCCCGCCGCGTACACCTCCACGACGTCGCGACCGGTGAGCCAGCGCACCGCGTCGAAGTCGTGGATGTGCATGTCGCGGTAGACGCTGCCGGACTGGTCGAGGTACGACTCGTGCGGCGGGACGTGGTCGTGGCTCGCGGCGCGCACGAGGTATACGTCGCCGAGGTCGCCCGACTCGATCGCTCTGCGCATCTCCACGAAGCCCGCGTCGAAGCGCCGCATGAACCCGACCTGCAGCTCGACGCCGGCTTGCTCGACGACGCGCAGGGCCGCCGCGGTCGACGCCACGTCGAGCGAGATGGGCTTCTCGCACAACATCGGAACGCCCGCGGCTGCGCCGGCGGCGAGATCGTCGGGATGGTTGGCGGTCGGCGTCGCCACGACGATCGCATCCGCCTCGCCGAGGACCGCGTCGCGATTGGGCAGCGACCGCGCACCGGTCGCTCCCGCCGTGCGCTCGACGGCCGCGGGATCGGGGTCGTATACGACCACGTCGACGCCTCCGATGCGCGCCAGGTTGGCGGCGTGCGTCGCGCCGATGCGCCCCAGCCCCAACACCCCGACGATCACGTGCGCACCCTACGACCGCCGCGCGTGTGCGGCAGCGGGTCGAAGCGTCAGCGGCGCTTCTTGGGCGTCGACGCCGGGTTGTACGGGTCGGTGCCCTTCTTGACCTCGACGCTGTTGGTGTAGCCGTCTCCGTCGATGTCGTCGTCGCACGCGTCGCCCTGCCCGTCGCCGTCGACGTTCGACTGGTCGGCGTTGGCGACCGTGGGGCAGTTGTCCGTCGTGTCGGCGACGTCGTCACCATCGCTGTCCGGAGGGACCGCGACCGTGAGGGTCCGCACGGCGAGCTCGCGGTCGCCGTCCATCCACGCGATACGCAACGTCTCGGTGCCGCGCGGCACCACCACGGGGATCTCGAAGGTGTCGAGGTCGTAGTCGGCGTGGACGTCGGCCGTGCCGAGCGTCGTCCCGTCGGCCGACACCACCACTTGCGTCGCGCGCAGCGGGGTGCAGCCGTCGGCACCGATGCCGGGATGGATCGGGCAGCGGTCGACCGCGTCGGGCACGCCGTCGACGTCCGCGTCCGGCTCGGCCAGCCCGCCCGTACCGCCGTCGAGCGGGGTCACGACCGCCTGAAGCGTGTACGTGGTGCCGAGGGGCTCGGCGACGAGGTAGGGGTCGACGACGATGTCGAGGTGGCCGGTCACGGCCTTCAGCGACGCCGTCTCCGGCAGGTTCGTCGTCGCGCCGGTCTTCGCGGAGTCGGCCGCGCCGGTCACGTAGAGGTCGAGGTTGGTGCGGCCCGACTGGTTCGTCCACGACAACGTGAAGTCGACGTCGGCGTTGACGACGTCGAGGCCGAAGTGATGGCGCGTGTCGGTCTCGGGGTGAAGGCCGCCGGTGACGCCGAGCGTCGAGGAGTCGGCGAAGAACAGGTTCCCGGCGAGGCCGCCTCGGTTGAACGTGACGGTCGTCGACATCTGCGACGTGCCCGCCGCGTCGCCCGACGACGACGAGGGCGTCGGCGAAGCCGGGGCTGAAGACGACGAGGCCGGGGCCGACGATTCGGCTGCGGTCGCCGACGTGCGCTCGACGGTGCCGCGGATGGTCATCGCGCCGTCGGGCGCGGTGGTGGTGCCGTCGGCCGGAGACGTCACCGTGAGGACGCGCTCGCTGGTGGGCACGGGATCGGGCGTCCAGTCGGTGCGCTCACCGGGCAGGAGGCCGACGTCGGGCTGCGGGCAGTCGGTCGGCTTGCCGGTGCTCGATGCGTAGAGGTGATCGGCCGGGTGCTGGACCTGGAAGTCGAACACGGTGTCGCCGATGGTGTCGTTGGCCGTGATCACGTCGTCGCCGGTCACCGCGCCGTCGCCGTCGACGTCGAGGAACCGGCTCATGCGGACGGCGAAGCCCTCGACGTCGAGCGTCGAGACGCACTTGTTCAGCTCGGGCGGGTCGGCGTTGTACGACATGATGTCGTTGGTCGGGACCGCGCCCCATCCCTGCCCGAGGATCGTCTCGCCGCCGTCGCCGACGTGGCCGAGCGTGAGGCAGTGGCCGATCTCGTGCGACACGACGTCGAAGAGGTTGAAGATCTCGATCGTCTCGGGGTCGGGGTCGATCCCGCCGTTGACGGCGAAGCAGATGTTGCCGCCGGCGCCGCCGCAGTCCTCGGTGTAGGTGCCCGTGCGGCCGCCGTGGTGGTTGTCGAAGCCGGGGACGTTCTCCCACGCTTCGAAGTCGAACGGGTTCGCGATGCCGTGGCAGGGCGCCTGGTCGTCGTCGGTCAAGCCGCCCTCGTTCGGGAAGTCGACGGGGTCGACGCCGATGCCGGCGCCGCCGACGGGATTGGACGCGATGACGACGATCTCCGGATCCGCGATGGGGTACGTCGTGAACTCCGAACCCTGCCCGCCTTCGAGGTCGATGTAGTCGACGGTGATGTGGAAGTCGACGCCCTCTTCGAGCCAGTCGAGGCCCATCGCGTCGGCGAGGTGGTCGATGCCGCCTTCCCACATCTCGAGCGATTGGCGCAGGATGCGCATGTCGCGCTCCGCAGTCGGCGACAGCGGCACCATCACGAGCACGTCGATCTGCGGCGAGTCGAGCCCGTTGAGGCCGGTCTTCATGCGGTAGCAGATGTTGTCCGGGTTGCTGGGCGAGCGGTCGCGCGTGCAGCCAGGCGGGAAGTTGTTCGCGCCGAAGTACGGGCCCGAATGGTCGTCGGCCGGGCCGGCGGTGGCCGGTGCCGGCGCGAACGCGGCGAGTCCGAGGGCGAGCGCGGCCAGGGCTGCGATCGAGAGCTTGCGCAAGACGTCCTCCAAGAGTGGCCCGCAACGGAACGTGCACTCGATGAGTTCGGGACGGCCGGGCGGATTCCCTGCCCGCCTGCGTCCCCGGGGGCCGAAACCCGGGCTCAGTCGACCTCGGCCTCGCGCTGGCGGGCGAGGATCTCCGCCACGGTTTCCTGCGGCGTCTGCGCGGAAGTGTCGAGCCACAGCCCGAGGTGGTGCGGCGTGGTCGCGATGTCGAGGTCGTTCTGCGCGGGGGTGTACCCGCCGCCGTAGGCGACCTTCCCCGTTGCCCGGCGCCGCGCGTCGTCCCGCGCCGTCACGACCTCTACGCTCGGGCGGAGCACGACGAGGTGCCGCGGCCGGGCGGAGACGCTCCCGAGCCAGGCGGGGACGTCTGCCCCGTAGATGTTGTCCTGCACCACGCAGGTGAAGCCCGCGGCCGCGTACTCGTCGGCCACGACCGCAGCGAGCCGGTACCGCAGGTCGAGCAGCCGCCGCGCCTCGTCGCGGCGCTCACGATCGTCGAAGTGCACCCACCCGCGTGCGACCCACCGGTAGAACTGGCCGCCCCGAACGTGGACGCCATGCTCGAAGTGGCGAGCGAGCAGGTCCGCGACGGTCGACTTGCCTGCAGCCTGCGCGCCCGTGAGGAGCCACACGGCGGCCACGACGCGCCGCCGCCTAACGCGCCCGCTGGTAACGGCAGATCTGCACGCCCGTCTTCGCCGTCGTCGTGGACAGCAGCTCGAACCGGCGGGCTGCGCCGTCCGCAGGAAAGATGCCCTTGCCCCCGCCGAGCACGATCGGCTCGATCATGAGGCTGAGCTCGTCGACGACGTCCGCCTCGAGCAGCGCGCGGGCGAGCCGGGCGCTGCCGATGACGTTCACGTCGCCGCCCGGCCGCTCGCGCAGCTCCGCGACTGCGGAGAACAAGTCGGCGCCGCGGATGATCGACGTCGGGCCCCAGGTGAGGTCGTCCTCGGTCAGCGTGTCGGACACCACGTGCTTCTCGACCGCGTTGATCCAGTCGGCGAACGGGTCGCCGGCGCGCTCCGGCCAGGCGCCCGCCATCACCTGCCACGTGCGCCTGCCGTACAGCAGCGCGTCGGTGCGCTCGCTCATCTCGTCGATGCTGGCGCCCATCACCTCTGGGTCGAAGAACGGCATCGACCAACCGCCGTGCTGGAAGCCGCCGTCGGTGTCCTCTTCCTTGCCTCCGGGAGCCTGCACGACGCCGTCGAGGCTGATGAATTCGCTGATCACGATTCGCATACGGCCTACGACGATGGCACGGACGCGAACTCATCGCGTTGCGCTCACGTCCGACCCGTCGCCCGCGCCGCCGTCGTTGGGCCACGCTGTCCGCGATGACCGCCGTGCGACGGCTCACCCGTGAGGAGGCGCGCCGCATCGCCGTGCGCGCGCAACTGCTCGATCGCGATCGCGCAACGGAGCTCCTCGCGGTCGTCGACCGGCTCACCTTCCTGCAGTTGGATCCCACCGCCGTCGTCGCACCCAGCGCGGATCTCATCGCGTGGAGCCGCCTCGGCGACCGGTACGAGCCTGCGCAGCTCGAGCAGGCGCTCGAACGGGACCGCACCGTGTTCGAGCACCGCGGGCGCGCGGTGGAGGCCGGCGGCGGCGTCGCCATGGTCCGTCCCATGCGCGACCTCGGGCTCCACCTCGCGGACATGGCCGCGTTGGCCACGGCCGGGCGGGGCAGCGAGTGGCTCGCCGCCAACGAGTCGTTCCGGCGGCGCGTGCTCGAACACGTGCGCGAGTCCGGCCCGCTCGCGTCTCGTGACATCCCGGACACGTGTGAGCACCCGTGGGCGTCGACCGGCTGGACGAACGACCGGAACGTCACGCAGATGCTCGAGCTCCTCGCATCGCGCGGTGAGGTGGCGATCGCTGGGCGGCGAGGGCGCCAGCGCCTGTGGGACCTCGCGGAACGCGTGTACCCGGCGAACGTCGCGGTGGTTCCCGCCGGAGAGGCGAAGGCCATCCGGGCCGAGCGGTGGCTGCGGGCGGTCGGCATCGCCCGTCCGCAGATCGTCGGCGAGGCGGGCGTGCCGGCAGAGGTCGACGGGCTGCCGGGGCCGTGGCGCGTGGATCCGGAGGCGACCGCGGACGGCTTCGCCGGGCGGACGGCCCTCCTGTCGCCCTTCGACAGGTTGATCCACGACCGAGTGCGGGCGGTCGAGCTCTTCGACTTCGACTACATGCTCGAGATGTACAAGCCGAAGGACAAGCGGCGCTGGGGGTACTTCGCGCTCCCCGTCCTGCACCACGACCGGCTCGTCGGCAAGGTCGACGCCGCGGCCGACCGCGACTCGTCCGTGTTGCGCGTGCATGCGATCCACCAGGACGTGCCGTTCACCCGCGCCATTGCCGGAGCGGTCGAAGGCGAGCTCGACGCCCTCGCGCGTTGGCTCGACCTCGACGGCATGACCTCGTCTGTGCACCGTTGATCGGGTATTTCGGGGTATCGGTGCACGAACCGCGAATCGAGCTGCCGCCACTGCTGACGGAGCGGGCGTCGCTGTGGGGCGGTGCGGCGGGCCGGGCGTGGCTCGACGCGCTCCCCGCTGTCCTCGAGCAGCTCGTCGAGCGGTGGCGCATCGTCGACGTGGGCGCGCCGTACCCGTCGGGAGCGTCGTTCGTCGCTCCGGTCGTCGCAGCAGGCGGTGTGCGCGGCGTTGTGAAGGTCCCGATGCGGGGTGTCGACCTTCCGTACCCGCACGGCAACGTCCGGCACGGTGAGGCCGCGGCCCTGCGCGTCTGGGCCGGCGACGGCGCGGTCGCGCTGCTGGACGAAGACGAGGAGACCGGGTCGATGCTCATCGAGCGGTGCGAACCCGGTGCCAGGCTCGCCAGCTCGGTCACCCTCGAGGAGGCAGACGACGTGGCGGCCGCGCTGCTGCCGCGGTTGTGGCGCCAGGTGCCGGACGGTGTGGGTATTCCGACCGTCGACGACCTGGCGACCCAGGTCGTCGAACGAGCGGAGCGCAACTACGCGTCGTGCGACCCTCCGCCGTGCGAGCGGGTCCTGCTCGACGACGCCCTCCGCCTCCTGGACGAAGTGCGCGCGACCAGGGCCGAACGGGTGCTCCTTCACGGCGACTTCCACCACGCCAACGTCCTCACGGCCGGACGCGAGCCGTGGCTGGCCATCGACCCGCTCCCGCTGGTCGGCGAGCGGGCGGTTGACGCGGTGATGTTCCTGATGTTCCGGAAGGGGAGCATGACCGACCCGGCGCGCGATTGGGAGCGGTCGATCGTGCGCTTCTGCCGGCTCGTGGGCGTCGATGTAGAGCGGGCGAAGGCGTGGATGTTCGTCCGCCTCGTCAGCGATGCGCTGGTGGGCGTGACCATCGGGCTGTCGGTCGCGCAGCTCGAGGCGTTCCAGGAAGACCTGTGGAGCGCGCGCCTCCTGCGTTCGTTCCTGTGAGCGATCCCGCCAACGTGGGGGGCGTCAGGCCGAGGGGCCGCGGTCGCTCGGGCGGTTGCGGCTCCACGCGTCGAGCGCGGCGAGGAGGGCGAGCACGAAGTAGGTGATCGACACCCCAACCGACACCCACCGGAGGTCGGTCGGCGCGAAGGGATAGAGCACGGCGGCGGCGACGGCGGCCACGAGGAAGAACAACGCGCGGCGATCCATCAGGCGACGGCCCTGATGACCAGCGAGCACACCGCGGCGATGGCGAACGCCCCGGGGATCGTCAGGATCCACGCCCACACGACCCGCCCGGCGACGCCCCACCGCACGGCCGACAGCCGCTTCGACGCGCCGACGCCGACGATCGCGCCGGTGATCGTGTGCGTGGTCGACACGGGGATGCCGGCTCCGGACGCCGCGAACAACGTGACCGCCGCCGCCGTCTCCGCGGCCATGCCACCGACCGGCTGCAGGCGGGTGATGCGCGAACCCATCGTCTTCACGATGCGCCACCCGCCGGACAGCGTGCCGAGGCCGATGGCGGTGTGCGCCGCGAGCACGACCCACAAGGGCACGTCGGCGTCCTTCGGCAGCTCACCCGACGCGATGAGTACGGCGAGGATGATGCCCATCGTCTTCTGGGCGTCGTTGCCGCCGTGGCCGAGGCTGAACGCCGCGGCCGAGATCAGCTGGCCCCGGCGGAACCCCTTGTTGAGCTTCTCCACCTTCCGGTAGCGATGGAAGACCCACTGGATGACCACCGTGATCGTGAGACCGAGTGCCAGGCCGATCAGGGGCGACAGCACGATGAACATGCCGAT
>DASVEG010000133.1:0-21424 GCA_036380695.1 Acidimicrobiales bacterium
CCCGCCGCAACGCCGACGCCAGCACTCGCGGAACGCGGTCGCCGAGGAGCCCGGCGTCGACGGCACGCGCGATCTCCGGCCGTTGGGGGACGACGGCGGTGACGGGCACGCCGAGCGCGTCCTCGACGTCGCCAGGGCTCAGCGCGCGGCCCGGCTCGTCGACCAGCACGACGCCGGTCGGCCGCAGTGGCGCGGCCACCGCGCGGCGGAGCGCGAGGTAGCACGGCCGAACAACGAGCAGCGAGTGGGTGGCCCCGGCGACGACGGCCTCGGCAAGCGACGCCGGCTCGATGCGGCCGGCATCGACGACGACGGTCGGGCCGCCTTCGACGCCCGCAGGCGTGCCGTCGCGCAGCGAACGCAACAGCCGGTCGGCGTCCGCCTTCGTCGCTTGCAGTTCGCCGCGGAGCGACCCGCGAGGAAGCAGCCGGACGCCACGATCGACGTCGACCTCGAGGCGGCGGCGCGCATCCGGCGGCACGTCCGCGCCTGCGGCGATCCAGTCGGATACGCCGGACAGGGTGTCGGGCGGGAGCCCGAAGACGGCGGGCAGGTCGCCTGCGAGGTCGGTGAGGAGGACGCCGTCAGGGCGGCGACGAGCGAGGACGAGCGCGAGACCGGCAGCAACGACGGTCGTGCCGCTGCCGCCCTTCACGGACCAGCAAGCGAGGAGCACGGGCCCCCTCCAGAGCGCGAAGCATCAGGAAAGGGGGAAGGTGCGACGAACCTACCGCCCGGGTGCGACACGAACAAGGGGCGTCGCCCGGAGCCGGCGCGAAACGTTTCGAGGGTGAGTGGTCGGGTAGACGCAATCCGTGACGTTGTTGCTCCTCGGCCTGCCCGCCGCCTTCATCCTCGTGATCGGCGTCCTGGCCTTGTCGTCGATGCTCGAGGAGCGCGTGCTGTCACCGCGTTCGATGATCGTTTCCGCCGCTCGCGCCCGGCGTTCGGCGCCCGAGTTCGCAGAGGCATTCGTCGCCCGCGAGGTCGAACGGCTCCTGCGCGAGGTACAGCGCCGCTAGACAGGGCGGGTGGAGGCGGCCTTCTTCGACCTCGACAAGACCGTCATCGCGAAGGCGTCGATGGTCGCGTTCGGGGGGTCCTTCTACCGCGAGGGGCTCATCTCGCGGCGCCTCGTCCTGCGCGCCCTATGGGGCCAGCTCGTCTACATGCACCTCGGTGCGAGCGAAGAGAAGCTCGCCCGCATGCGTGAGTCGGTGCTCGCGCTCACGAAGGGGTGGGAGAAGGCGAGGATCGAGGCGATCGTCGCCGAAGCGCTAGAGGCGGTGGTCGAGCCGATCATCTACGCCGAGGCCGCCGAGCTCATCGACCGGCACCGCGCCGACGGGCGACTCGTGGTCATCGTGTCGGCGTCACCGGAGGAGATCGTGTCGCCGCTCGGGCGGTTCCTCCGCGTCGACGAGGTCATCGCCAGCCGCGCGCAGCTCGACGACGACGGCCGCTACACGGGCGAGATGGAGTTCTACGCGTACGGGCCGTACAAAGCGGAGGCGATGCGCGCCCTCGCGGACGAGCGCGGGATCGACCTCGAGGCGTCGTTCGCATACTCCGACTCGGCCACCGACCTGCCGATGCTCGAGGTCGTCGGCCATCCCGTCGTCGTCAACCCCGACCGCGTGCTGGCGAGGATCGCGAAGGATCGCGAGTGGGAGGTGCGGACGTTCGCCCGACCCGTCCGCCTACGCGACCGGGTACCGGTGCCGCCCGCTGCGCCGACTGCGATCGGCGCCGCGGTCGCCGGTGCGGCAGCAGGCGGGTTCGTGTGGTGGCGGCTGCGAAAGGCGGAGCAGGCGGCACGCCTCGCGGCCGAAGCTCGCCGGTCGCGCGTCCCGCTCGGGCCTCCCGCGGCCGCCGCCGCGGCGGCTATTCGGTCCGCAGCTTCTTCGCGGCGATGGCGCCGAGGGCGATGAGCACGAGCAGGAGCAGCATCTTCTTCATGCGCGCAGCCTAGGAGCGTTCGGTCGGGGGCGCTCCCGCGGTCGTCGGCGCGGGCGCGTGACCGCGCACCGCAATGACTGGCTTTTGGCCACGAAGTGGGCCGTCAGCCCACTTCGTGGCCAAGCGGATGGGGTCTTGCGGGCGGGCGTGGCGGTGCTCGGGCGCGCCACCGGCCATGATCGTCCGGCTGCCGAGGGGGAGACGACGATGGAATTGCTCGCGGTCACGCCGGTCCTGCGCATCTTCGACGTCGCGCCGGCCAAGTCGTTCTACGACGTCGACTACCTCGGTTGCGCGGTCGACTGGGAGGACGGCGATCCGCCGGCGTCGCCCGCTTACCTCGAGGTGTCGCGCGGTCCGCCATGCTGCACCTCTCCAGCCACCACGGTGGTGGCACGCCCGACGGCGCCGTGCTGATCGAGGTGAGGGGCATCCGTGCTTTGCACGAGGAGCTCCACGGCAAGGGCTACCGGTTCATGAACCCCGGACTCGAACCGGGGCCTGGCGCGAACATGCTGTCGATGGAGCTGATCGACCCGTTCGCCAACCTCATCCGCTTCTTCGAGCGCGGGGTCGACGCGTGACTGCCGCCGGCGGGCGCCGAGGACGAGTCACGCGCTGTGCAGGACGGCCTCGACCTCGAAGCAGGCAAAGCACACGAACACGAGGATGAGGCCGGCGTCGGCCAGGTCGTACGCGCTGGTGGCCGGCAACCCGTCGAGCTGGCCGTAGAACGTCATCGGGCCATCGCCCTGCGGGCAATCCGGCGCGTCGTGGTCGGCGTCGGGCGTCCCGCCGATGCGGTGCCTCGTCCCGACCACGGGATCGACGTGCGGTGGCCGAACCAACAACGCCGCGGCCTCATCGCTCAGGGGCTCGGGCACGAGACGGATCGGAGGCAGCGTCGGAATCGTCACGGCCCCATCCTTGCGCCGCTACGTTCGCCTGCGGAGGTGTCCGGTGACCTGGTGGCACCCCCCGCCTTCAAAGCGGGTGGTCGTAGTGACCCTGCGACGGCGGGTTCGATTCCCGTCCACCTCCGCCACCCGCACCCCTGCACCGCCGCGAGGATGCAAGTCGTTGTCACACCTCTCGTGCAACCTACGGCTATGCCCGCGTACAGGACAGTGGTGATCGCGCGATCGGCGCTCATCGGGCTTCTCGCCGCTGCTGCTTTCGCCAGACGGCGCTGTTCGACGACCCCACCGCCGCAACTGGCAGCACTGGGCGAACCGGATGGCGTCCTGGACCCCCGCAACCAACCGAGGGGCCGGTCGACGGTCATCGTGCCGCTGGCCGTGTACGCGTTCCTCGGTGCCGGCGCAGCCCACTTGGTCGCCCAGCGGTTCTACGGCTACATCGACGTCGCGTTCGATGAGCTCGGCGTCAGCACCTGGCACCTGTTCACCGGGGCCGCCCACGCCGGGCTCCTCGCGATCATCGTCGTCACCGTGGTCGCCGTTCCCGGTTGGGTCCTCGCCCGCCTCAGCTGGGCGCGCTTGCACCTCGAATGGAGAGCGAGCTCGATCGGAGCGCCAGCAGCCGCTGTCGTTTCGCTGGCCCTGTTCGCGGCTGGCGCCGTCGCCGGTTGGTCACTGCTTCGTTGGAGCGCGGCGGCGCTTCCGGATTCGGTTTCCGACGGCGTCCTCGTCATCGCCGGGGTCGCGGCCACGATCGTGGTAGTCGAACTTGTCGGCCGAGGGGCGGAACCGGCCCAGACGCCACTGATCTTCATGGGTCTGACCCTTGTCTTCATGTGGCTCGGCGGGCTTGCGGGCGCGCCTCACGCCGCTGACCTGATCCGGGGTGAGATGAAGGAGGATGACCTCGGAGCACTCGTGGCCCGGCTGCTCGTGAGCCCCACCGGGCGACGCGTTTGCATCGATGGTGACGGGACCGCTCATTACTACCTCGGCGGCAGCAATGGCACCGCCGTCCTCCTGAGTGCGACCGAGGAGACCGTTCTCAGAGTGCCGACAGACGCGACGACCATGACCTCAGCAACCTGTCGGACCTGCTTCGAAGCGTCGTGCCAGAGCGCGGGCGCAGGTCGCACGGCGCAACATTGACCCGAAGGGTCGCTCCGCGAAAACGTGCGCGCCTCAGCCGCGGTACTCGCGGCTCGTGTCGCGCAGAATGGACGCGGCGCGCCTCCCTCCGGCGCGTTCGAGGCTCACGGTTGCGAGTTCCGCAACCCTCAGCCTCCAAAGCGGTCCGTCCTGCCGGTCGCCCCCGCCGCGTGCTCGCCGATCCCTCCGAGCGACTGAAGGCGGGCCCGCCGCCCGCCAGCCGCCGCCACCGCCGTGCCGAGTACCGGTGCAGCCACGCCCGCCCGTGGCCGCACCGGTGCACGGAAGAGGCACCCCCGACCCGCCGGTCCGTCCTGCCCGCCGCAGGTCAGGTCCCGTTCGGGTTTGCCTCGTCAACCGAAGTCTTGTCCGCAATGTCCGGTGCGACCGTCACGGCGGTGACAGTGCGTCAGCGGCATCCGTCACACCGGTTGCGCGCCGTCACGCCGGCCGAGCGGGCACGCGAAGCGGCCCCCGCACCAGCGGGGGCCGCAGTCGGATGTCGGACCGTCGAAACGCGTCAGACGGTGAGCAGGTCGCGTGCGCCCGTGTCGCTCGACGGGTGACGCAGCTTCGACATCGCCCGCGCCTCGATCTGGCGGATGCGCTCGCGGGTGAGGTTGAAGTGCTCGCCGACCTCCTCGAGCGTGCGGGGCTCGCCACGGTCGAGACCGAAGCGGAGACGAAGGATCTCGCGCTCGCGCTCGTCGAGCGGGCCGAGCAGCCGGGCGATCTCGTCGGGGAGCAGCGCCGTCGCCGCCACCTCGAAGGGTGACTCGGCGGAGCGGTCCTCGACGACGTCGCCGAGCTCGGCGTCGCCGTCTTCGCGGAGGGGCTCGGACAGCGACAGGGGCTCGGCCGCGAAGCGCAACGCCTCGGTGACCTTGTCCTCCGGCATCTCGAGCTCGGCAGAGAGCTCGGCGTGGGTCGCGGGGCGACCCAGCTTCAGCTCGAGCCGGGCACGCGCCTTCTGGACGCGGGCGAGCGTGTCGCCGGCGTGAACCGGGAGGCGGATCGTGCGGCCCGTGTTAGCGATGCCGCGCGTGATGGCCTGGCGGATCCACCACGTCGCATAGGTAGAGAACTTGAAGCCCTTGCGCCAGTCGAACTTCTCGACGGCGTGCATCAGGCCGAGGTTGCCCTCCTGGATCAGGTCGAGGAGGGGCAGGCCGGACGCCTGGTACTTCTTGGCGATCGACACCACGAGGCGGAGGTTGGACTGCACGAACGTGCGCTCGGCGTCCTCCCCCTGCTGGGTGAGCTTGCGCAGCTCACGCTTGCGGGCGGCCGTGAGCTCCTTGCCGCCCTTGTCGAGGTCGGTGCGCGCCTCTTTGCCCGCCTCGATCTGCTGGGCGAGACGGACCTCGTCGTCCTTGGTGAGCAGTGGGTACTGCCCGATGTCGGTGAGGTACAGCCGGACGAGATCTTCCTCGTCGCGCTCTACTCGCTCCTTCGGCACGAAATGTTGAACCCTTCTGGCGTGGGGAGACGATGGGGGTCTCCGGTCAACACACGGCGCGCTGCCGGCATTCCCCGATGCGAGTTCCTACTTCTGGAAGAACCGTCTGCCTTTGACCATACCCGGGCGGTCAAGCCCTTCGATCCTCGCGGGCGCGAACGGTCGCACCTAACGATGATCGGGTCGGCGGTCGTGTTCCTGAGGTGTCTCCCAACACGTTGTTCGACGCGAAACGGGCGCTTCCTGCCGCAAACGGGCGGGACCTGCGCCGCGTCGGTGTTACTAGGGTCACACGCATGCCCGATCCGCGCGACGCGAACGAGCCGGAGATCACCCTGGTCACGATGCGCTTCGAGGCCACGCAAGCCGACCGGTTGATGGGCGTGCTGTCGAAATACGTCGTGTTGTCCCGTATGCGCCCCGGGTGCCGGAACATCGACATGTGCCAGTCGGTGACCGTCCCCGGCCGGTTCGTCGTCATCGAGAAGTGGGACAGCCCGGACGCCCAGCGCGACCACTTCGACTCCGACGAGATGGTCGAGATGGCTCAGGCGTGCGAGGGCATCCTCTCGTCGCCGCCGGACATCGACCTCCTCGAAGGCCTCTCGGCGCACGATCTGGCGTAGCGCTACCCCTCGGGTGGCGTGCCTGGCGGCGTCCCGAGCAGGTCGACGATCTCCTCCTCGGACAGGCCCGTCTCGCCCGCTAGTTCGGCGAGCGTCGGCTGCCGGCCGGCATGGGCGACGAACGAGTCCCACGTGTCCTGTACCTGCGCGAGCAACGGCGGCGTAACCGCCTGCCGCACCAGCGACCCGAGCGCCTGGCGGATCCACCACGTCGCATAGACGGAGAACGTGAACCCGCGGTCGGGCTCCCACTCGTCGACCGCCCGGACGAGGCCGACGTTGCCTTCTTGGATCAGGTCGAGCAGCGACACGCCAGACGCTTCGTACCTGCGGGCCAGGGCGACCACCAGCCGGAGGTTGGCGGACACGAGCTGGCTGCGCGCCTCGTCGTCGCCCGACGCCGCCCGCCGGGCGAGGAGTCGCTCCTCGTCGCGCGACAGCAGCGGCTGCCTCGCCGCCTCCTGCAGGTAACGAAGGAGCTCGGGGTCGCGGTCGAGCTCGTCCACGACCTCCAGGCTACGACCGCCCGCGCCCTACGCGGGCTGGCGGATGGCTTCGGTCTCGGCGCAGGCGGCGGCGACGTCGGCCCAGGTGAGCTCGTCGGCGCTCCACAACCGTTCGAACACCGCGTCGGCGACGTCGTTGAACCCGTGGCGGGTGCGGAAGTGGTACTGCCGGCGCGGCTTGCGGACGTCGTAGCCGAGCCGTTCGAGGCGGCCCATGCAGTACGCGTCCCACGCCACCGACTCCTGCAGGCTCATGTCGGTGTCCGCCGGCGCGTCGTCGAACCGGCCGGACCGGCGATCGGCGACGCGGAACAGCAGCCGGCCGAGCACGTCGGCCGTGCCCCGTTCGGTGAGGTGACGCGGCTCGGTCGGGTCTTCGAACGCGCCCCCTTCGACGAACAGCTTCACCGGGTCGTCGACCGACTCGATGCGCTGGCGGCCGAGGGGCGTCTTCTCGTCGATCTCGATGTCGACGGTCGCGTCGCCGAGCCCGACGTCGCGCACGAGCTTCTCGGCGATGCGCTCGACCACCGCGGCGTCGTAACTGACGAAGTTGAACTCCTGCGGCGTGACGTTGACCGTCGCCATCGTCAGGAGCCGTACGCCTTGGCCGCGCCGGCCATGGCCCGCTTCGCCTCTTCGAGCGCTTCCTTCGACAGGTTGGCGATCTCGTCGATCTCCGTCTTGTCGAAGCCCGCGAGCTCGCGGAAGCGGCGGGCGAGCTTGATCGGGCTCGACTCCTCTTCGCCGCGGGCGCCGCCGCCGGAGAAGAGCTTGTCGACGATGCGCTGGAACTCGAGGGCGCGCTCGCGCCGGGCCGGGTCGTTCTCCGTGCCCCGCCGGAGCCAGTCGGACCCCATCTTCACGTGGGTGACCTCGTCGGCGAGCATCCAGTCCTCGCAGAACTCGAGCACTGGGTCGCCGGCCTTGTCGCCGAACTCCTTCATCGTGTTGAAGACGTCGATGGCGAGGCCTTCGAGCGCGCGGTTCACGCCGGCGAGCCGGAGGATCGGGTCGGGGTTGCATGCCGCCTCGAAGAGGAACGCGGATTCGCCGAACTCGCCGATCTCGGTGCCCATGTGGTCGCTGAGCTTCACGGAGATCTCGCAGTGGCGGGCCTCGTCCCAGCACTGGCGCGCCATGTCGAGCTTCAGGGCGAACGGCACCTCGTTCTCGCCGGTGCCGACCTCGAAGTCCCAACACGTGCGGCCCGCGCCTTCGAGCGCCTGGATCTCGCCGACGAAGATGCCGTGCATCATCGCCCTGGCCCGGTCGGGCGCGTCGGGGTGCTCGGGCGAGAACTGGTTGCGCGGCTTGCGGCCCTCCTTGCCGAGGATCGCGTCGCGCTGCTTCTCCGTGAGCCGGCGGTCGAGCGCGCGGGCCTGCATGGGCACGCGCTTGAACCGCGCGTCGCGTGCGAGGTCCTGCGACGTCATGAGCTTCTTCACGCCGTTGCCTCCTCGAGCTCCTTGGCGACGGGGCCGATGCTGCCGGGCCCGGCGATGCCGCCGGCGCGGATCATGATCAACTCGAGCCGCGCCTGGTGGGCAGCGGCGCGCTGCACCTCTTCCTCCGTCTCCAGGAGCGACTGGATCAGCATCTCGCCGTCGCGCCAGTCGTCGTACTCGTCCTGCAGGATGAACCGGAGCGACCGTTGCGTGGGCGCGTCGGTGATCTGCGACGTGTTGTTGAGGTGGTACGTGTACGCCGCGATCTTGTGCGGGATGAGCACGCGGTAGACGCCGACGAGCTTCTCGATCGTCGTCTCCGGCGCCTCCGGCTCGGTCATCGCCTCGACGAACTCGACCATCGCGTCGTTCGCGGGGAGCGTGAGGCGGTCGGGGTTCATCTCGCGCAGCTCGGGGAGGCGCTTGTGCCACAGCTCCGAGTGCCAAGCGTGGTGGTAGCAGTGCGTGCCAAGGCGCATCTTCACGTCGAGCTCGGGCACTGTCGCGACCCAGCCGCCCAGCGCCTCGAACAGCTTCATCTCGATCCACTTGTAGTGGCCCACCTTGCGCGCCGTTTCCTCGACGGAGAACGAGCCGGGGAGCTCCCGGCGGTCCCACGGGGCGAATGCGGCGCGCGGCTTCTTCGGGTCTGCCATAGCCGTGCCAGTCTCCAAGAACTTGACCGGTGGGTCAAGAGCGTTGCGAGGCCTCCGACGCGCTCGCCCCGACGGTCTCGGCGGCCGCGATGCCGGCGAGGATGAGCGCAGCCCCTGCGAGGCCGCCGAAGCCGAGGCGCTCGCCGAGCAGGTAGCCACCGGCGGCCGCGACGACGGGGTCGACCATGAGCAGAAGGGCGGCGCGCGATGGCGACACGTCGCGCTGGCCGACGGTCTGCAGGACGAGTCCTGCGACGTTGGCGATGGCGACGCCGACGGCACCGGCGAGGGCAGCCGCCGGCAGCGACAACCCGTCGACCGCGAGGGCGACGGGGAGCGCGGCGGCGCCGACCGCGAACAGTTGGAACGAGGTCAGGCGCACCGCGTCCATGCGCGGCGCCACGTGACCGAGCGCGATGACGTGCACTGCGAACGCGAGCGCCGCGCCCAGGCTGAGTGCCTCGCCAAGCCCGAAGCCCGACGCGCCGCCCGTCAGGAGCCGCAGGCCCGCGACCGACAGCACGATGCCGACCAGCACGGGCCAGCTCGGGAGGCGGCGGAGCGTGAACGCGGTGATCACCGGGACGATCACGACGAGCAAGTAGCTCAGGAACGCGCTGACTGCGCTCGTCGTGTACTGCAGCCCGACCGTCAGCAGCAGGTAGCCGGCGAGGAGAGGCACCGCGCACGTGAGCGCGGCGCGGCCCTCACCCGCGGCCGGCGGTCGCCGCAACGCCCACGGCAACGCGAGCGCGCCGCCACACAGGAACCGGATCGTGACGAGCGCGTAAGGCAGCGACGCCGAGTCGTGGTCGAGCACCCACTTGCTGAGCGGGATGGTGACGCCGAAGCAGACCGCCGCGAGGAGGATGCGAACGGAGGCGCCTACGGCGCGAGCCCCTTCACCTGGACCGCGAGCACATGGTCGAGCAACTCGGTCCCGCCCACGAACGGGAAGCCGTGCATCGAGATCCGCAGCGACGTGATGCCGTGGACGACGGCCCACAAACCGGTTGCGACGAGGAATGCGTCGCCACGGCGGAACGCGCCCGCGTCCATGCACGCCTCGACCGCACGCAGCAGTTGTGTGAAGGCGGAGACGCCGGGGATCGTCCCCGCTTCGAAGTCGTCGCGGGTGACCTGCATCTTGGTCATCAGGAGGATGCGGTACTGCTCGGGGTGCTCGACGCCGAAGCGCACGTAGGTGTGCCCCATCGCGTGCAGCCGCTGCACGGGGTCGTCGATGTCGCGGACCGCGGCTTCGATGGCTCGCTCCAAGCGGACGAACTGCGCTTGGCACACCGCGAACAGCAATGCGTCCTTGTCGGGGAAGTGCATGTAGAGCGACGGCGCGGTCACCCCGACGGCCTCGCTGATCATGCGGATCGACACGCGGTCGGCGTCGCCCGTCGAGATCAACAGCTTCTCCGTGGCCGCGAGGATCTCGTCGCGCAACCGCTCGCCTTCCCCCCTCGGGGAACGCGAGCGGCGCCGCACGGGGGCTTGGGCCTTGGCTATCGGAGCGCGCCTTCCGCGACGTCGTCCTCGTCGCGCTCGACGTCGAGGTCGAGGTCGACGGTGGGCGGCACGGCGAGACCGTACCCGCCTGCGAGGGCGCGGCCGAGGTCGCCATCGTCGTCCTGCGCCGACTCCGAGAACCCGAAGCGCTCGTAGAACCGGCGCAGCGGGGCGGGTGCCCACCAGTTGGCCTCACCGGCGAGGCGCATGAACGCGGGCACGAGCGTGGCGCGGATCAACGTCGCGTCCATCAGCACCGCCATCGTGAGCCCGATGCCGAACAGTTTGATGAACGACACGCCGGACGTGCCCATGGCGATGAACACGACCGACAGGAGCGCGGCCGCGGCGGTGACGATCCGACCGGTGCGCTCGAGACCGACGGCGACGCTGTGCTCGTTGTCGCCGGTGCGGTCGTGCTCCTCTTTGATGCGCGATAGGAGGAAGACCTCGTAGTCCATCGACAAGCCGAACGCGATACAAAACATGAGGATCGGCGTGGTCGTGTCGATGGCGCCCGTCGGCGTGAAGTCGAGCGCGCCGGCGAGGTGGCCGTCCTGGAAGATCCAGACCATCGCTCCGAACGTCGCGCTCAGGCTGAGGAGGTTCAACGCCACCGCTTTGAGCGGGACGAGCAGGCTCCCGAACATGAGGAACAGGACCGCGAACGTGATCAGCCCGATGATCGCGGCGGCGAGCGGGATGCGGCCGAAGATCGACGCCTTGGCGTCGACGAGCCGAGCCGACGTTCCGCTGACCTGCACGGCGAACGGCCCGTCGAGGTCTCGGATCGCGCTCACGAGACGTTCGCCTTCCGACGACACGGGCTCGACCGATGGGACGACGTGGAAGTACGTCGCTCCGCCTCGGTCGTTCGTCGCGAACCGCGCCGTCTGCGGGCCACCGGGCAGGACCTGTTGGCCGCCGATGTAGTGGCCGGTCGCCGCGTCGACGCGCGCGACGCCGTCGAGCGAGGAGAGCCGCGTCGCGAACGCGGCGATGTCTCCGGTGCGCGTCGAGGGGTCGCCGATGCCCATCGCCACGACCTCGGCCGCCCCTGCCTCCTGGCTCGAGAAGTCGCCGCGGATCGTGTCCTGCACCTGGCGGCTACTGAGGTCGGCCGGGAGCACGCGATCGTCCGGCAAGCCGAAGCGGATGTGGAAGAACGGCAGGCCGAGGACGACGAGCAGCAGGGTGACCGAGACGGCGTAGGCCAACGGCTTGCGCATGACGCGCAGCGCCTGCCGGTGCCAGAACCCGTCGGCTTCGGTGCGGGCGGCGCGCGCCGCTTGTGCTTCGGGCGTGCGGTTGCGACGGCGGCGGAACGAGAGCGCGTCGATGCGGTGGCCGAGCGAGGCGAGGATCGCCGGCAGCACGACCACGCTCGCGATCGCCGCGACCGCGACCACCGCGGTGCCGGCATAGGCGAACGAGCGCAGGAACGCGAGCGGGAACACGAGCAGCGCGGCGAGCGACGCGGCAACCGTGAGGGCGCTGAACACGACGGTCCGGCCCGCGGTCTCGACCGTTCGGACGACCGCGTCGGCCACCTCACGTCCCTTGCGGAGCTCTTCGCGGAAGCGGGAGACGACGAAGAGGCTGTAGTCGATCGCCAGACCGAGGCCGAGGGCGGTCGTGAGGTTGAGGGCGAAGATCGACACTTGCGTGACCTGTGAGATCACGAAGAGGACGAAGAAGGTGCCCATCACCGAGACCACGCCGATCGCGAGCGGCAAGCCAGCGGCGACGGCGCTGCCGAACACGAACACGAGCAGCAGCAGCGTGATCGGTAGGGCGACGCCCTCGGCTCGCGCCAGGTCGTGTTCGATGGTGAGGCCGACCTGCCGGAAGACCTCGGCGAAGCCGCCGACGCCGACCGTCACGACGGCGGTCTCTCTGGTGAAGTGCGCGGACAGCTCCTCGATGCGCGCGTCCACCTCGTCCTCGTCGCCCGCGATGTGGGCGAGCACCAGCGCCTTGTCACCGGTCTTCGACTTGAGCGGCGGAACGTTGCCGAGCGACCAGTAGCTCGCGGCCTGGTCGACGCCATCGAACGCCGCGATCTCTTGCGTGAGCGCGTTGCCCGCGGCGGCCGTCGCGCCGTCGTCGACGCTGCCGTTCTTCGCGGTGACGAGCAGGACGACGTTCGGTGTCGGCGCGCCGAAGACGTCGTCGACGAGCTTCTGCGCCTTCGTCGACTCCGCGCCGGGGTCTTCGAAGCCGCCGGACGACAGCCGCTCGGCGACCCCGCCGCCGACCGCGGCGAAGGCGATGAAGGCGACGAGCGACAGGAGCAGCGTCCGGCGGCGGTGGCGTACGACGGCGATGGCGAGGCGGGTGAGCATCCGCGTCCTCCGGTTGACCTAGCGACGATAACTTATCGCTACTAGTACAACGGTGGTGCGTGCTCGCGCCAGTGGTCGTGCGTCACACAGCGGCGCGGAGGAGCTCGACGAAGGACGGCGTCAGCCGCGGTAGCCGTTGGTGATCGGGAAGCGGCGGTCCTTGCCGAACGCCTTTGGCGTGACCCGCACGCCGGGAGGGGCCTGCCGGCGCTTCCATTCGGCGACGTCGATCATGCGGACGACGCGGCGCACGAGGTCGGGGTCGTGCCCGAGCTCGACGAGCTCGCCCGCGGTGAGGTCGTCCTCGACGTAGCCCTCGACGATCGGGTCGAGCACCTCGTAGGGCGGCAGCGAGTCGACGTCGCGCTGGTCGGGCCGCAGCTCGGCCGACGGCGGCTTGCGCAACACGGTGTCGGGGATGAGGTCGTACCCCGCGGTCGCGTTGCGCGACGCGGCGAGCTCGTACACGAGGGTCTTCGGCACGTCCTTGATCACCGCGAACCCGCCGGCCATGTCGACGCCGTAGACGGTCGTGTAGCCGACGGCGAGCTCGCTCTTGTTCCCGCAGATGAGCACGAGCCACGACCGGAACTTGTTCGCGAGCGCCATGAGCACCGCAGCGCGAATCCGCCCCTGCACGTTCTCCTCGGTGACGTCGGGGTCGAGGCCCTCGAACTCGGGAGCGAGCATGTCGAGCATCGCCGTGTGCGCCGGCTCGATCGCGATGGTTCGCAGCTCGATCCCGAGGTTCGCACACAGCTTCTCGGCGTCGGTGATCGATCCTTCCGTGGAGAAGCGCGACGGCATTGCAACCGCGTGCACGCGCTCCGCGCCGATGGCGTCCGCCGCGATCACGGTGACGAGCGACGAGTCGATCCCGCCGGAGAGGCCGAGCACCACATCGGTGAACCCGTTCTTCTCGATGTAGTCGCGTGTGCCGAGCACGAGCGCTTGGTAGATCTCGCTGCACCGGTCGAGCACGGGAGCGATGTCGGCGTCGACCCGGTCGTCGTCGGCTTCGGGGCTGTCGGTGATCGGAACGAGCGGCAGCTCGACGGACGCGATACGACCGCGAGGGTCGAGCAAGCGCTTGCGGAAGTTCGGCCGCACCTCGAGGTCGAGCACCATGACGGCTTCCTCGAACTGCACCGCGCGTGCGACGAGGTGCCCGTCTGCGTCGAACACCATCGAGCAGCCGTCGAAGACGAGCTCGTCCTGGCCGCCGACCTGGTTCACGTAGACGAGGCCACACGACGCGTCCGCGGCCCTCGTCGCCAGCATCTTCTCCCGCTCGTCGTGGCGCGCCGCGTAGTACGGCGACGCGTTGAGGTTGAGGATGAGCTCGGCGCCGCCGAGTGCCTGTTCGTTCATCGGGCCGGTCGGGCTCCAGATGTCCTCGCAGATCGAGACGCCCATGCGCACGCCGGCCACCTCGTACAGCCGCAGCGGCTCGTTGCCCGGCGTGAAGTACCGCTGCTCGTCGAAGACCGAGTAGTTCGGCAAGAGCCGCTTGCGGTAGACGCCCTTGACCTCGCCGTTGGCGCACACCGCCGCGGCGTTGTGCAGGTCGATGGCAGCGTCGACGAACCCGACCACGGCGACGCAGCGGCCGGTGCGTGACGCGATGCGCTGCAGCACCTCCTCGTTGTGGCGGACGAAGCCCGGCTTGAGGAGGAGGTCTTCCGGTGGGTACCCGGTCACGACGAGCTCGGGGAATACCGCGACGTCGGCGCCCGCGGCCTCTGCCTGCTCCAGCGCGGCGAGCACCTTGTCCGCGTTGCCGTCGAGGTCGCCGACGGTGGGGTTGAGCTGGCACGCGGCGATCCGCAGCCGGGGCATGTTCAGATCATGCCCCGGCGAGCCCCACGGCAGCTTCGACGCGGGCCGCGGTCGCGCACAGAAGCGCCTCGGCGTCGTGGGGGCCGACGAGCTGGAGGCTGGCGGGGAGACGAGAGGACGGATGCGCGGGCACGGGCAGCGCGATGGCGGGATTGCCCGAAAGGTTGAACGGCAGCACGAGCATGTTGGCAACGCCGTCTACGCCGATCTCGGGAGGAAGCGTGGCCAGGGTGGGCAGCGCGAGCACGGGCACGCGCGCGAACACGTCGCGCACCACCTGCGACCACGCCGCCTGCTGGGCGCGAGCGTCGGCGACGTCGGCTTCGCCGACCGCAGCCGACCGGAGGACCCGCTCCCGCACCTGCTCGCCGACGCGCTCGGGCGAGCGGTCGATCAACTCGCGGTTCGACGCCCACGCCTCGGCCGCGATGATCGACACGAACGCGGGATAGGCGTCCGCCAGCCCGTCGAGCTCGACCTCGATCACGTCCATCCCCGCCTGCGCGAGGGCGTCGTCGATCGCTTCGTCGATGAACGACTCGACGCCGCCGATGCGAACGCGACCGACGGTGGTCGCTGCCGCGGTCGTGCCTGCGACCCGAGCGAACCCGGGCTCGAGGAGGTCCATCCCGACGACGACCCCGGCAACGTCCCTGGCCAACGGGCCGACGGTGTCGAGGCTCGGCGCCAGCGGCCACACGCCACCGACGGGGACGCGCCCGAACGTCGTCTTCAGCCCGACGATGCCGCAGCAGGCCGCGGGGATGCGAACGGAGCCGCCGGTGTCGGTGCCGAGGCCGACGTCGGCTTCGTCGGTTGCGACCGCGACGGCCGAACCGCTCGACGACCCGCCCGGCACGCGCGCCGGGTCCAAGGGATTGACGGGCATGCCGTACCAGTCGTTGGCACCGCTCGTCCCGAAGCAGAGCTCGTGCAGGTTCGCCTTCCCGACGAGCCGCGCGCCTGCAGCACGCGCACCCGCGAGGCACGCCGCGTCAGCGGCGGCAGGCTCGGCGACGTCGGCCAGCGCTGCGCAACCGGCGGTGGTCGGCACGCCGGCGACGTCGATCGCGTCCTTGACCGCGACCCGCGGGCCGGTCGCAGAAGCCGGAACGTCGAGCTTGGTGATCCACGTCGCCACGGGCAGATGTTGCCCGACGGGCGGCTACTCCGACGACGAGCGGCGCGGATACCGGTCGAGCAGCGCGGGAACGGTCGCCGGCACGGGCTGGTTCGCCATGCGCCGGCTCAGGAAGACCGGGGCCAGGAGCGCGGCACCGGCCGCGGGCGAGACGAGCATGACGATGCCGGCGGACGCGGCCATCGCGAGCGACATGACGCGGAACACGTCGTGCGGGGTCCGCACCGCGGCACGAGCGAGCGCCAGGAAGCAAGCGGCCGACGTCACTCCGAGAACGAGCGTCGCGAGCACGAAAGGGAAATCGGCAGGCCCGGGGCGATTCTGGAGGCAATAGAGGCGGTTGTACCGCCTCTATTGCCTCCGGAACGAGGTTGTGGCGGTGACGCGGGCGCTACTTGCCGGCGTCGAAGGCCGAGCAGACGGTGTTGGTGATGAGGCGGGTGACGACGTACGGGTCGCAGTTGGCGTTCGGGCGGCGGTCTTCGATGTAGCCCTTGCCGTCCTTCTCCACCTGCCACGGGATGCGCACCGACGCCCCACGGTTCGACACGCCGTAGGAGAACTCGTTCCACGGCGCGGTCTCGTGCAGGCCCGTGAGGCGGTGCTCGATGCCGAAGCCGTAGTTGTGGACGTGCTCCTCCCAGTTCTTCCCGAGCGCCTCGCACGCGGCGATGATCGGGTCGTACGCGGAGCGCATCTCCTTGGTCGAGAAGTTGGTGTGCGCACCGGCTCCGTTCCAGTCGCCGCGCACCGGCTTCGGGTCGAGCGTGACCGAGATGTCGAAGTCCTCGCCGAGGCGGTGGAGGAGCCAGCGGGCGACCCAGAGCTGGTCGGACGCTTCGAGCGGGGGCAGCGGGCCGATCTGGAACTCCCACTGGCCGGGCATGACCTCGGCGTTGATCCCCGACAACGACAGGCCGGCGTCGAGGCATGCCTTCATGTGGGCCTCGACGAGCGTGCGGCCGTAGATCTCGTCCTGGCCGACGCCGCAGTAATACGGGCCCTGAGGCCCGGGGTAGCCACCGCTGTCGGGGAAGCCGAGCGGGCGGGTGCCCTTGAAGAGGGTGTACTCCTGCTCGATGCCGAAGATCGGCTCGTGGCTCGCGTACGCCTCGGCGACCTCCTGGAGCGCCGACCGCGTGTTCGACGGGTGCGGCGAGAAGTCGGTCAGCAGTACCTCGGCGAGCACGAGGAGGTGGTTCTCACCCCGGATGGGGTCGGGGCACTGGAACACCGGCCGCAGCACGCAGTCGGACGCGTGGCCCTCGGCCTGGTTGGTGGACGACCCGTCGAAGCCCCAGATGCCGGGCTTGTCGCCATCGGCGAAGACCTTCGTCTTCGAGCGGAGGAGCGGCGTTGGCTCGGTCCCGTCGATCCAGATGTACTCGGCCATGTAGCTCATGGCTTCAGACGCTACCGATCCTCGCGTTTCCCGTCCGTTCCCGTTGTGTGAACGCTCTGTTACAGCGGCCGGACCTGCGGAAACGGGTGGTTCACTGGCCCGCATGGAGCGGCACCAGGACTACGTACTCCGGACCGTCGAGGAGCGTGGCGTTCGGTACATCCAGCTGTGGTTCACCGACGTGCTCGGGATCCGCCGCGGGTTCAGCATCACGCCTGCGGAGCTGGAGACGGCGCTCGAGGAAGGGATGACCTTCGACGGCTCCGCGGTCGACGGGTTCAGCCGGGTGCAGGAGTCCGACGTGCTCGCCCGCCCCGACGCGAAGACGTTCCAGGTCCTCCCCTGGCGCGACGGGGGCATGGACATCCCGGTCGCCCGCATCTTCTGCGATGTCGTGAACCTCGACGGCACGCCGTTCGAGGGCGACCCGCGCCAGGTGCTGAAGCGCCAGCTGGAGCGGGCGCGCGACATGGGCTTCTCGTTCTTCGCCGCGCCGGAGGTCGAGTACTTCTACTTCGCGTCGAGCGACCCGCGGCAGCCCGTCGAGCCCCTCGACCGCGGCACCTACTTCGAGATGACGGTGAACGACATCGGGGCCGAGCTGCGCCGCCGCACCGTGCTCACGCTCGAGGACATGGGCATCCCCGTCGAGTACAGCCAGCACGAGGATGCGCCGAGCCAGCACGAGATCGACCTCCGCTACACCGACGCGCTGACGATGGCCGACACGATCATGACGGTGCGCCACGTCGTGCAGGAGATCGCTCTCGAGCGCGGCGTGCACGCGACCTTCATGCCGAAGCCGCTCGCGGGCGTGCAGGGCTCCGGCATGCACACCCACTTCTCCCTCTTCGACGGCGACGGCAACGCGTTCCACGACCCGGAGGACGCGGACGGCCTGTCCCTCGTGGCCAAGGGGTTCATCGCCGGCTTGCTCGCCCACGCCCGCGAGATCACCGCAGTGACGAACCAGTGGGTCAACTCGTACAAGCGGCTGGTGGTCGGTTACGAGGCACCGGTGTACGTGAGCTGGGCGCGCAACAACCGCTCGGCGATCGTCAACGTCCCTCACGCCAAGGCCGGGCGCACCGACTCGACCCGCATCGAGTACCGGGCGCCCGATCCCGCGTGCAACCCGTACCTCACGTTTGCCGTCGTGCTCGCCGCGGGGCTGCGAGGCATCGAGAAGGGTTACGAGCTGCCGCCGAACACCGCGGCCAACGTCTTCGAGATGACGACGGAGGAGCGCAAGGCGGCGGGGATCGAGTCGCTGCCCGGCAGCCTCGGCGAGGCCGTCGACGAGATGGAGCAATCGGAGGTCGTCTCCGACGCGCTCGGCGAGCACGTCTTCGAGTGGTTCACCCGGAACAAGCGCGACGAGTGGGCGGCGTACAAGGCGCAGGTCTCCCAGTGGGAGCTCGACCGCTACCTGCCAAGCTTGTAGGCGAGCACACGAGTGGAACCCCTCCTCCTCCACCCCGATCCGCCGCCGCCGGAGCTGGCGCAGGCGCTCGACCTTGCGGGCTACCCGTGGAAGTCGGCGTCGACGCCCGAAGAGGCGGCGCGCCTCGAACCCGCCGACGGATGGTCGGGCGCGGTCGTGCTCGCCCACCTCGACCCCGAGGCCGCCTTCGCCTTCTGCCGCACGCTTCGCCGTCGCGACGTACCGCTCGAGCCGCTGCTGCTCCTCGTCTCGGGCGGGCAGCTCGGCGACCTCGAGCTGCGCGACGACCTGTTCGACGACTTCTGCCTCTCGCCGTTCCACCCGCGCGAGCTCGAGGCGAGGCTCAAGCACCTGTTCTGGCGGACGGGGACGGGCACCCGGCCCGAGCTCGTGGAGTACGGCCCGCTCGTGCTCAACCTCGAGACGTACCAGGCGGCCATCGCCGGCCGGCCGCTCGACCTCACGTACATGGAGTACGAGCTGCTGAAGTTCCTGGCCACGAACCCGGGCAAGGTGTTCACGCGCGAGATCCTGCTCAGCCGGGTGTGGGGCTACGAGTACTACGGCGGGGCGCGCACGGTCGACGTCCACATCCGCCGGCTCCGGGCAAAGCTGGGCGAAGAGCACGCATCGCTCATCCAGACGGTTCGATCGGTCGGCTACCGCTTCGGGCAGCCGCGCTGGTCGGTCTGACCAGAGGCAAACCCCCCGTCTGGGCCATGGTCTGACAACGTCCCGTCACCGCATGCTGTCAGGCGTATGCGTAGGGTCACCGTTGCTGCCGTCGCACTCATCCTCTCGGTCGTTCTCTCCGCTGGAGCGGCGACCGCAGAGGACCCCCTATTCCTCAACTGGGCCGACGTCTTCCCCGGCCTGACGGCCGGCTACGACCCCACCAGCGCCAACGACTGCAAGAGCGGGAAGATCCAGTGCGTCGACGCCGTCGTCCGCGAGATGACGCGCCGCTTCGACCGGCTCGCCGCCGCTTGCGACCACGACACCATGTTCTCGCTCGCGTACCTCCGCACGACCGAGGAGTACCGGAGGGCCGCGGTGACCCCGGGGTTCTTCGAAGACCCCGGCTTCGTGAACCACGAGGACGCGGTGTTCGCCCGCTACTACTTCGAGGCGTTCGACGCGTGGCACCGCGGCGACGTCGCTGCGACGCCCCGGGCATGGAGGGTCGCGTTCACCGTGGCCGACCAGAAGCGGGTCGACGGCAACACGAACGCGTTGCTCGGCATCAACGCCCACATCCAGCGCGACCTCCCGTTCGTGCTCTGGGAGATCGGGCTCGTCAAGGCGGACGGCACGTCGAGGAAGGCCGACCACGACAAGGTCAACGAGTTCCTGAATCGGGTGAGCTTCTATCCCGAGGCCAACCGGCGGTTCGACCCGACGATGCCGACCGACGACGGACCGGCAGGTGGCATCCACTCGATCATCGCGATGCGCGAGAACGCGTGGCGCAACGCCGAGCGGCTGCGGTCAGCGGAGAACGACCCGATCGCGTTCGCCGCGGTGGCCCAGTCGATCGAGGAGTCGGCCGAGGCGGCTGCCGTGTCGATCGCGTCGAGCGGCACCTACACCCCGCTGTCGCAGTCGTCCGCGGCGTCCCGCGACGCCTACTGCGCCGTCAACTGGTCACGCGCGTAGCGCCTACGTCGCACGTTCGGCGGCGGGCCCAGCTTTTGTGAACCGATGGCGCATCATGGTGCGTCATTGGTTCACAAAAGCGATCAGTAGTTGGTCTCGATGAGCTCGCTGCCCTCGTGCACGGCCTCCGCGTTGGTCTTCGCCGTCCAGCCGATGGCGGCGGACACGAGAAGGCCGAGCATCATGAACAGTGGCGGCAGCACCAGCACGACGGCGACGACGACGAGGACGGCTCCGGGGTCCATACGCGTTCATCTTCCCCCGACGTAGGCCCAGGCCTCAATCTCGACGAGGGCGCCGATAGGGAGGCCGGCCGCGGCGTAGGCCGTCCGGGCGGGGCGGTGGTCGCCGAAGGCCTCGAGGTACGGGTCGTTCATCGTCAACCAGTCGTCGATGCTGGCAAGGAGGACCGTGGTCTTCACGACGTCGTCCATCGACGCGCCCTCCGACTCCAGCAGCGCGCGGATGTTGGCGAGGCACTGGCGCGTCTGCTCGACGACGCCATCGACGAGCTGCCCGTCGCGGATGCCCACTTGCCCCGCGGTCACGAGCCAGTCGCCTGCTCGCACGATGGGGGAGTACGGCCCTCGGGGCTTCGGCGTGTCCGGCATGCCCCTTGTCTAGTGGCCGTCAGCGGTCGAGCGGCCAGTCGGGCGCGAGGCCACGTTCGATCCAGTACGCGGCGGCGACGGCGGCGAACACCGCGTCGGACCCGTTCACGGGCGCGCCGTCGGACGGCTCGACGACGACGTCGACGTGGGGCATGTCGACCGCGCGGCGGATGCCGAACGAACGGATGGTGAGGTCGTGCACGACTCCCGCGGCGTCGACCGCAATGGCCTCGGAACCCACCCACCCCAACGCCATGTGCGCGGCGCCGATGCAATACGACCGCAGCACCACCGCGTCGAGCGGATCGCCGCAGGCGACGCGTACGCGGACGCTCCCGCCGGTCGCGATCGACGCCGTCGCCGTCGCCCCGTTGGGCGCCTCGATCGTGACGTCAGCGTCGCCGACGAGCGCGGCTTGCAACACGGCCGCCTCCGCCCACCCTGCGGCGCGAATCTCGGCGGACGTCGTCGGGCCGGGCACGTCGACCTCCTCGACCTCGACCAGCGGCAGCACGGCGCGGATCGCGTCGGCGATCCCGGGCGTGCTCACGACGCGCACGATGCCGCAGCCGTCGCGCCGCAGGCCGGCGGCGACGGGCGGACGCTTGGGCCCGAGCCGCACGACGTCCTCTCGCGCCAGCACCGCGCGCACGGGCCGGCCGTGCTCCGCGGCGAGGGTCTTGGCCGCCGCGGCGACGGGCGACGACGACTTGCCCCCGAACGCCCCGCCGTTGGCGAGAGGCGA
>DASVEG010000134.1:0-5653 GCA_036380695.1 Acidimicrobiales bacterium
GGCGGTCGTCGTCGACGGTCAGCACCGCGGCACGAAGGCTCTGGCTCGCGACCTGGCCGCCGAACAGCCGGCTCGGCCCGTCCGACGGCGTGGCTGCGACGAAGCGGTCGTCTTCGCTCGGCTCGAGTTCGAGCAGCTCGAGCAGGCGGCTCTGGCGGGATCGTTTGGCCACGTGGCTCAGGCTGCCGCGGCGACCGCGTCGACGACGGCGGCGCGCCACCGCTTGAGCTCGGGGTATCGGTCGGACGGCGTCTTGCCGAGGCGGACAACGACCAAGTCGCTGCCGGGCGACACCAGGACCGACTGACCCTCGTACCCGTTCGCCCAGAACGATCCGGCGGCGTCGGCCGCGACCCACCAGTGCGCGCCGTAGTAGTTCCCGGTGTCGTCGTCCTGCGACCGCATCCGCCGCGCGTGGTCGACCCACCCCTCCGGCAGGAGGCGCGCGCCGTCCCACGTCCCGTCGCGGAGGTAGAGGTAGCCGAACCTCGCGAAGTCCTGCGCGGTCGCGTACACGAACGACGACGCGATGAACGTGCCAGCGCCGTCGAAGCGCGGCTCCGCGGACCGCATGCCGACGCGGTCGAACAGTTCGCGTCGGAGCCACGAGCCGTACGCGTCCTCGCCACTGCCGACGACGTCGGCGACGATGCGCGACACGATGTTCGAGGTGCCGCTCGAGTAGTTGAAGAACGCGCCGGGTGCGTGGGCGAGCGGGCGGTCCGCCGCGAACGCGGCAACGTCGTGCTGCCCGTCGCCGAACAGCATGTGGATGACGTCCGATACCGAGTCGTCGACGTAGTCCTCCACGAACGCGAGCCCGTCGCGCATCTCGAGCAGGTGGTCGAGCGTGATCTCACGACGCGGGTCGCCGGGTGCCGCCCACTCGGGCACCGCCGGGTAGTCGTCCACCGAGAGCAACCCGTCGCGCACGAGTACGCCGACGGCCGCATGGAGGATGCTCTTCGCCATCGACCAAGAGATCAGTGTGCTCGACGGCCCGATGGCGTCCTCCTCGAGGTAGCGCTCGGCGACCAGCTCGCCGCGGTGGATCACGACCGCGGCGTGCGTGGTCTGGAGCGCGCGGTCCTCGAACAGTTCGTCGACGAGTGCCTCGACCGCGTCGATCGGCTTGCCCCGCGGCCACTCGTCGGTCGGCCAGGGGACGCCGTCTGGCTGGGGTGGGTAGGGGACGAGCGGACGGTCGTCGGTGGCATCGGCCATCCGGTGAGCATCGCGCTACCCGCCCGGCAACGAGGTCGCCGCCGCGACTCCCGCGCGAGACGCGCACGCGGCACGCTGGTGGCATGAGGGGCGACGGCGGGAACGCGGACGAACGGAGGCGCTTCGAGCGCATCATGATCGCGACACTCGTCGCGATCGTCGTCCTCGGCGCCGGCGCGTACGCGTTGTTGCCGAACGACCCGCCGGCGCGCGGTGCTGCGTTCCGGGAGGAGCGCCTCCTGGGCGGTCGGGCCGTATCATCGAAGGTGGTGCGGAGACGATCGCGCCTGCGCCCGCCATCGTGGTGCCGCCCGTCCCGATGACTGCGCCGAGTGGCGCAGTGCCGGCCGACGAGGCCGAGGCCCACGAGGCGATCACCGCCGCGTTCACGAGGGTGTTCGGCGCGCAGTTCGAGCGCGACGCGAAGCTCGCGAACATCGACGATCCGTCCGGGCTCGATGCGCTGTTCGACGAAGTCGACTCGCGGTACCCGCAGGCGGCGGAGACCGCGAAGGTGGTAATCGAGCGGGTCGTCTTCAACGCGCCGGACGACGCGTCGGTCGTGTATCAGGTGGCGTACGAAGGCGCGGCGCCGTTCGACCGCAAGGTGGGAAAGGCCCGGCGCACCGCCGAGGGGTGGAAGGTCACGCGGGAGACCGTGTGCGAGCTGTTCGCCTTCGCCGGCGCCCCGTGCGTCACCCCCGATCCGGCGGGGTGAACGGTGCCTCGTCGTCGGCGCTCCGAGGAGGCGGGGCGGGGTCGGTGTGGCGGAAGGTGATCGACAAGCGGGGCCCGGCGTTCGCGACCTTCGGGATCGAGTGCTCCCACTCGCGTTGGCAGCGACCGCCCGTGACGAGCAGGTCGCCACGCTGCATGCGGAACTCGCGGCTGGGGCCGCCGCCTCGTGGTCGCAGGCGGAAGCTGCGGGCGTGCCCGAGGGAGACGATGCCGACGATCGGCTCGGTCAGCTCCTCGGGGATGCGGTCGCCGTGCCACGCCACGCTGTCCCGCCCGTCGCGGTAGAGGTTGAGCCCGCCCGACACGAACGCGACGCCGTAATGCGTCGACAACGCCGTGCGCATCGCCTCGATGGCGGGATGGATGGGTACGCCGTCCGCGTCCTTCCAGGACGACGTCAGGCGGGGCTCGTCGACGCGCTGGTCGTACATCCATCTGTTCCGTTGCCGCCACCCGACGGCCTCGAGCAGGGCGTCGAACAGCTCGTCGGCGCCACGGACCCACGCCGGCGCGACTTCCACCCACGAGCGGGAGTCGAGCCGCTCGCGTCGGATGGACGCGAACGTCCCGTCGACAGCCGGCTCACCGGCGTCGAACAACGAGGGCTGCCACGTGAGCGCGACGTCGGACGCCACGGTTCGAGGGTACCGGCGACGTACCCTTCGTCGGATGGCGACGGAGGAGCTCGTCAGCGGGTGGGAGCCATGGCTCCCCGTGGGCGACACGTTGCTTCGCCGCTTCGTGCACTGCTTCGCGGATCGCGTCGAGACCATGGCACGCCTCGGCGGCGGCGTGGTCGACCGCGGCGACGACGTCGTGATCGCGGACCAGCGCTCGCCGTTCGGGTACGACAACGCGGCCGTCGTGCTCCGCCCGCAGGCGGACGGCTGCCGCGACGTGGTCGCGAGGGCGAACGCCGCCTTTCCCGCGGACCGCTGGTGGATCCTCGTGAGCGCGTTCCCCACGCCGTCGCTGCGCGAGCAGGGGCTCGGGCTCGTCGGCCACCCTCCTCTCATGTTCCGGCCGGCTGGCCCGCTGGAGATCACGCCGCCAGCCGAGCTCACGGTGGTCGAGGTCACGGATGCGGCGACGCTGGCCGATTTCGAGCGCACGCTCATCATCGGCTACCCCGTTCCCGACGAGGGAGCGGCCGCGTTCACGACCGCGCATCTCGACGCCCTTCGCTTGTTCGTCGGCTACCGCGACGGCAAGCCGGTCGCGTGCGCTGGTTCGTTCGTCGCCCACGGCGTCGTGGAGATCGATTGGGTCGCGACGCTCCCGAGCGCCCGGGGTCGTGGGTTCGGCGCCGCGCTCACGGCCGCGGCCGCGTCGGTCCGGCCCGACCTTCCGACGGTCCTCGTCGCGAGCGACGACGGACGACCGGTCTACCAGCGCCTCGGGTTCGTCGAGATCCTGCGATGCACGGTGTGGGAGCGGCGACCTCCGGCTGGCTAACGCGCGACGGCGAGGGTTTCGGAGTCGAGGTACGCGGCGGCTGCCGCACGGCCTCGTTCGATGAGCTCGAGCGACCGCGTGAAGTCGTTGTAGCGGAGCTTGCCCGGGTTGACGCCAGGCAGCACGACGAGCTCGACACCCTCCGGTGGCGCCTTCTCGAGCTCGAGATGGAACCGGAAGCCGCGCGCGATCGAGAAGGCCTGCACCATCACGTCGATGGGTCGCTTGGGTGCCGGCCTCGTCCGTTCGAAGTTGCCGACGTGGAACACCACGACCCGCGTCGCGGCCAGCTCGTAGGCCTTCGAGATGGGCACGTTGTCGACGACGCCGCCGTCGATGTAGCTGTCGCCGTCGATGTCGACGGGCGGGAACACCCCTGGCAACGCCGCCGACGCGAGCACGGGGCCGACGACCTCGCCGGACGAGAACCATCGGCCCCGCCCAGTCGTGAGCGACGTCGCCACGACGTGAACGGGTACGGGGAATTCCTCGAACCTGCGGTGCGGCAGCGTCGACTCGAGGAGCTGCCGCAGCGACTCGTTCGACTGCAGCGACGTACCGCGGTGGGTCAAGAGCCGGATGGCTTCGAACCGCCCGGCGCCCGCCATCGCTGTCTCGGGCACCTCGAGCCAAAGGCTTCGGAGGCGCTCGACGCCTGCGGCCGTGGGATCGCAGGCGATGGCGACGGCGTTGATGGCGCCGACGGAGCAGCCGACAACGGCGTCAGGGACGATCCCGCGCTCGATGACGGCTTGCAGCATGCCGACCTGGATCGCGCCGAGGTTGCCGCCGCCGCCGAGCACGAAGACCGTTCTCGACGGCGCGGCTCGCACCCACGGGAGTCGCAGGATCGCCACTCTTCGTTGTATGCGCCGCCTTCGCGGCGCTGGCAATGGCTCGCCCGCGCCATTCGGTATGGCCCGGATGTGCGGAGTTACCGGCTCAGCAGGTCGCGGGCGATGTGGGTCACTTGGATCTCGTCGGTGCCTGCGTAGATCTGCAGCACCTTGGCGTCGCGTGCGAGTTGCTCGACCTGGTACTCCGCCATGTAGCCGTTGCCGCCGAAGAGCTGGACCGCTTCGAGCGCGACTTCGGTGGCCGACTGCGCGGCGTACAACTTCATCGCAGACGCCTCCGCGAGCGAGAGACCGCGCCCTGCGCCCTGCATCTCGATGGTCCGGAAGACGAGGTTCTGCACGTTGAGGCGCGCGACCTCCATCTTCGCCAGCTTGAGCTGGATCAGCTGGAAGTCGCCGATGGGTTGACCGAACTGCACCCGGCTCTTCGCGTAGTCGATGGAGAGCTCGAGGCACTGCTCGATGATCCCGAGCGCCATCGCGGCGACGCCGCTGCGCTCCATCGAGAACGTCTCCTTCGCCGCGGAGCGTCCGCCGGCGGGAGCGTCCTCGGTCTCACCGATCAGCCGGTCGCGACCGACACGCACGTCGCTCAGGAAGAGCTGGCCCGTCGGGGAGGAGTGCAGGCCCATCTTCCGCAACGGCTTCGATTGCTCGAGGCCGGGCATGCCCTTGTCGAGGACGAAGCTCAGGATCTTGCGCTCGGCTGGCGGGTTGCCTTCGTCGAGTTTGCAGATGAACACGATCGTGTCGGCATAAGGACCGTTCGTGATGAACGTCTTCGAACCGTTGAGGACGTACTCGTCGCCGTCGCGGCGGGCCGTCGATTTCATCGAGCCGAACGCGTCGGAGCCCGAGTCGGGCTCGGTGATCGCCCATGCGCCGACCTTGTCCATCGTCAGCAGGTCGAGTGCCC
Source organism: Acidimicrobiales bacterium (assembly GCA_036380695.1). Lineage (GTDB taxonomy): Bacteria > Actinomycetota > Acidimicrobiia > Acidimicrobiales > CADCTF01 > DASVEG01. Next base: position 5,191 of record DASVEG010000134.1, read on the forward strand.
ACCGTTCCTTCTGGGCGATCGTCCCGCGGCTCATGATCGCCGCGGCGGTGAGACCCATCGACACGCCCATGGCCGTGACCATGCCTGGGCAGTAGCGGCACAACTCGATGATGGGGATGATCGTCATGCCACCGTCGCCGCCTCCCGCGCGGCCTCCGTCGGCCTCGGCGGCCGGCTTGCCCTCGGCCGCCTCGCGCTCCTTGGCGATGCGCCTCGCGAAACTGTCGCGCGCCATCGCGTCCATGCCGAAGGTCCGGAACATCTTGCGGAGGATGTCGTAGGGCGGCATGTCGCCGTGCTCGAGCTCCTCGAGGTTGGGCTTGATCTCCTTGTCCACGAACTGCCGGATGGCGTCGCGGATCATCACCTGCTCTTCGGACCACTCGATCATGCATGGACGCTACGAGCGGGCGGTCGGCGATCGCCAACCCACCACCCCGCCCGCCTCAGGGACGAGCTTTCG
>DASVEG010000135.1:0-17774 GCA_036380695.1 Acidimicrobiales bacterium
CCTCGATGAGCCCGCTGAGGTAACGACCCACGTGGAGCTGCGCCTCGGCGGTCCGCGCGATCGAGGAGGTGTCGAGCTGCAAGTCGAGGCCGGCGGCGACCTCGTGCCCCCAGTGCTCGAACTCGTCCCTGTCCTCGAGCGGGACGCCGAGCATCTTGCAGATGACGGCGAGAGGTAGCGGCAACGCGACGTCCTCGATGAGGTCGAAGGCGCCAGACCCGGCGGCCTCGCACACCAGCTCATCGGCCTGGTCGGCGATCCACGACTCGAGCGACTCGATCGCCCGCGGCGTGAACGCCTTCCCGACGAGGCGGCGGACCCTCGTGTGGTCTGGGGGATCCATCAGCAGGAGCATCTCCTTCGCCTTCGGAGCCTCCTGGAACTCCTCGGGCACCTCGTTCATGCGGGCGCCCGCGGCCTCGTAGTCGTGCGAGAACCGGCCGTGGTCGCGGAGCACCTCCGTGATGCCGGCGTGGTCGGCGATCATCAGCGTGCCGAGCACGGGCGCCTGGACGATGCCCCGTCGACGGATGCGGTCGTAATACCGGTAGGGGTCGTTGCGCCCGTCCTCGTGTAGGAGCATGCCCATCGGATGCCGCGCCACCTGCAGCGCGCGCAGCCCGACGGGCAGCACGACCTTCGACATCACCGTCTGCGCAATCGCCATCGAGTCCCCCCAGCGGTCCTCAACTCACGATATGTCGCGTCGCACCCCGTGCCTATTGGTCAGGGGTCACACGCCACCTCTGCGACACGCGGCCCCGCCAGATCGTTTCGCGGTGCGGCGGGTTGACGGGGGACCTCACGCCTTCTATCGTTAGCCTCAATGTGTTTTACAGAACGGGTCGACGCATGACGACCGCCTTCGTCCTTTCCGGCGGCGGGAGCCTCGGCGCAGTCCAAGTCGGCATGATGCAAACCCTCGCCGACCGCGGCATCGTCCCCGACCTCCTCGTCGGCGCGTCCGCGGGCGCGCTCAACGCGGCGTTCATCGCCGGCCGCGGCTTCGATCACGAGACGCTCGACGCACTGGCCACCATCTGGCGCGGGCTGAGGCGACAGCACGTCTTCCCGTTCGCGCCCCACCATCACCTGCTCGCCCTCGCCGGCGCTCGTTCCTCGCTCTGCGCGCCGGACGCGCTGTGCCGACTCATCGACGCGCACCTCCCGTACGACCGGCTCGAGGACGCCCGCATCCCCATCCACGTCGTCGCCACGGACGTGTTGTCGGGCACCGAGGTGCTGCTGTCGTACGGCGATCCCGTTCCCGCGGTGCTCGCATCCGCGTCGATCCCCGCGGTGTTCCCCGCCGTCGACGTCGGTGGCCGGCAGCTCTTCGACGGCGGTATCGCCGACAACACCCCGATCAGCCAGGCGGTCGCGCTGGGGGCCGACCGGGTGTTCGTCCTGCCCGCCGGTGTGGCGTGCGCGCTCGAGGTGCCGCCCCGGTCGGCACTCGCCACCGCGGTGCACGCCCTGACGCTGCTCGTCGAGCAACGGCTCGCCTCCGACGTCGCCGCCTTTCACGACCGCGCCGAGATCGTCGTCCTGCCGCCGCTTTGCCCGTTGAAGATCTCCTCGCTCGACTTCCGGCGCGGCGGCCACCTCATCGCCCGCGCGCGTCGTGCGAGCCACCGATGGCTCGACGACGGAGGCGCGCAGCGCGCGCACCCCGAGCGCTTCTTGGCATTGCACTCCCATGGCGTCGCTGCCGCGCCGGCGGACTACCACGGCGGGCACGCGGCATGAGCGTCTCGGATTCCCCGATCGAGCGCGGCGGGCCGCGAGCCGACCACTTGCGCGTCGTCCGAGGCGGCGGCGCGATCGATCTCGACGCTGCCGAGCGCGCGGTCGCCGACCTGCTCCTCGCGCTCGGTCAGGATCCCGGCGACGAGCACACGCGAGAGACGCCGCGTCGCGTCGCCACCGCGTTCGCCGAACTGATGACGCCGCGCTCGTTCAACCTCACGACTTTCCCGAACGACGAGGGCTACGACGAGCTGGTCGTCGCGCGCGACATCCCGTTCCACTCGTTGTGCCAACACCACATGCTGCCGTTCAAGGGCGTCGCGCACGTCGGCTACCTGCCGGGCGACCGCATCCTCGGGTTGTCGAAGCTCGCGAGGGTGGTCGAGCTGTTCGCCCGTGGCCTCCAGGTGCAGGAGCGGCTCACCAAGCAGGTGGCCGACTGGCTGCAGGAGCACCTCGACCCGAAGGGCGTCGGCGTCGTGCTCGAGGCAGAGCACCTGTGCATGTCGCTTCGCGGCGTGCAGGCGTCCGGGTCGCTCACGGTCACGTCCGCGCTGCACGGCGTACTGCGAACCGACCCACGCTCCCGCGCCGAGTTCTTCTCGCTCGCGCGAGGGACCGCGTGACCGAGCCCGCCGGCAACACCCGAGACGAACCCACGACCACGAGGAGACCTCCTGTGCCAACCCTTGCCATCGTCGGCGCCAGCCTCGCGGGCGCGAAGGCCGCCGAGGCCGCGCGCGACACCGGGTTCGAAGGGCGCGTCGTCCTCATCGGAGACGAGCCGTCGGCGCCGTACGAGCGTCCGCCGCTGTCGAAGGCCATTCTGCGCGGCGAGAAGAACGCCGGCTCGGCTCGGGTTCATCCCGACGGCTTCTACGGCGAGCACGGCATCGAGCTCGTCACCGACCACGCGATCGCACTCGATCCCGCGGCGCGCATCGTGTCGCTCGCCGGCGGCGACACCGTCCGCTTCGACACGGCGGTACTCGCGACCGGAGCCGCGCCGCGGACGCTCGACGTGCCCGGTGCAGACCTCGGCGGTGTCCACTACCTGCGGACGGTGGACGACGCCGTCAGGCTCCGCGATGCGATCCGGAGCGGCGCACGGGTCGCGGTGATCGGCGCCGGTTGGATCGGCTCCGAAGTTGCGGCTTCCGCGCGGCAGATGGGTGCGAGCGTCGTGCTCGTCGACCCCGCGCCCGTCCCCCTCCAACGGGTGCTCGGCGACGAGATCGGTGGCGTCTTCCGCGCGCTGCATGCCGACCATGGCGTGGCGCTGCGACTGGGCAGCGGCATCCGCGAGCTGCGCGGCAGCAAGACGGTCGAAGACGTCGTGCTCGACGACGGCACGGTCGAGCCCGCAGACGTCGTCGTGGTCGGCGTCGGCGTATCGCCGCGGACGGCCTTGGCCGAAGACGCGTTCGGGCTACGGGTCGACAACGGGATCGTCGTCGACGCGCACCTCGAGACGAACGTCGCGGGCATCTACGCCGCGGGCGACGTCGCCAACGCATGGCACCCGCATTACCGCCGCCACATGCGGGTCGAGCACTGGTCGAACGCGCTCAACCAAGGCGCAACCGCCGGGCACAATGCCGCGGGGACGCCGGCCCCCGACACCTACGACCGGGTGCCGTACTTCTTCTCCGACCAGTACGACCTCGGTATGGAATACGTCGGCCACGGCAGCCCACGCGACAGCGTCGTCGTCCGCGGCGAGCTCGACACGCGCGAGTTCATCGCGTTCTGGCACCGCGACGGCGATGTCACCGCGGCCATCAATGTGAACGTGTGGGACGTCGTCGACGATCTCAAGGCCGTCGTCGCGAGCGCCAAACGCGTCGACCCGGTGCGGCTCGCCGACCCCCGCACCGCGCTCGCCGACCTCGTCTGACCGACGCCCGCGCCTGTGTCCCGACCCACGGGAGCGTCGCCAGGACGCGATCATGTCGGCGATGGAGACGACCCGCGGTCCGCGCCGGCGCAGGCTGTGGTGGCTGGCGGCGATGGTGGCGGTCCCGGTGGTGCTCGTCGTCGCCTTGTGGTTCCAGCCGCAGAAGCTGTTCATCGACGAGACGGTCGACGACGCCGATCCGACGGCGAGCGACGGTTCGCGCACGACGGGGTCGTCCGAACCGTCCGGCGCGGTGACGACGGAGCCGGGGGCACCGGCGGCTCGACCGGTGCTCGCCACCGGTGAGCTCGTGTCGCTCGACCACGGAACGAGCGGTGTCGTGCGCATCCTCGACGTCGACGGCCGGCGCGTCGTTCGCCTGGAGGGTCTCGACACCGACAACGGTCCCGACCTGTACCTCTACCTGACCACCAACCCTGCAGGTGGCGACGAGGGCGCCTTCGACGACGACTTCGTCAACCTCGGCCGGCTCAAGGGCAACCGTGGCGACCAGAACTACGACCTCGCGGCCGACGTCGACCTGTCGCGCTACCGGTCGGTCGTGATCTGGTGCGACCGGTTCAACTCGGCGTTCGGCGCCGCGGACCTCGCGTCGGCGTAGTCCCGCGCGGGCGGCACGGCGTGGGCGTGGTCGGCCTCGACGGCGCGTCGGCCGCCGAGGAATGCGAGCGCGACGACGAACAGCGCGGCAGCCACGACCGGGGCGACGAGGTGCACGACCACCATCGCGGCGAACGACGACTGCGAGACTTCCGTGCCCCCGACGAGGACGAACCGCACCGAGTCGTCGAAACCGGCGAACAGGTAGCCCTTGGCGTCCTGGCCGGCCGTGACCTTCCACAACGCGAGTTGGTCCCACTGCACGAGCGGCTTGGTCGCGATCGCCGCGAGGGCCGCGAGGGTGGCACCGGCGCCGGCGGCCGTGCCGACGAGCTTCGACGCCGCAGACGGTGCCGAGCCGTCTCGCGGCGCGCGCGTCAACGCGGCGGCGATCGTCAGCAGCGCGACGAAGACGAAGGCGCCGAGCGCAACCGCCTGGGTGACGCTCCACCACTGCGTGAACGCGCCTCCGCCACCTGCATCGAGCGACGGCCACGACTGCCCGCCCGACGGCCGGTACGTCACGGCGAGAACGAGCGTCGAGAGCGCCGCCAAGGAGACGAGCGCGACGCCGACGACGCCAATCGCCGAGGCCCGGAGCAGCAGTCGTTGGCGCATGGGCAATTGTCCCATCCCGCACAACGCGCGCGCCTTTCAGGCCGGTCGCAGCTCCATGAGCATCGCCGCGTAGGGCCCGGAGGGCGGGCCCTGGTCGTCGGGGACAACGTTGTCCATCTGGACGGTGAGTGCACCCGCGCCCAGTCGCACGGCGATCCGCCACACCCACCCGCCGCCGTACTCCGCGGCCACCTCGACGCCGTCCGGCGCGGCCGTGCCCGCCATCGATATCGGGGCCGGCTGCTGGTGCCACGAGTCGGCCCACAGCGCGACGGCCGACACGGGGTCGCTGCCCACGCCGACGACCAGCAGCCCTTCGTGGGATCCGTCGGCTGGGTGCTCCCACGTGTACGCGACCGTCGTGAGGTGACCGCCCGCGCCGACGGCGACGTTGGCGGTCGCGGGCCGTTCGAAGAACGCGTCGGCCGGCATCAACCGGAACCCGTTCGAGCCATGCCACGCGCCTACCGCTTCACCGAGAGCAGTCACGCGCGCAGCCTTGCATCACCGCGCGTCGCGCGCGTCGCCCGCCCGCGGTCGCCAGACGCGTTCCGGACGCGTTCCGGAGGTAATAGAGCACCGCGACCGGTGCTCTATTGCCTCCACTTCGTCGTGGGTCGTCGTGAGTGGGGCGGTCGCGGGTCAGACGAGGCGCATGGCGGCGGCGTAGTGGGCAGCGGCCGCGGCGACGACGAGCGCGTGGAACACCTCGTGGTACCCGAACGTCGCCGGCCTCGGGTTCGGGCGGCGCAACGCGTAGACCGCGGCACCGACGCTGTAGAGCACGCCGCCGGCGACGACGAGGACCGCGTCGGCGTCGCCGAGCGACGCCAGGAACGGGTTCAGCTCGATCACCACCGACCACCCGACCGCGACGTACACCGCGGCGATGACCGGGTACGGCGCGTGGAGCCACGTCATGCGGATGGCGATGCCAACGACCGCGGCGATCCACACGAACGTGAGAAGGCGCCGCTCGGGAGCGCCGTCGAGCGCGAGCGCGCCGATGCCCGTGTAGCTCCCCGCGATCGCCAGCAGGATGGTCGAGTGGTCGACCCGGCGGAGTCGCCGCCGGGCGGTCGGCGAGATGCCGGCCGAGTGGTAGATCGCCGAGACGGCGAGCATCGTCGTCACGCCGATGCCGTAGATCGCGCACGCGAGCCGATGGGTCGGCGAGCCCGCACGGGCGACGAGGACGGCGAACAGCGGCACCGCGACGATCGCCGCGTAGCGGTGGATGACGCCCCGCCACACCGGGCGCACTGCGGGGCCGGGGCCAGGGGCGGCGTGCGAGGCGAGCGGCACGCGTCGACCCTAGGAGCGTTTCGGCGAAACGCGCGGCGGGGTCCGCCGAGCGGCGGGACGGACGCTTTGGAGGCGTCGTGCGGAGGCGCCGCCGGTCCATTCCGCGCGACAGGAGCCGCGAGTACCACGGCTGAGACGCGCACGTCGCCGGGCGAGCCTGCTTCGCCGCGCTTTTGGGCGCCCAAACATAAAATTTGGGACGAACTGTGTGAAACGGTCGCGGCCGGGGCAGGACGAGCACCGTTCAGTCAAGACGGCTGCTGGCGCGCTGGGGTCCGAGCCACGCCGTCCCCTACTTGGAGGTATCACTCACTTGTTCAAGCGCATCTTGCTTTTGGCCGTTGCCGCCATCGTTGGCGTGCTCGGCGTCGGCTTCGGCGCGGCCGCCGAGCCCGGCCCCAACGGGAACAACGATCACGGCCTGTGCACGGCGTACTTCAACGGCCAGAAGAACGGTCACGGCGAGGGCGAGGATCAGACGAACCAGCCGCCGCCCTTCCAGGGCCTCGAGGACGCGTCTCGCGAGTACACCGACAGCGACGGCACGGACAACGACAACGACAATCAGACCGACGAGGACGGCGAGAACGAGTCGCTGACCGACGCCGAGAACATCTTCAACTACTGCCACGACCTCAGCACCATCGGTGGTAACCCGACCCACGGCCGCTTCACCTGCACCGACGAGGGTGGCACCGGCACCGGTCCCGACACCGAGACCGACCCCGAGTGCAACAACAACGAGGGTCCCGGCAACAGCTAAAGCTGAATCACCGGCAATCGCAAGAGCGGAGAAGGGCGCCCCTCGGGGCGCCCTTCTTCGCGTCCGGTGCGCAACGATGTCGCCTGATCCGCCTGAACCGGAGGCCCGATGGCAGACGACCTCACCCCTCGCCCTGAGCACAAGTTCACGTTCGGCCTCTGGACGGTCGGGTGGCAGGCGCGCGATCCCTTCGGCGACGCGACCCGTCCGCCCCTCGACCCGGTGGAGACGGTCGAGCGGCTCGCGGCGCTGGGCGCGTACGGCGTGTCGTTCCACGACGACGACCTCGTGCCGTTCGGCAGCGACGCGGCGGCGCGGGAGGCGCACATCAAGCGCTTCCGAGCTGCGCTCGACGCCGCAGACCTGACCGTGCCGATGATGACGACGAACCTGTTCACCCACCCGGTGTTCAAGGAGGGCGCGTTCACCGCCAACGACCGCGGCGTCCGCCGCTACGCGATCCGCAAGGCGATGCGGAACCTCGACCTGGCCGCCGAGCTCGGTGCGTCGACCTACGTCTTCTGGGGTGGCCGCGAGGGGTCGGAGGTCGACGTCGCCAAGGACGTGCGGGCCGCGCTCGATCGCTACCGCGAGGCGATCGACATCCTCGCGGCATACGTCGCCGACCGCGGTTACGGCATCCGTTTCGCACTCGAGCCGAAACCGAACGAACCGCGCGGCGACATCCTCCTCCCCACCATCGGGCATGCGCTCGCGTTCATCGCCAGCCTCGACCACCACGAGATGGTCGGCCTCAATCCCGAGGTCGGGCACGAGCAGATGTCGAACCTCAACTTCGTGCACGGCGTCGCGCAGGCGTTGTGGCACGGCAAGCTCTTCCACATCGACCTGAACGGCCAGCACGGGCCGAAGTTCGACCAGGACCTCGTGTTCGGTCACGGCGACCTGTTGAGCGCGTTCGCGCTCGTGGATCTGCTCGAGCATCCCGGGCCCGGCGGTGCGCCCGCGTACGACGGCCCGAGGCACTTCGACTACAAGCCGCTACGCACCGAAGACACGGACGGCGTCTGGGTGTCCGCGGCCGCCAACATGCGGACGTACCTCCTCTTGAAGGAACGGGCGGCGAGCTTCCGCGCCGACCCCGAGGTGCAGCAGGCGCTGGCCGATGCCGGTTTGGCCGACCTGGCGACGCCGACGTTGGCGCCCGGCGAGACGTTCGACGCACTCCTGCGCGACGACTCCGCGTTCGAGCGCTTCGACGTCGAACGGGCCGGCGCGCGCCCGCATGGGGCGACGCGGCTCGACCAGTTGGCGATAGAGCACCTCCTCGGCGCGCGCGGATGACGCTGGTCGCAGGCGTCGACTCCTCCACGTCAGCGTGCAAGGTCGAGGTCCGCGACGCCGACACCGGCGAGCTGGTCGCGTCCGGCCGCGCGCCTCACCCCCCGACGACGCCACCGCGTAGCGAGCAACGTCCCGAAGACTGGTGGTCCGCGTTCGAGACTGCATGCGCGCAAGCCGGCGTGAGCGGCCGCAACCGCCCGGCCGCGATCAGCGTCGCCGGCCAGCAGCATGGGCTCGTCGTGCTCGATCGCGACGGCGTCGTGCTCCGGCCGGCGAAGCTCTGGAACGACACCGAGTCCGCGGAGGATGCGGACGCGCTGGTGGCCGCTCTCGGCGCGGAAGCGTGGGCGGACGCGTGCGGCAGCGTCCCGGTCGCGAGCTTCACGATCACCAAGCTCCGGTGGCTGCAGCGGTGCGAGCCGGACGTGTTCCGGCGCGTCGCCCTCGTGTTGTTGCCGCATGACTGGCTCACGCGCGAGCTGACGCGCAGGGCGACGACGGATCGCGGCGACGCGTCCGGCACGGGATGGTGGTCGCCGCGTGAGGAGCGGTATCGCCACGACCTGCTCGCGGTCGTCGACGACAGCGTGGCGTGGGAAGACCGCCTTCCGGAGGTTCTCCCACCCGCAGGAGTGGCCGGCGAGTGGAACGGCATGCTCGTCGGTGCCGGCACCGGCGACAACATGGCGGCCGCGCTCGGGCTCGGTCTGCAAGCTGGCGACGTCGCCCTGAGCCTCGGCACGAGCGGCACGGCGTTCTGCGTGAGCGACCGCCCGGCCGCCGATGCGTCGGGCGTGGTGGCCGGGTTCGCCGACGCGACCGGCCGGTATCTCGCGCTGGTGTGCACGCTCAACGCCACGAAGGTGACCGACGCCATGGCGCGCCTGCTCGGCGTCGAGGCCACCGGGCTCGACGCGCTCGCGCTTGGGGCGGCGGGCGGTGCTGGCGGCGTCGTGCTCGTCCCCCACCTCGACGGTGAGCGGACACCGAACCGTCCGCGCGCGACTGGCACGATCACGGGCCTGCGTTCGGACGCGACGCGCCAGCAGCTCGCGCGTGCCGCCGTCGAGGGCGTGGTCTGCAACCTGCTCGAAGGTGCCGGCGAGCTCGTGCGCTGGGAGCCGCGCGTCGCGCACGGCCGGGTGCTCGTCGTCGGTGGCGGCGCCAGGAGCGCGGCGTACCGGCAGGTTTGCGCGGACCTCACCGGGCGTGCCGTCGTCGTGCCGGACGATGGCGAACCGGTCGCTCGCGGCGCCGCGTTGCAAGCCGCAGCGGCGCTCACGCGGCGATCGTTCGACGACATCGCGAACGACTGGGGCATCGGCGCCGCTTCAGTGGTCGAACCCGATCCGTCCGTCGACGGCGCGGCCATCAGGGCCGCGTACGCCGATGCCCTAGAGAAGGCGGCATCGGCATGACCGAGCTGTTCCGGGACGCCGGCGCCACGATCGACCGGCGCGTCGACGACCTGCTCGCGCGCATGAACCTCCACGAGAAGCTCGCGCAGATCGGCAGCATCTGGTTGACCGAGCTCGTCCACGGCGACCGCTTCGACGCCGACGAGGTTGCGGCGAAACTCGAGCACGGGATCGGCCACGTCACTCGCATCGGCGCGTCCACGGGACTCCGACCGGCGGCGAGCGCCAGGCTGATGAATCAGATCCAGCGCGTCGCCGTCGAGCGCACGCGTCTCGGCATCCCGGTCATGGTGCACGAGGAAGCCGTCGCCGGGTACTGCGCGCGAGACGCCACCCAGTTCCCCCAAGCGATCGGCTTGGCGTCGACGTGGGACGAAGCGCTCGTCGCCGAGGTGGCCGATGCCATCCGCAAGCAGATGGTCGCAGTCGGCGCCCGCCATTCGCTCTCCCCGGTGCTCGACGTCGCACGCGACGCGCGCTGGGGTCGTGTCGAGGAGACCTACGGAGAGGACCCCTACCTCGTGGGTCGCATCGGCACCGCCTACGTGCGCGGCCTGCAGGGCGACGACCTCCGCGACGGCGTGATCGCCACCGGCAAGCACTTCCTCGGGTATGCGATGTCCGAAGGCGGGATGAACCACGCGCCGGTCCACCTCGGTGCGCGCGAGCTACGAGAGGTCTACGCCGAGCCGTTCGCGGCGGTGATCCGCGACGCGGGACTGGCGTCGGTCATGAACTCGTACTCGTCGGTCGACGGGATCCCGTGCGCGGGCAGCGCGTCGATCCTCAACGACCTGCTGCGCGGTGAGCTCGGCTTCGACGGCGTCGTGGTCGCCGACTACTACGCGGTGCGACTGCTCGTCACCCACCACGGGGTCGAGCCCGGCCCTGGTGAGGCAGGGGCCCGCGCGCTGCGCGCCGGGCTCGACCTCGAGCTGCCAGGGCGAGAGTGCTACGGCGCGCCGCTCGAGGCGCTGATCGCGGACGGGCGCCTCCCCCTCGAAGTCGTCGACACGGCAGTGCGTCGCGTGCTGCGGTCCAAGTTCCAGGTCGGCCTGTTCGAGAACCCGTACGTCGACGAGGGCGCGGCAGCCGCGGTGTTCGACACGGCGTCCGACCGCGAGCTCGCGCACCGGGCGGCCGCGGCGTCGATCGTCCTTCTACAGAACGACGGCGGCCTCCTGCCGCTCGACACCGCGCGCCTGCGACGCGTCGCGGTGATCGGGCCCGCAGCCGACGACGAGCGCTTGCTCCAAGGCGACTACCACTACCCGGCGCACCTGGAGATGACGTTCGAGCAACAACAACAACAACGACAAGGCGCGACCCCGAGCGTGTTGCCGGTGTCGGCCGCAGGCGCGACGACCACCGGCGAGGAGTACCTCCCCGCAGAGGGCGGAGCGTTCGAGCCCGGCCCGCATTTCGTCGACCACGTGACCCCGCTGGCCGGGCTCCGTGCAGCGCTGGCGGGCGTAGACGTCGCGTACGCCAAGGGGTGCGAGGTCGCCGGCGACGACGCGCCCGGCATCGACGAGGCCGCGCGGGTCGCAGCCGGTGCCGACGTCGCGCTCGTCTTCGTGGGCGGCCGCTCCGGGCTCACGCGACGATGCACCGTCGGCGAGGCGCGCGACGCGACCGACCTCCGCCTCACGGGCCAGCAGCAATCGCTCGTCGACGCGGTCGTCGCCACCGGGACGCCGACCGTCGTGATCCTGGTGAGCGGCAGGGTGCATGCAATCCCGGCGATCGCCGCCACCGTCCCGGCCGTCCTGCAGGCATGGTTGCCCGGTGAGGAGGGCGGCAACGCGATCGCCGACGTGCTCGTCGGTCGCGCCGAGCCCGGCGGCCGCCTTCCGATCTCGATGCCTCGCAACGTGGGGCAGGTGCCGGTTCACCACGACTACCGCGCGGGGGGCGGGCGCTCGATGTTCTTCGGCGAATACACCGACTCGCCCGCGAAGCCGCTCTACGCCTTTGGCCACGGCCTCACCTACACGACCTTCGAGTACGCCGACCTGGAAGTCGTCGCGTGCGGCACGACCGCGGAACCGGTGGTGTTGCTGGCGACGGTGACCAATGCGGGTGACCGGCGCGGCACCGAAGTCGTGCAGCTGTACGTGCGGGACGACGTGGCATCGGTCGCGCGGCCGTACCAGCAGCTCGTCGGTTTCGCGCGGGTGACGATCGATCCGCGCGAGACCGTCACGGTCACGTTCGAGGTCGACCCCAGCCGTCTCGCGTTCTACGACGAAACCATGCGGTTCGTCACCGAACCGGGCGCGTTCCGCTTCTCCGTCGGAGGCGCGTCGAACACCGCGAAGCGCTACGCCACCGTCGACCTCACCGGCGACGTCGCCGGGTACCACCAGAGCGAGATCGTCGCCACGAAGGCGGTCGTCCACCGCGCCTGACGACCCCGCGTGGTCGCCCGCGACGAGCAGCGACCGGCGTGCAGAGAACTAGCCTCGACGGGTAGTGCGCCTGGCCCGCCCGAACGCGTTCGTGCTCGCCGCCTTCCTCGTGGTCGGCTTGGCGATCGGCGCGAGCGCTGCCCGCACCGCCGTCGACGCGGGAGGCACGGCCGGCGAGCACACCTCCGGGTTCGTCTCGCAACCGCACGCGCTGCCGGCATCCGCGGCGCGGCTCGAGCGCGATCACAGGCCCGAGTCGACGACGTCGCCGCGGTGGACGAAACACGCGCTGCTGTTCCTCGCGGTGTTGGCCGCGCTGTTGGCGGTCGCTGGCCCATGGTCGCAGCGAACCCGTACCGCCAGGCACGCTCCTCGTCCGAGTACGTCGTTGTGGTTCCGCAGCGGTGGCCGAGCCCCGCCCTCCTTCCAGTTGTCAGTCGCATGACGAAGCCGGCCCCGCGCCGGCACACCTGGAAGGAGCCCCAATGTCGAACGCGCCACCGTGGCGCGCCGTGGCGGTCGCGCTCGTCGCGCTCGTCGTCGCCGGCCTCGCCGTCGGCCCGCTCTCGACCCTGGTCGAGGGTCCGTCGTTCGTCGCCCGCATCACCTTCGTGAACCCCAGCGAGTACGACCTGTCGGTCGACGCGACCGACGGCACGCGCGACGGCTGGGTGTCGGTCGGGACGGCACGCAAGGAGTCGACGACCTCGCACGAGGCGATCATCGACCAAGGTGAGGTATGGATCTTTCGCTTCACCGGCCAGGGGCGAGACGCCGGAGAGCTCCGGATGACCCGGCGCGATCTCGAGCGCGCCACGTGGACCGTGCAGATTCCCGACAGCATCGCGGCCGAGTTGCGCGCCGAGGGCGCGCCACCGACACCGTGAGCACCCATGGAGGTGACGGCACATGCCCGACGTGAGCGAGACCCGCCTTCCCGGCGTCGGCGTTCGACACGAGTTCACGACCGCAGGTGGGGAGCGCGTTGGCGTGCTCTCCCACCGGAGCGGGCGACGCGAGCTCGTCGTCTACGACAGGAGCGACCCGGACGTGGCCATGACGGTGCTCCACCTGGACAGGGACGACACCCGCACGCTCGCCGAGCTTCTGGGTGCGACGCAGGTGAGCGAGGCGTTGGCGTCGGTGCAACAGCAGGTGGAGGGCTTGGCCATCGACTGGATAGCGATCCCCGCGGGGTCGGCATTCGCCGGGGCGACCATCGCCGACGGCGCGTTCCGCACACGCACCGGCTCATCCATCGTCGCCGTGCTCCGGGGCGAGGCGACCGTCGCCGCGCCTGCGCCGGAGCATCGGTTCGAGGTGGGCGATGTCGCCGTCGCCATCGGCACGCCCGAGGGCCTCGCTCAGTTGCGCGACCTCATCGTTCGGTGATGATGGTCGCCGCCGCGGGCGGCGACGCGGCTGTCGTCTTCATCGAGCTCGGCGCCGTCGCGTTGGTGCTCTCGATCCTGGCGCGTGTCGCTGGACGGCTCGGCATCACCGCCATCCCCTTCTACCTGCTGGCCGGTCTCGCGGTCGGCGAGGGTGGGATCGCGCCACTCGACCTCAGCGCCGACTTCATCGGGCTCACGGCCGAGATCGGCGTGCTGCTCCTCCTCCTCACCCTGGGGCTCGAGTACACGAGCGACGAGCTGCGCCACGGGCTTCGCACCGGAGCGGTGCCCGGGATCGTCGATGCCGCGCTCAACTTCTCGCCGGGCTTCGTCCTCGGGATGCTGTTGGGGTGGGGGACGACGGCCGCACTCCTCTTGGGCGGTGTGTGCTGGATCAGCTCGTCCGGCGTCGTCGCCAAGGTCTTGCACGACCTCGACCGGCTGGGCAACCGCGAGACGCCCGCGGTGCTCAACCTTCTCGTGATCGAAGACCTGGCCATGGCCGCGTACCTGCCCGTCGTGGCTGCGCTCGTCGCCGGCCGCGCCTTCGGCGCAACCGCGGTGAGCGTCGCTGTCGCCCTCGCCGGCGTCACGGTGATCCTCTCCGTCGCGTTGCGGTGGGGCGACCGGTTGAGCTCGTTGCTGGCACCGGGCACCGACGAGGCGCTGTTGCTCGCGGTGTTCGGCCTCACGTTGCTCGTGGCCGGGCTGGCCCAGCAGGTCGAGGTGTCCGCGGCGATCGGTGCGTTCCTGGTCGGGCTCGCGCTGTCCGGGCCGGTGCAGGCACGGGCGGGACCGCTCATCCACCCGCTGCGCGACCTGTGCGCGGCCATCTTCTTCCTCTTCTTCTCGTTCCAGATCCGCCCGTCGTCGCTCGTGGGCGCGCTCCTTCCCGCCACGCTTCTCGTGGCGGTTGGCGTTGCGGGAAAGCTCGCTACGGGGTGGGTCGCAGGCCGGCGCGCCGGCGTCGGCCACCGCGCTCGCATCCGCGCCGGCACCGCCCTGGTCGCGCGCGGCGAGTTCTCCATCGTGATCGCCAGCCTCGGTGCGACCATCTCGCATGGCGACGACCTCGGCGCGCTGGCCGCGGCGTTCGTCCTCCTCTCTGCCATCGTCGGGCCGGTGATCGCGAAGTACGCCGACGCGCTGCCGCTCCCGAGCCCGCCGGTCGAACGCGTATGACGATGGCCGGCCCTTCCGGTCTGGCCCTGCGATCGCCTACCGGGCGGATCGCGTTGGGCGCGACGGTTGCCGCCAGCGGCATGGCCGCGCTCGACGCCACCGTCGTCAACGTCGCGCTCCCCCGCATCGCGGAGGATCTCGGAGCGAGCGTGACCGCGCTGCAGTGGGTGCTCACGGGTTACCTGCTGTCGCTCGCGTCCCTGATCCTCGTCGGCGGCGCGCTCGGCGACAGGTACGGGCGCCGCAAGGTGTTCGTGGTCGGCACTGTGTGGTTCGCGGGGGCCTCCGCCTTGTGCGGCGCGGCGCCCAACGCGCCGGCACTCATCGGTGCCCGCGTGCTGCAAGGGGTTGGCGCGGCGTTGCTCACCCCTGGCAGCCTCGCCATCCTCCAGGCGAGCTTTCGCGCCGAGGATCGCTCAAAAGCCGTCGGCGCGTGGTCGGGGCTCGGGGGCGTCGCCGGCGCCATCGGCCCGTTCGTCGGCGGCTGGCTCGTGGACGGGCCCGGCTGGCGTTGGGCGTTCCTCGTCAACGTGCCGATGGCCGCCGCCGTCGTCGTGTGCGCCCATGCCGCGATCCCCGAGACCCGCGATCCGCATGCGGCGAGGGGGCTCGACGCGGTTGGCACCGCGCTCGGCGTCGCGAGCCTGGCCGCGGCCACGTGGGCGTTGTCCGCGGCCGGCGCGCGCGGCTGGTCCGACGGGACCGTCGTGGCCTCCGCCGTCGTTGCCGTGATCATGGGCACGGGTTTCGTGTCCCGCCTTCGCCACTCGCCCGACCCGCTCGTGCCTCCCTCGCTCTTTCGAAGCCGCGAGTTCACCGTCACCAACCTGGCCACCGTGGCGTTGTATGCAGCGATCGGCGTGGCGTTCTTTCTCGTCGCCTACGAGCTCCAGGTCGCGGTCGGGTGGTCGGCGCTCAAAGCTGGCACCGCGCTCCTGCCGACGACGCTGCTCATGCTCGGGCTCTCCGCGCGCTCCGGCGCGCTCGGACAGCGGATCGGTCCGCGGTGGCAGCTGACGCTCGGGCCCCTCGTCGCGGCAACCGGCTTGGTCATGCTCAGCCGCGTGGGTCCCGACGCAACGTGGGCGGCCGACGTGCTGCCGGGCTCGGTCGTCTTCGGCCTCGGCCTCGTCACGTTCGTGGCGCCTCTGACAGCGACAGTGATGGGCGCGGTGGACGCCGACCGCGTGAGCGTCGCGTCCGGCGTGAACAACGCCGTCGCCAGAACGGCGAGCCTCGCAGCGCTGGCGACGATCCCCGTGGTCTCCGGGCTGACGTCGGCCGCAGGCCCGGACGCGATCACCAGGGCATTCCGCATCTCGCTCGTCGTTGCCGCTGCGCTAGCTGCACTGGCAGCACCGATCAGCGCGATCGGCCTCGGCCCCCATGCGCGGGTCCGCCCGTCGGCACGGAGGCGCCATTGCGCCGTCGACGGGCCGCCGTTGCAGCCCGACCCGGCGCGTTGCCCTGCCCTCCCGAACGAATGACGGGTCGCGAGGAGGTCGCGGAATTCGGTGTTGGTCAGGAACTCAGCGATGGCTTGCGTCGTCCAACGAGCGGTCGGGCGCGATTCGCAGTACCACCGTTGGCAGCCACGTACCCACTGTGATATCGACAGGTCAGCCGCAAACGAACGCCCGATAACCATCCATAGCAGAAAGAATTTTTTTGTTCCACCGCCCCGTTCGTGGCCCGCCGTTCGTATTACAGAGAGGGACCTGAGACAGGGGGAAGAAGGCAGAGTGGAAGAGCACCGAGCCGTCGCGAAGATCCTGGTCGCGATGGGGATTGCGGCGTTGTGGTTGGTGCCCGCACCGGCGAGCGCCCACTTCTTGGGCGCCGACTCCGTCGACGACGGCGAGATCCGGTACGACGAGCGCACCGAGCAGGACGACGCCCTCGCGCCGGCCATCGCGGTCTGGAACGCGGAGCGTGAGATCAAGATCACTCCGGACAACATCTGGAACATCCAAGACCTCCTGGTCGAGGACGTGAACCACACCGACGACCCGCATTGCGGATGGTGGGTGGAGAGTCACAGCCAGGACAACATCTACATCAACCTTCCCAGCTTCCGGCCGCTGTCGAGCGACCAAAAAGACCACTGCATGGCCCACGAGTTCGGTCATGCGCTCGGCCTCGCGCACAGCTTCGACGGTCAGCTGATGGAGGAGGAGTTCGGCGACTTCCCCACCGTCAAGCCCGAGTGTCACGACAAGGTCGACTACCACGACAAGTGGGGAGACGGCCGCGTCCCCGAATGCACCGCGCCGCCCGATCCCGGCACGATCCCCGTGCCGCGCGACGTCAGCGTGCCATCCACGACCATCGTCGACATCAACCACTAGAACCCATGGAGATCAACATGAGCACTGTCCGAGCGCGCAGCCGTTGGCCGTACGCCTTGCTCGCGGTCGTCGTCGTCGCGGCCACCATCTCCGCGTGGTTGATGAGCGCGAAACCGTGGCAGGGCGAACGCGTCGCCCTGGGTGCCGAAGGAACGGTTGCGTTCGACCCGAGCGACCCAGCCGCGACCGTCGTCGAGGCGGACGACATCTTCTTCGGGCGCGTCGTGAGGCTCGAGAGCAGGATCGGCCGCGTCACCCTCGCGGAGGAGCAGTATCAGGTGGAGGTGACACAGACCATCAAAGGGCGACTGAGCGGCGACGTCGTCGTCAGCGTGCTCAACCCCGAGGAAGGGATACGGGTCGGCGACGAGTACTTCTTCGCGACGCGTCCTCACTTCAAGCGCCCGGGTTGGCACACGACGACGTTGCGCGACTGGCGGATCCCGATCACCTCAGCCGAGCAACGCGCCGAGCTCGTCGCCGACTACACCGCTGCCTTGACCCCGGCGGCCTAGCCCGGCGAGCGTTTTGTAAAACGCGATCGGGTTGACATAAGACAGTGCCATCTCTAAGGTGATGAACAGTTATCTTTAGAGAGGACCTGTTGATGGTCACGACGCATCCGAATCGTCCCGTCGAACGAGCGAACCGGTCGCACCGCGCGCCGGTGGGGCGCACGATCGCCGCCATCGCCGTGTCCGTCACCGTCGTCTTCGCGGTCACCGCGACGGCGTGGGGGTCGGACCGGGGCTTCGACGAGCGC
>DASVEG010000136.1:0-12901 GCA_036380695.1 Acidimicrobiales bacterium
GTCGACCGCGACATGCTCGAGCAGTGGGTGGCGCGGGCGAAGGAGCGGGCGACCGACTACTCGCTCGTCGCCTTCGACGACCGGTGCCCCGACGAGCTGCTCGAGCGATTTGTCGACCTGACGATGGTCATGAACACGGCGCCCCGGGACGACCTCGACATGGAGGACTGGGTCGAGACGCCAGAGCGCTATCGCGAGCGCGAAGAGAAGCACCTCGCGCAGGGCGTCCGCAGCTGGCGGCTGATCGCGGTGCACGAGCCGACCGGTGAGTTCGCCGGCTACACCGAGTTCTTCTTCCCGCCCTACTCCGACGAGCAGGTGTGGCAGGAGGCGACCGGCGTCGTCCCCGCCCACCGCGCCAAGGGGCTCGGCCGGTGGCTCAAGGCCGCCAACCTGCTCCGCCTCATGGACGAGCGGCCCGCGGCGAAGTACGTCGACACGTGGAACGCCTTCTCGAACGGCCCGATGCTCGGCATCAACATCGCCATGGGCTTCGAGCTCGTGCGGGGCTACGCCTCGTACCAGGCCCCAACAAGCGTTTTGGGAGCAGCTACGGCCGGATAGCGGCCGTGAGCGCTCCCAAAACGAACGGCGGCGCTAGCTGTTGCGGCCGCGGTTCGGCTTGCGCCCGTGGTTCGCCTTCTTGCGGCGGGCGCGCGTCTTCCGCTTCACGGTGCGCTTCGACATGGGGGGCGAGGGTACCGGCCGCCGGTAGCGTTGGGCCATTCCTATGGAGAAGATCGGGATCGTCGGCCTCCCCAATGCCGGCAAGTCATCGCTGTTCAACGCCTTGACGGGTGGGTCGGCGGTCGTGGCGCCCCACCCGTTCTCGACGACGGAGACCAACGTCGGCGTCGCGCAGGTGCCGGACGATCGGCTGCTGCGGCTGTCCGAGATGTCGAAGTCGAAGAAGACCGTCCACACCGGCGTCGAGTTCGTCGACATCGCGGGCCTCGCCAAGGGCGCGTCCACGGGCGAGGGCATGGGCAACCGGTTCCTCGCCGGCATCAGGGAGGCCGACGCGTTGTGCTTCGTGCTCCGGGCCTTCGAGGACGACGAGGTCGTGGGCGGCACCGACCCGCTCGACGACCTGCAAACGCTCGAGCTCGAGCTCGTGTTGGCCGACGCGACGAGCGTCGAGAATCAGGTCGAGAAGCGGCGCAAGGCGGCAAGGGCCGACAAGTCCCTCCTCCCCGAGGTCGCCGCCCTCGACCACGCGCTCGAGTTGTTGCAGGGCGGGACGCCGCTGTATCGCGCGGGCCTCACGCCAGACGAACGCCAGCTGTTGAAGACGTTCTTCCTCCTCACGAACAAGTCGGTGCTCGCCGTCGTGAACCTCGGCGAAGACCAGCTCGACTCGGCCGACGAGATCGCCGCGCCCGTCGTCGCCGAGCTCGCAGGCGGTGCAGAGGCGGTCCTCGCGGTCAGCGTGCAGCTCGAGGCCGAGGCCGCGCAGCTCCCCGCCGACGAGCGCGCGGAGCTGCTCGACGGGCTCGGGCTCGGCGAGGGCGCGCTGCCCCGTGTGGCGCGAGCCGCGTACCACCTGCTCGGCCGGCGCACGTTCCTCACGACGGGCGACAAGGAGAGCCGCGCCTGGACGTTCCGTGCCGGCGCCAAGGCGCCCGAGTGCGCGGGGGTCATCCACTCCGACCTGCAACGCGGGTTCATCCGCGCCGAGGTGATCCACTGGGACGAGCTGCTGGAGATCGGCTCGTGGCAGAAGGCGAAGGAGATCGGCAAGCTCCGCGTCGAGGGCAAGGAGTACGAGGTCGTCGACGGCGACGTGCTCGAGATCCGGTTCAACGTCTAGGAGCTGGCAGCCGTGGCGTGGCTCGTTCGTGACGGCGAGGTGCTGGCTTCGCTCGAGGTCGCGGACTCCTTCCAGGGCCGCCTGCGGGGCCTGCTCGGCCGCGACGGCATCGAGGGCGCGCTCCTACTGAGACCGGCGAAAAGCGTCCACACGTTCGGCATGCGGTTCACCATCGACGTCGCGTTCTGCGACGCAACCGGCAACGACCTCGTCGTCGTCGAGGCGTTCACGCTCGGCCGCAACCGGATGACGCTCCCGCGGCTGAAGCCGAACGCCGTCGTCGAGGCAGAGGCCGGCGCGTTCGAACGCTGGCGGCTGCGGCCCGGCGACCGGCTGGAGATCAAGGGGTGAGGGGGAGGCTCGTCGTCGTCGGAACGCCGATCGGCAACCTGGGCGACCTCTCGCCGCGTGCGGCGCGGGCGCTCGCCGAGGCGAACGTCGTCGCGTGCGAGGACACGAGGCACACGAAGAAGCTGCTGACCGCGGCGGGCATCACGGTCGAGCGGCTCGTCGCCGTGCACCAGCACAACGAGGAGAAGGCGGCGGACGCGCTCGTGGCGCGCATGCGCGAGGGCGCGGTCGTCGCCATCGTCACCGACGCAGGCATGCCTGCGGTGTCAGACCCCGGCGAGCGAATCGTGCGCGCCGCGGTCGACGCAGGGCTACGGATCGAGGTCGTCCCTGGCCCCTCGGCCGTGACCGCAGCGCTCGCGCTGAGCGGCCTCGACTCGACTCGGTTCTGCTTCGAGGGTTTCCTCCCACGCAAGGGGAGGGAGCGCGGCGAGCGGCTGGAGGCACTCGCCACCGAACCGCGCACCGCTGTTCTCTACGAGGCACCTCATCGGCTGCGCCAGACGCTTGCCGACGTAGGTGACGCGTGCGGCCCCGACCGCCGCATCGTGATCGCACGCGAGCTGACGAAGATGTTCGAAGACGTGTGGCGGGGCGCGCTCGGCGACGCGATCGCGCACGCGAACGACGTGGAGCCACGAGGCGAGTACACGCTCGTGCTCGAGGGCGCACCGCCCCCCGAGCCCGCGTCCGACGACGCGATCGCCGACGCGGTCACCCGCCACCTCGCCGCCGGCCTCACGCGCAAGGACGCCGCGGCCGCCGCCGCGGCAGAGCTCGGTGTTCCGAAGCGCGTGGCGTACGACGCGGCGAATCGCGCGTCCGGCGCGCCCCCACGCGCCGACCCTCCGCGGTCTGTGTAACAACAGCGGCGAGTACCGCCCCTGAAACGCGCAAGTTCGCGTTCGCGTAGGACGTCAGGACGACGCGGCGCCGACGCCGGACAGGTCGTCCGCGCACTCCGCGCACAACACGCGTCCCTTGAAGTCGCGCAGCCGGTGGGGCGAACCGCAGAAGACGCAGCCGGGTGCCAGCTTGCGGAGGATGATCGCGTCGCCCTCGACGGAGATCTCCAGTGCGTCTCCGGGCTGGATGCCGTACAACCGGCGGAGCTCGACGGGGAGGACGATGCGGCCGAGGTCGTCCACCTTCCTCGACAGGCCCGTGTCCTTCACCGCGCCCGACTCCCCTGGCCGCAGCCGTGGGTAGCGTGGCCGCCCAGATGACCCGCTTCTACGTCACCACACCGATCTACTATGTGAACGACGCGCCCCACATCGGTCATGCCTACACCACCGTGATCGGCGACGCGCTGTGCCGTTGGCGGCGCCTCCACGGCGACGACGTGTTCTATTTGACGGGCACCGACGAGCACGGCTTGAAGATGCTGAGGGCGGCAGAAGCGCAGGGCCTCTCGCCGAAGGAGTTGGCCGATCGCAACAGCACGCGCTTCCGCGACGCGTGGGACTCGCTGGGGATCGCGTACGACCAGTTCATCCGCACGACGGAGCCGCGCCACTACTCGTCGGTGCAGAAGTTCCTGCAGGCGGTGTACGACAACGGCGACATCGAGCTGCGCACCTACGAGGGCCTGTATTGCGTCGCGTGCGAGGCGTACTACACGGAGGACGAAGCGGCGGAGGGCGGGACGTGCCCGATTCACGGGCGGCCGCTCGAGCTGATGCAGGAGGAGAACTACTTCTTCCTGCTGTCTCGCTACGAAGACCGGCTGCGCGAGTTCTACGAGGCCAACCCTGGCGCGGTCTACCCCGAGACGAGGCGCAACGAGGTGCTCGGACTCATCCGCAGCGGCCTGCAGGACATCTCGGTGAGCCGGACGTCGTTCGACTGGGGGGTGCCCCTGCCGTGGGACGACAAGCACGTGGCGTGGGTGTGGTTCGACGCGCTGCCGAACTACATCACCGCCGCCGGCTACGGCGACGACCCGTCGTCGTTCGAGCACTGGTGGCCCGTCGATTACCACCTCGTCGGCAAGGACATCATCCGCTTCCACGCCGTCTACTGGCCGGCGATGCTCATGGCCGCTGGGCTCGAGCCACCCCGCCACGTCGCGGCGCACGGTTGGTTGCTCGTCGGCGGCGAGAAGATGTCGAAGACGAAGCTCAACCAGATCGCGCCTGCCGACCTGATCGCCGACTTCGGCGTCGACGGCGTTCGCTATCACTTCCTTCGCGACGTCGCCTTCGGGCCGGACGGCGACTTCTCGTACGAAGGCATGGTCGCCCGCTACAACGCCGATCTCGCCAACCAGATCGGGAACCTGTTCTCTCGTGTGGCCACCGTCGTGTCGAAGAAGTGCGGCGGCGTCGGGCCGCGGCCCGGGGCCAGCTCCGCGCTGCAAGTCGCGGCGGCCGACGCGTACGCCAGCGCAGCGCAGGCGTGGGCCCGACCCAACCCGTCGGAGGCGCTGGAGGCGACGTGGCGGCTCGTGCGCGAGTCGAACGCCTACCTCGAGGCGAACGAGCCGTGGAAGGCCGATCCGGGGCCCGTCGTCGACGCGATCATGGGCGACGCGCTGGAAGCGCTCCGCATCGTCGCGGTCCTGGCCTGGCCGGCGATGCCGGCAACCTGCGACGAGATCTGGCGACGGCTGGGCCTCCCCGGCACCGCCGGCGAGCAACGGTTGCCGGATGCGGCCGCATGGGGCGGGTACCCCGGCGGGCTGCCCGTCGAGAAGGGCGCGGCGTTGTTCCCCCGCAGGGGCTGACGTTGCCCTGGACCGACACGCACTGCCACCTGCCCTTCGACGGCATCGACGACGTCGACGCCGTGGTGGGCGCGGCGCGTGACGCGGGCGTGACGCGCATGGTCACGGTCGGCACCGACGGCGAACACTCGCGAGCGACCGTCGAGACGGCGCGCCGCCACGACGGCATGTGGGCCGCGGTGGGGCTGCACCCGCACGACGCCAAGAACGGCGTCGGCACGATCCTGCCGGTCGTCGACGACGGCGTCGCCGACGGCACCGTCGTCGCCGTCGGCGAGTGCGGCCTCGACTACCACTACGACCATTCGCCGCGGGACGTCCAGCGCGAGGTCTTCGCCGCGCAGGTCCGCCTGGCCCACGAGCGCGGCCTCGCCCTCGTGATCCACACGCGCGAGGCGTGGGACGACACCTGGGCGATCCTGCGCGCCGAGGGCGTGCCCGCCCGCACGGTCTTCCACTGCTTCACCGGCGGTGCGGAGGAAGCGCGCACGAGCCTCGACCTCGGTGCGTACCTCAGCTTCAGCGGCATCGTGACGTTCAAGACCGCGGACGACGTGCGAGAAGCCGCCCGCTTGTGCCCGTCCGACCGCCTCGTCGTCGAGACCGACGCGCCCTTCCTCACGCCGGTCCCGCATCGTGGTCGCACCAATACGCCCGCTTTCGTCCCCCTCGTCGGGGCCGCGGTGGCGGAGGTCAGAGGAGACGCCGTCGATCGCGTCGAAGAGGTCACCTGGGCCAACGCGACGGCCCTGTTCGGTTTGCCGAACTAGTCCTCCCGACCTAGCGTCATCCCTCGGCTTTCGAGCCGAAACCGTTCCCCGAGCAAAGGGTGGAGTCCTGAGACAAGGCGCTCCGGGGAGGCGGTGGTTCCCGGCTGTCCTGCTCATCGCGGGCATGGTCCTGGTTCCGCTGGCCTCACTGGTCCACGTCGACGATGCAGTGCCTGGCGTCCGTGTCGAGACGTCGGCTCCTGCGACCGACCCCGACCTCGACCGTGCGGCGCCCCGCGCCGCGTCGCGATCGGGCGCGCGGTCGTCGCTCGCGTCTCCGGTGTTCGACGAGTCGACGACGACCACGGCCGCGCCCACGACGACGGCGCCGCCTGCTCCCCCGCAAACGGTGCAGGTCGCCGCGGTGCGCCCGGCGCCCACCACGACCCACACGCACCCGTCGTCGACGACCACGGCGCGTCCGAAGCCGACGACCACGACCGCGAAGCCCACGACCACCACCGCGAAGCCGACCACGACGACGACCCCGGCGAATCGCCAAGAGGGCGACGCGTCGTTCTACTCACCGGACGACCCGGCGGAGTGCGCGCACCGCACGCTGCCGTTCGGCACCGTGCTCACCGTTACCAGCCTCGAGAACGGGGCGAAGACCACGTGCCGCGTCGGCGACAGGGGGCCGTTCGTCGAGGGGCGCATCGTCGACCTCTCGCAGGCCCGGTTCGCCGATCTGGCACCTGTGTCCGAGGGCGTGGTCCGCGTGCGGATCGAGTGGTAGGCCTGCCCTGACGTTCTCCCGGCGGGAGGTGCTCGACCTGCTCGAGCACCACGGGATCCGGCCCAGCCGGGCGCTCGGGCAGAACTTCGTCGCCGACGCGAACACGGTCAGGCGCATCGCCCGGCTCGCGGGCGTGACGGAAGGCGACCGGGTCGTGGAGATCGGCGCAGGTCTCGGGTCGTTGACACTGGCGCTGGCCGAGACTGGCGCCATCGTCACTGCCGTCGAGCTCGATCGCTACCTCGTCCCGGTGCTGCGGTCGGTCGTCGAGCCCGCTGGGGCCACCGTGATCGAGGGCGACGCGATGACGCTCGACTGGTCGTCGGTGCTCGGCGACGGCGGGCCGTGGACGCTCGTGGCCAACCTGCCGTACAACGTCGCGACGCCGCTCGTCGCCGACCTGCTCGACGGTGTGCCCGCCATCTCGCGCCTGCTCGTCATGGTCCAGCGCGAGGTGGGCGAACGGCTCGCGGCGACCGTCGGTTCACCGGCGTACGGTGCGGTGTCGGTCAAGGTCGCGTACTGGGCGACGGCTCGGGTCGTGGGACGGGTGCCGCCGACCGTGTTCGTGCCCCAGCCGAAGGTCGAGTCCGCGCTCGTGGAGATCGTCCGGCGAGCCGAGGGGCCGGCCGTCGACCCTTCTGCCGTCGCCGCGGACCGGTTGTTCGAGGTCGTGCGGGCCGGCTTCGCGCACCGGCGCAAGATGCTCAGGGGTTCGTTGGCTGGAGTCGTGACGCCCGCTGCGTTCGAGGCCGCTGCGGTCCGGCCAGAGGCGCGCGCCGAAGAGCTCGACGTGCACGCGTGGGGGAGGCTCGCCGCTCATGACATCTCGCAGTGAGTCGCGGCGGGCGCCGGCGAAGCTGACGTTGTCGTTGCGGGTCGTCGGCGTGCGCGACGACGGCATGCACCTCGTGGACGCCGAGATGGTGACGCTCGACTTCGCCGACGAGCTGGTGTTCACCGTGCCGGGACGAAACGATCTGCCAGACGACGACTTGGTCACGCAGGCGCTGCGCGCCGTCGGTCGCGGGGAAGACGTGCACGTTGCGCTGCGGAAGGTCATCCCGGCAGGGGCAGGGCTGGGCGGGGGGTCGGCCGACGCGGCCGCGGTGCTGCGGTGGGCCGGATGCGACGACCTCGGCGTGGCTGCCGCGCTCGGCGCCGACGTGCCGTTCTGCCTCGTCGGCGGGCGGGCCCGTGTCCGCGGCGTCGGCGAGGTGGTCGAGCCGTTGCCGTTCGGGGACGCGGTGTTCACGCTGCTCACGCCGCCCGTCCACGTGTCGACCCCCGCGGTCTACGCGGAGTGGGACCGCCTCGGCGGGCCGGACGATCCTCTCGGTCGCAACGACCTCGAGCCGGCAGCCGTCTCGCTCGTGCCCGAGCTGGCCGGGTGGCGCGACCGGCTCGGCGACGCGACCGGCGAGGTTCCCCAGCTCGCGGGCAGCGGCGGGACGTGGTTCGTTCGCGGCGGGTTCCCCGACGCCGTGCCCGGCGCGGTCGTCACCCGCACCGCCCACCCGTAGACGTCCTCGGACGCGTTCTGGGTGCAGAAATGCGCCCGGGGGCCCGGGGGCGCATTTCTGCACCCAGAAGAAGAAGAGGGAAGGACTACTTGCCCGCGCGGCGCTGCCAGCGCGTGGCCTTCAGCATCTTCTTGTGCTTCTTCTTGCGCATGCGCTTGCGGCGCTTCTTGATCAGTGAACCCATGGCGGGCGCCCACGGTAGTTGGCCCCCTGCCAACTCGGCGAACCCGCCCGCGACGGCCGGTACCCTCGGGGTGCCCTTCGGGAGTCGTCCAATGGCAGGACATCGGATTTTGGTTCCGAGAATGGGGGTTCGAGTCCTCCCTCCCGAGCGACCCGCAATCGTCATTGAAGTCCCGGCCCGCGCGGGCCGAAGTTCGTCCCGTGGTTGCAGTGGCGACGGACGGCGGACACGCGCTGCACACCTCCGTGGCGGACGCTCGCGACGTGCGGCCGACGCTGGCGTCCCGTGCCCGCCGGCTGCTCACCCACGAGGCGCGCCGGCTCGTCGTCCCGCTCGCCGTCCTCACGGCGATCTCGACCGCGGGGACCGCGGCCGCGCCGTCGCTCGTCGCCGCCGACCAGTCGCTGCTGCTCGTCGCCTTGAGCCCGCGGCTCGCGTTCCTGACGCTCGCGGCGAAGGACGCGTCGCTCGTCCCGTTCCTCGTCGTCGGCCTCCTCCGCTTGTGCGTCGCCGACCCGTTCCACTTCGCGCTCGGCAAGCGGCACGGCGCCACCGCGCTCGACCGCATCCCCGGCGCGGTCGGTCGCGCGCTCGTGCGGGTGCGAGCCGTCGCCATGCGAAGCGTGCCGGTGCTCGTCTTCCTGCGGCCCAACGGCACGAACCTCGCCATCGCCGGCGCGGCGCGCAGCAACCGGCTCCACGTCGCGATCGCCGACGTGGTCGGGACGATCGCCTACCTGCTCGCCATCCGGGCCGCAGGGTCGGCCTTCCTCTAGCGACTCCCGCTCGTCACCCGGCTCCTCACGCCGTCGCGACGGGGGTATACAGGCGGCATGCGACCCCGCCCGTTGTCCGCGTTGGTGCTCGCTGCCGGCGAGGGCACGCGCATGCGGTCGGAGCGACCCAAGCCGCTGCACCTGCTGTGCGGGCGCGCCATGGTGCTGCACATCCTCGACACGCTTGCGGAGCTTCCCCTCGACCGCGCGGTCGTCGTCGTCGGCCACGGTGCGGAGCGCGTCACCAAGAAGTTGCTGGACGACGCGCCCATCGGGCTCACGATCGAGTTCGTCGAGCAGCACGTGCAGCGCGGCACCGGCGACGCGGTGGCCGTCGGTCTCACCGCCTTCGGGCCGGCGGACGCCGCCGACGATCTCGACGAGGACGCCGACATCCTCGTGCTCCCCGGCGACACCCCGTTGCTGCGCGCGCAGACGATCGCCGCGCTCGTCACCGCGCACCGGCAGTCGGACGCGGCGGCCACGCTGCTCACCGCCGTCGTCGACGACCCGACCGGCTACGGGCGCGTCGTGCGGGGCAAAGACGGTCGCGTCGCCCGGATCGTCGAGCATCGCGACGCGTCGGACGCCGAGCGAGAGATCTCCGAGATCAACACCTCGATCTACTGCTTCCGCCAGGGCGTCCTCGCGCCGGCGCTCCGCCGCTTGAGCCCGGACAACAGCCAGGGCGAGTACTACCTGACCGACGTCGTCAGCGTCCTGCACGACGCCGGCTACAACGTCGTGAGCATGGTCGCCTCCGACCCGATGGAGCCGGCCGGGATCAACGACCGCGCGCAGCTCGCCGTCGCCGAGGCCGAGCTGCGCGACCGCATCAACGACAGGTGGATGCTGGCCGGCGTGACGATGCTCGACCCCGAGCGCACCTACGTCGACTCGACCGTGACGCTCGCGCCCGACGTCACCCTGTTCCCCGGCGTCGTCCTGCAGGGGCAGACGGTGGTTGGCACCGGTGCCGAGGTCGGCCCGGACACGCGCCTCGTCGACTGCCGCGTCGGCGACGGCGCCGTCGTCGAGCAGACGGTCGCGCGCCTCGCCGAGATCGGGGCCGGTGCGCGGGTCGGCCCGTTCGCCGTGCTTGGCCCCGGCGCGAGGGTCGCGCCCGGTACGGTGACGGGGCCGTTCTACCGAGGCGAGGCGGAGGAGTAGCGCATGGAGGTTCTCACCAAGAAACACCTGCAACTGCTCGCCGGACGCTCGCATCCCGAACTGGCCCTCGCCATCGCCGGCAACCTCGGCGTGCCGCTCTCCGACCCCGCGCTGGTCGACTTCCCGAACACCGAGGTGCGGTGCACGTTCGGCGACTCCATCCGCGGCGCCGACGTCTTCATCCTCCAGACGCACGCCGCGCCGGTGAACGAGTCGGTGATGGAGCAGGCGATCATGATCGACGCCGCGAAGCGGGCGTCGGCCAAGCGCATCACCGCGGTGTGCCCGTACTACGGCTACGGCAGGCAGGACCGCAAGGCCAAGGGCCGCGAGCCGATCACCGCGAAGCTCGTTGCCGACATCCTCACCGCCGCCGGTGCCGACCGCATCGTGAGCGTCGACCTCCACTCCGGCCAGATCCAGGGATTCTTCGACGGCCCCTTCGACCACCTCTCCGCGATGCCGGTGCTCGAGAGCTACATCCTCGAGCACGCAGGCAGCGACTTCGTGGTCTGCGCGCCCGACCAGGGCCGCACCAAGGTGGCCGACCGCTACGCGCAGCACATGGGCGTCGACATGGCCAGCGTCTTCAAGCGCCGCGCCAAGGACAAGGTCGCGACCGTCGAGGCGGTCGGCGTCATGGGCGAGGTCACCGGTCAGACGTGCGTGCTCGTCGACGACATGATCGACACCGCGGGGACGATCTGCGCGGCCGCCGACATCCTCCTCGACAACGGGGCGTCCGAGGTGTGGTGCCTCGCGACCCACGGCGTGTTGAGCGGCCCGGCCATCGACCGGCTGAAGAACTCGCGCCTGCAGCGCGTGATCGTCACCGACACCCTGCCGATCCCGAGCGAGAAGCAGTTCGACAAGCTCGAGGTGCTCTCCATCGCGCCGCTCGTCGCCGACGCGATCCGTGCCGTCTTCGAGGACGCGTCCGTCTCCGAGCTCTTCGGCGGCGAGAACCAGATCTAGGGCGCCACCGCGACGGGGGCGGGTGGCCTCGGCCGGTGGGAAGCAAGTACCCTGAAGGGTCCCCTTTCCCCGGCAGGTCGTAGGAGCGCGTCATGGCTGAGATCACCCTTCGAGCCGAGACCGGCAGAGCCCCTGGCTCGTCGGCCTCGAAGCGGCTGCGCCGCGACGGGAAGATCCCGGCAGTCGTCTACGGCCACGGGATCGACCCGATCCCCGTCGCAGTCGACGGTCGCGAGCTGCGCCACGCGCTGACCGGCGCGTCCGGCCTCAACGCGCTCGTGTCGCTCGACGTCGCTGGCACGTCGCACCTGACGATGGCGAAGGTGCTCCAGCGCCACCCCGTGCGGAACACCGTCACCCATGTCGACTTCCAGATCGTCCGCCGCGACGAGGTCGTTGCCGCGGACGTGCCGATCCACATCGTCGGCGAGGCGAAGGCCGTCCAGGGCGAGGGTGGCGTCATCGACAACGCCCTCGTGTCGCTGACCGTGCACTCGACGCCGGGCAACATCCCTGCGTCCATCGAGATCGACATCAGCGACATGAAGATCGGCGACGCCATCCGCGTGGGCGATCTCACGCTGCCGTCCGGCGTCACCACCGACGTCGACCCCGAAGAGGCGGTCGTCGTCGCGCAGGCCCAGCAGGTGTCCGAGCTCGACCTCATCCCCGAGGCCGACGCCGAAGCGCTGCAGGAGCTGGCGGAGGCGCAGGAGGCCGCGGCCGAAGCGGGCGAGGAGGGCGCGACGCCCGAGGGTGCCGCAGCCGACCAGGCTGCGTCCGGCGAGGCCGGCGCCGAGGGTTAGTCCCGGCGCGGCCGACGACCCATGCCCGACACGCCCCTCGACCTTCTCGTCGTCGGGCTCGGCAATCCCGGCATCGAGTACAACGGCACGCGCCACAACGCGGGCGCCGACGTGGCGTTCCTGCTGGCCGACCGGCACGGCGGTCGCCTCACGTTCTCGAAACGCGAGCGGGCGATGTACGACGACGTGCGCATCGACGGCAAGCGGGTCGTGCTCGCCTTCCCCCAGACCTACATGAACGAGTCCGGCGTCGCCGTCGGCCTGCTCGCGCGCCGCTACGACCTCGCCGAGGACGACGTCGAGCGGATCGTCGTCGTGCACGACGAGCTCGACCTGCCCACGGGCGTGGTCCGGGTCAAGCAGGGCGGCGGGCTGGCCGGCCACAACGGCCTGCGATCGATCAAGAGCCACCTCCGGACCGACGCGTTCCTGCGGGTTCGCATCGGCATCGGCCGCCCTCCTGGGGGCAGCGAGCGGGGCGCCGACCACGTGCTGCGGCGCCCGTCTGCCCGCGAGCGTGAAGAGCTGGCCGTCGCGATCCACGAGGCCGCCGACGCGGTCGAGATGATCCTCGAGGCCGGGGTCGACCGGGCTATGAACCGATACAACACCAAGTCTCCTGCGCCCTGAGGCAGCCGCGCCCGGCGGCTCAGGAACGCCTTCCGCCTGCCGATGGGAATGGACATGTCGCGCGCATTGCTCGATGGGTACCTGCATGCCCTGATCGACGCCGGTGGTTCCGATCTGCACCTTCGGGTCGGAGGGCCGCCCAAGATCCGGGTGAACGCCCTTCTCGAAGAGATCCCCGGCGCCCGTGTCCTGACCGAGGCCGACACCGAGGCCATCGCCGCGGAGATCGTCCGTCCCCACCTGGTCGAGCGGTTCGGCCGAGGCGAGGAGGTCGACTTCGCCTACTCCCTCCCCGATGGCAAGGGACGCTTCCGCGTCAACGCCTACCTGCAGCGGGACACGGTCGCCATGGTGTTCCGGACGGTCGTCACCGAGCCGCAGACCATCGCGCAGCTCAACCTGCCCGACATGGTGCGCCGCCTGGCCGAGGAACCGCGCGGTC
>DASVEG010000137.1:0-11116 GCA_036380695.1 Acidimicrobiales bacterium
CAGCGATGGATGGTGCGGGCTCGGGCCATGGCGGAGAGCGTACGGATGAGGTGTGACAGTTATTCGGATGGGTGCGGCCCCTCCTCCCGGTCCGGCGGGTCCGCGCGCCACGACAGCCCGCGCACTCGCGAGCCAATCGACGGCGTTCCGGCGACTGGTCGTCGCGCAGGTCGTGAGCCCGCTCGGTGACTCCCTCGCCACCGTTGCGCTCGTGCTCCACCTCCAGGCGCGCGGCGGCACGGGCACGACCATCGCCGCGCTGTTCTTCGCCGAGGCGATCCCGCCGATCCTGTCGCCGCTCACCGGGACCATCGCCGACCGCACGCGAAACACGCGCGCCCTCCTCGCCGCGTGTCTCGGCGCGCAGGCGGTGCTCGTGGCGATCCTCGCCATCTGGCTGCCATCGCTCTGGCCCGTCGTCGCCATCGTGCTCGCCCGTGCGACGTTCGACAGCGTCACGTCTGCTGCGCTGGCCGCGTCCGTCCCCCGCGTCGTCGACGACGCCGACCTCCCGGTCGCGAACGCGACGCTCGGAGCGGCGCGCGAGATCGGGTACGTCGTCGGGCCACCGGTCGCCGGCGTCTTGTTCGCGGCGGCAGGCGCGCGCCCTGCGCTCGTCGTCGACGCGCTGACGTTCGTGGTCGCGATCGCGCTGCTCGCGTCGATCCCGCGCCGCGCGGCCGACACCGCGGCGAGCACCGGCGACATCGAGCCGAACCCGACGTTCCGCGCCGATGCCGTCGACGGAATTCGCCTGCTGTTCCGCACGCCATCGCTGCGGGCCGTCGCCATCGGGTTCTGGGTCGCCGTCTTCTTGGCCGCTCCGGACGACCTCGTGCTGCCGTTCCTCGCGGTCGACGAGCTGGGGGCGGGGCCCGTGGGCGTCGGCGTGCTGATGGGCGCGGCGTCGTTCGGGCTCGTCGTCGCGCTGCCGCTCGTGACGCGCGCATCGCGGTCGTTCGGGCTTGCGGGGGCGATCGTCGCCGGCGCCGTCGTCACCGCCGCCGGCAACGGCCTCACGGGAGCCGCGCCGGTCATCGGGCTGGCCGTGCTGGCGCAGGTCGTGCGCGGCGTCGGCATCCCGATCCACGAGGCAGCGGTGCGCACGCTGGTGCAACGGTCGGTACCGCCAGCGATGCTCGGGCGGGCCTTCGCCAATCTCTACGGCGGCGTCAGCGTCGCCGCCGCGCTCGGCTACCTCGCGGGCGGTCCGTTCCTCGATGCGACGTCGCCGCGCGTTGCGTTCCTCGTGATCGGCGCCGGCGGGTTGGCCGGCGCCGCGCTCACGTGGGTGTTGCTCAGGCGGGTGCGCCCGCCGGCTGCACGCGCCGGCTGACGGATCGTCCGCCCCGACCGCGGCGCCCGCCGTCGATCACGCGGCTCGCGATCACGAACGCCGCGACCCATGCCGCGATCGCGATCAGCAGCAGGCCGTGAACGATCGGCGCGAACCAGGCGTTGCCGGCGCGCGTCTCGCGGAGGAGGTAGGTCTTCTCGCTCTCCATCGGCCCGCTTCGGTTGCCGGAGATCTCCGGTTCGCCGATCTCGTCGTCTCTCGGGAGGAACACCGGAACCGCCATCAGCTCGCCGCCGCGGTGCAGGCGGACGACCGACTTCCAGCCGCCGGCCACGGGAACGGGCTCCTCGGAGCGGAAGACGCCGGGCTCGACCTCCTCCATGTCGGCCAGGACGAGGCCACCGCCCTGCCACGCCGTCGTCTGGAACCACCGCGCGTCGTCGGCCGCGTCGGGAGGCGTCAACGAGACCTCGACGTTGGCAAGCCCGTCGCCCGCGGGCGTCACCCGAAGCGCGGCGTCGACGTCGCCGACGGCGCGGGGCAGGGGCAGGGCGACGACCACGAAGACGGCGAACGCCCCTGCCGCGACCAGCCGGCCGGGCACTCGTTCCGCCGGCGCGTCGCCCGCAGGCTTCAGCACGACCCGCGCGAACGCCGCGCCCGCGAGCGCGGCGCCAACCGCGCCGATGAGCGACAGCACGAGCGCGTCGGGCAGCAGCGACGCACGCCACGGCTGGTACGCGCCTGCGTTCCAAGCCCACTCCGTCGCGAGCCCGACGGTGCCGACGAGCACGCCGGTCGCGATCGCGAACCGCACCACGCGTTCCGTGCCGATCGCACGGGCGAGCAGCTCGACGAGCAGCGCGGACCCGATGTAGAGCGCGGGCGACCTCGTGTCGACCGGACCGGTCTCGCCTTCGGTGCCCATCACGTTGGCCTGCAGGAGGAACGAGATCGTCGTGATGCCTATCCCCCACCAACGCCCGTGGACGAGCCGGATCGCGACGAGCGCGAAGCCGGCGGCGATCGACACGATGATCGGGTGGAAGATCTGCTGGAACTGGGGCACGCCGAACGCGAACTCACCGAGCGGCGCGGTTAGCCCTTGCAGCGTGAGGACCGCGGCGACGACGTGCAGGCCGCGCTTCCAGCCACCTCGGGCCCGCACCTTCGCCTCGCCGAGAACGGTCCAGGACGCGATGCCGACGAAGCAGGCGCCGAGGATCATCAGCATGTGGGTCGGGCTCCACATCGTCACGTCGATGCCGTACGCCTGATGCCACAGCTCGTCGAGCGGGAAGCCCGCGACCGCGGCGAGGCCGAGCGCGCCGAGCGGGATCGCGGAGGCAGGCACGCGCAACGCGCCGACGCGGAATGGCGTGTCGACCTTCGTCGCGGTCGCGGTCCAGATGCACACCGCGCTCGAGAGGAGGATGAGTTGGAGCCCGAGGAAGATCGACGTGTGGGGCGACGTGAACAAGATGTCGTCGCGCCCGAGGCCGACGTGCCACGCGACGTCGCTGTAGAACCCCTGGCCCGCGAGCAGTAGGCCGAACAACGCGAGGCCGACCGTCGATGCGGCCCATCCGGGGATGCCCGTGAGGCGCTCGAGGTTGTCGGGGATGCGGCGCACGATCGGCGACGAACGGCCCGTGACCAGCAGCGCCACGTTGACGATCGCGAACCCGCTCAACAGGAGGACGGGGCCGGTCCAGCTCGCGAGCGCGCTGCCGCCCGCGCCCGCTGCGGCTACGAGTGTGCTCATCGTTCGTTCTCCTCTTGGATTCCGTCGAGGCCCATCGACGACAGGCCTCCCCACAACAAGTCGGTGACATACGCGACCAGGCGCGCCCTCGGCATCGTGCGGTGCTCGAGCCACCAGTCGCCCGACGCGTGCACGAGGCCGACCATCCCGTGCGCGAGCACCTCGGCGCCGCCCGAGTCCTGCCCGACGGCGCGCAACTGCTCACCCAGGACGAGTGCGATCGACTGGCCGACCTGGCGCAAGAAGCCGCCGAGCGCCTCCGCGGCCGTCGCGTCGCTCTTGTGCACGTGCTCGACCAGCAGCCGGTACACCTCGGGGTCGCGCTCGATGAACGCGACGAACGCGTCGACCGTCGCCTCGACCGTGCCCCTCGGGTCGACCTCTGGCTGCGCCAGCGCCACGCCGATGGCGCGCATCAGGTCGGCGCTCACGCGATCCGCGAGGGCGTAGACGAGGCCTTCGCGGTCGCCGAAGTGGCGGTACAGGATCGGCTTCGTCACGCCTGCCTCGGCCGCGAGCTCTTGCATCGATGCGCCCGCGCCGAGGCGGCGGATGGCCTGGAGCGCGGCGTCGAGCAGTTCCTCGCGACGGGCGGCGCGGTCGTTGCGCGACGCTCGGTCGGAACGTGTGGCGACCTCGCGGTCGAGGTCGCCGTTGGGCGACGCATCCGGCGGCGAGTGGTGCGGGCGGCCGTGCAGGGACGACCGGGTACGGCGGGTCCGCGGCATGTTACCCAGGGTAACGTTACCGCGGGTAACAGGTCAACGTGACGTGCGTCTCAGGGGTGTGACGGATGACGTGGCCGCCGTTGCCTCCGGCCACGAGCGACGACCCACACCAAGGCGACCGTCGCGGTCACGCAGACGACGAGCAGCACGATGTTGCGGAGGTTCCACCGGCCCGCCTCGGCCTGGAGCGACACCTGCTCGCCGAGCTTGGGCGCCCACACCGCACCGTTCGACGTCGCCGTAGGGGCGTTCGACTCGACGCTCCCCGGCAGGCGCAGCGCGACCTGCAGGCCGAAGATACGGTCGAGCGACGCGCCCAGCCGCCGCTCGAGCTGGTCGACCGGAACCCCGAGCGCCTGGCCCCCGAACGCTTCCTGCAACGCCGGGTCGCTGAACGCCTCGACGCCCCGAGCGAGGTCGACCGTTCCGGTGAAGGTGGTCTCGGTACGGAAGAACGACCGGTCCTGGGTGAGCTCGAACCCGCGCAGCGGGCCGTCGTCCCCGCTCAACTGCGCGAGCACCTCACCGGCCTCGTGGGGCGAGTCGAACGGATGGCGCACGGTGATCGACACGGTGCCGTCGTCGCGGCGCTCCGGCGTCTCGACGACCCAGCCCGCCTCCTCGAGGTCGTCCGTGCGCAGGCGCTTGCGGAGGTCGCCCGCCTCTTCCGCGGCGCGCTTGTCGAGAAGGGCGGTGACCCGCACGTCGCCTGTGCCGTCCGCGTGGGCATCGATACCAACCGACACGTCGACCTTGCAGGCGCCGAGCACGACCAGCGCGCCCGCGGCGACGAGCAGGCGGAGCCGCTTCACTACGTGGTGCGGACGATGAGCAACGCGCAGGGAGCGTGGTGGCTCACCTTGTTCGGGACCGAGCTCACCAGGAACCGGCTCGGCCCGGTCATCCCCTTGTTGCCGACCACGAGGAGGTCGTACCCGTTGCCCGCCTCCTCGACCAGCGCGGTCGCGGCCTCGCCGTCGAGCCGCTTGGCGTCGACGGCCACGCCGGCGGAGCGGTGCGCGGCGGCGGCGGCGTCCAAGACCTCCGCCACCCGAGCCGGTGCGCCCGCGGAGGCAATGGTGACGGAGCCACCCGTCGCCGCGGCCAAGTCGACCGCGCGCTGCACGGCCTTGGCCGCGGTCTCGGAGCCGTCGGTGCCGACGAGGATCCGGGAGTACACGAGCGGGAGGCTACAGGCGCCTCCCGCTCGTCAAGTCACCAAGATCAGTAGTTCGCGACGTTGGCGTTCGCACACCCGGTGGACGGGCACAGGAACTTGTTGAGGTTCACGGCCCACCACGGGAGCTTGCCGCCCTCGGGATCCCAGTAGTCGTTGCTGCCGGCGTCGAACACCGCGACGCCCGCACCCGATGCGGCTTGGGCCGTGTAACACATCACGTCGTTGTCGTCGTCGTCGCAGTGCGCACCGTCGAACGCGTTCGGCGCGACCTGCTGCAGCGCACCGAGGTTGTGCCCGATCTCGTGGAGCAGCGTGCGGCCGCGGCACCAACCACCGGTGAGCGCGTCCGACGTGTACGGGCGGTAGACGATGCCGGTCGTGCGCCGCTCGTTGTAGTTGCCGGCCTGGCGGCGGGTGTCCTGGTAGAGCGAGCCCTGCCCGCAGTAGCGCGAGTCGGCATCGAGCCAGACCACGAACTTCTTGTTGGCGTACGCCGGGTTCGAGGTCGGGAACACACGGGAGAGGTCCCGGCTCACGAGGTCGAACTGGCTGCCGGTTGCGAGCTGCTTCGCCTTGTAGGCCGACCGGACGACGGTGATGTCGAGGTAGCGGCCACTGCCGCGCACGGCCTCGTCCCACCGCAGCGAGCGCTGGCGCGTGTCGAGCAGGAACTGCGACGCCTGGCGAGCGTCGGCCTGGAACATCGACGCATACGTGCCGAACCGCGAAGGCTTGTCGGCCGGGTGGATGTAGACCGCGTGCAGCTGAGGCTTGCCGGCGAGGTCGGGGGCGTCGGCGTAGTCGGGCGACGCGAGGGAGTTTCCGAACTCGTCGTGCTGCCCGTCGGACCAGCTCGCCTTGAGGGTGTCGTCGACGGCGAAGGCGCCCGGCGTCTTCGCGCGGCCACGCGGGTCGAGGCCGAGGCCGTCCGGGCCGTGGGTGTGTGCGTGCTCCTCACCGGTGCTCGAGGCCTGCGCAGGAAGGGCGCTGGCGCCGACGGTCGGCGCAGCGGCCGCGGCGAGCGCGACCAGAGCGGCGAAGGCGGGGAGAAGGCGGCGGAACGACACGAGAGCCCTTTCGTCGGCACGATGGGGCCGCGGCTGAAGGCGGCCCGTTCCTCGGCAGGGTACGGCGCCGCGAACCGGACGAAACGGGCTGATTCCGAAATGACACCGGGGGTCTAGTCAGTGAAAGAACGGGGGTCGGCGCAAGAAAAGACAGGAGCCCGCCCCGAGGGGGCGGGCTCCTGAACTGCTCGTTGGCGGGCTGCGATTACAGCGCGGTGGCTCCGGTGAACTCGGTGTCGCCATCGCCGACCACGCCGAGGACCGTGACCCGTTCGGCCGCGGTGACCCCGCTCTTCAGGTCGATCGCCCACGTCGTCGTCTCGGCCGCTGCGGTGCGGCCGACGAGGATCGCGGTACCGGGCTCTCCGTTCGGAGCCCATGCGATGTCGAACCCGTTCACGGTCCCGACGTCGATGCCGAGATCGCCGATCGCGGTGTACGTGCCGGTCGCCTCGTTGATCGTGCCGACCGTGTCCTCACCACCGTCGACGGCCCACAACGTCGACGACGTCGCGTCGGCGTTGTTGTTCGAATAGGCGATGGCGGTGATCGTCGTGTGACCGTTGAGCGCAGGACCTGCGGTCGACGCCCCGGTGTCCGGGTTGACCGTGATGTTCTCGTTGGCATTGCTCACGATGCGGACGACCTCGTCGACCGGATCCCAGTCGACACCGAACGTCGTTCCGGTCAGGTTGATGTTGTTGACCTCGCCACCGACGCGTTCCGCCGCGAGGTCGAGGTCGACCGCGTACAGCCGCCCGACGGAGCCCTCACGCGTGAGGACGTAGACGACGTCGTCTTGCACGCTGTAGTCGAGGCCGACGATCGACTCGCCCTCGCCGATGCCGGTGAAGGGGAACAGGTCGCTCGCGTCACCGGCGAACTCGGTGTCGAACACGGTCACCTTGTTGTCGGCGGTGGACGCGACGACGACTTCGCCGACGAGCTGGCCGCGGATCGCGCCGCCGGGGAAGTCGGCGTTGTGCACGTTGACGTAGTAGCCCGCCGGGTTGTTCATGATCGCCGTCGTCAACGCCGGGCTGATCGCCTGGCATGCCGAGGCGAAGCCGTCCGCCCCAGGCAGCTTGCTGAACGTCACGACGACGTCGCCGTTCTGTCCGGCGACTTCCTTGTGGATGTGCGCCGCCGTCGGGGTGACGATGCCGCCGACCGTCATGGCGTAGCAGAGCTCGTCGCCGTCCTCGGAGAAGTCGAGGAACACCGTCCCGGTGCCGTCGCCGTCGCCGTCGGGGTTGCCAACGGCGGGGTTGACCTCTTGCTGGCCGTCGAGGGTGACGATGAAGTCGGGCCCGCTCACGGGGCTGAACGGAGCTGCGGCCATCCCGACGATCGGCTTGTTGAGCGGCTTGTTGCCCATCGAGCCGTAGAACGCCGCGTCGCCGTGGCTGAAGATGCCGCCGTCGGACGCGACGAGCCAGTAGCCGCGGCCGCTCACGGTCGGCGTCATCCCGACGATCGGCTTGTTGAGCGGGGTCGAACCCTGCGAGCCGAAGAAGCGGGTCGTGCCGTCGGTGGGGTTGGCGCCGAAGGTGAAGATGCCGCCGTCGGTCGCGACGAACCAGTAGCCGCCGCCGTCGGGGAACGCGGCCATGCCGACGATCGGCTTGTTCAGCCGCTTGTTGCCGGTCGAGCCGTAGAACGCGGCGTCGGGGCCGTAGGTGAAGATGCCACCGTCGGCGGCGACGAGGTAGTAGCCCTCACCGCCAGGGACGGTCGTCATCCCGACGATGGGCTGGTTGAGCGGACCGCCCCCGGCCGAGCCGTAGAACGTGGCGTCGCCGAACGTGAAGATGCCGCCGTCGGACGCGACGAGGTAGTAGCCCTGGCCGGTGGGGCTGGACGCCATGCCGACGATCGGCTTGTTCAACGGCATCGAGCCCGTCGACCCGAAGAAGTCGGCGTCGCCGAAGTTGAAGATGCCGCCGTCCGACGCGACGAGCCAGTAGCCGTCACCGGTGGGCGTGGGCGCCATGCCGACGATCGGCTTGTTCAACGGCATCGAGCCCGTCGACCCGTAGAACTCGGGGCCGGTGCCCTGGTTGCCGAACGTGAAGATGCCGCCGTCGGTGGCCACCATCCAGTAGCCCTCGCCGAGGGTGCCTTGCGCCCGGACGCCGTCGTCCGCGGTCGCCGGTGCGGCGGCCACGGGCAGGACGGCGACCATTGCCGCAAGAAGTACGGCCGCGATCAATGCCGCGCGAGTCCGGCCCGTTCCGGGCCTTTCCTCGACGTTCATCCTGTTCCTCCCTTTGTGGATGTGCCGACACTAACCGCACGTTCGGCCGGTGAAACGGACGGCGTCGCCACACGCCCTGATCGCTTTTGGCCACAACGTGGGGTCAGCGCCCACTTTCTGGCCAAGAGCGGACGGCGGGGCGGACCCCAAAGCGAGGGCGGACGCGCGGGGCTGACGCGGCGAGGCCCGCCCCCCGTGGGAGGGCGGGCCTCGCTCGGTCGTGGCGCGAGGGCTACTCGGCCGGGCCGGTTCCTGCGAGCTCCATCGGCGGCGGCTCGGTGACGCCCGCGACCGTGCGGAACTCGATGCGCCGCTCCTCTCCCTCGCCCTCGATGTCGACGATGATCGTGTCGCCGACGGTGAAGGTCTTGTAGAGGATCTGCTCGGACAACGGGTCTTCCACGTAGCGCTGGATGGCACGGCGCAGCGGGCGGGCGCCGTACTGCGGGTCGTAGCCCTTGTCCGCGAGGTAGTACTTCGCGTCCTGGGTGAGCTCGAGCCCGTAGCCCTGCGCCTGCAGCTGCTCCCTGACCCTGCGGATCTGGAAGTCGACGATGTCGATGATCTCCTGCTTCGTGAGCTCGTGGAACACGATGATTTCGTCGAGGCGGTTGAGGAACTCCGGCCGGAAGTGCTGCTTGAGCGCCTCCTGCACCTTCTCCTTCATCCGCTCGTACGTGACGTCGGAGTCGGCCTTGATGAACCCGACCGACGCCTTGCGCAGATCGGCGGTGCCGAGGTTCGACGTCATGATCAGCACCGTGTTCTTGAAGTCGACGGTGCGTCCCTGCGAGTCGGTGAGGCGACCGTCTTCCAGGATCTGCAGGAGCGTGTTGAAGACGTCGGGGTGCGCCTTCTCGATCTCGTCGAACAGCACGATCGAGAACGGCTTGCGGCGCACGGCCTCGGTGAGCTGACCGCCCTCCTCGTAGCCGACGTAGCCCGGAGGCGAGCCGACGAGGCGGGACACCGTGTGCTTCTCCATGTACTCCGACATGTCGAGGCGGATCAGCGACGACTCGTCGGCGAACAGGAACTCCGCGAGCGTGCGGGCAAGCTC
Source organism: Acidimicrobiales bacterium (assembly GCA_036380695.1). GTDB lineage: Bacteria > Actinomycetota > Acidimicrobiia > Acidimicrobiales > CADCTF01 > DASVEG01. The sequence goes on from DASVEG010000137.1 coordinate 9,355, forward strand.
GGTCTTCCCGACGCCCGAAGGCCCGAGGAAGATGAACGAACCGGCGGGACGCTTCGGGTCCTTCAAGCCGGCGCGGGTGCGCCGGATCGACCGCGAGAGCGCCTTGATGGCGTCCTCCTGGCCGATGACCCGCTGGTGCAGCTCCTCCTCCATGCGGAGCAGCTTCGCCGTCTCCTCCTCGGTGAGCTGGTAGACGGGGATGCCCGTCCACATCGAGAGCACCTCGGCGATGACCTCTTCGTCGACGACGTCGAACAGGTCGCCGCCCTCGGCGCGGAGTTTCGCTTCGAGGGACGTCTTCTGCTCGAGCAGCTGCTTCTCCCGCGCCCGGTGGCGCTCGGCCTCGTCGAACGCCGACTTGTCGAGCGCGGCTTCCTTGTCGCGGCGCACGTTGCCGATCTGCTCTTCGAGCGTCTTGTACTCCGGCGGCGTGTTCATGCGCCGGATGCGCAGCTTCGAGCCCGCTTCGTCGATCAGGTCGATGGCCTTGTCGGGCAGGAAGCGATCGGCGATGTAGCGGTCGGCCATGTTGGCCGCGGCGACCAACGCCTGGTCGGTGATCGTGACCTGGTGGTGCGACTCGTACCGATCGCGCAGGCCCTTGAGGATCTCGATGGTGTGCGCGACCGTCGGCTCCTCGACCTTGATCGGGGCGAAGCGCCGCTCGAGCGCTGCGTCCTTCTCGAGGTGCTTGCGGTACTCGTCGAGCGTGGTGGCGCCCACCGTCTGCAGCTCGCCGCGGGCGAGCATCGGCTTGAGGATCGACGCGGCGTCGATCGCGCCCTCGGCCGCACCTGCGCCGACGAGCGTGTGCAGCTCGTCGATGAACAGGATGATGTCGCCGCGCGTGCGGATCTCCTTCAGCACCTTCTTCAGGCGCTCCTCGAAGTCGCCGCGGTAACGCGAGCCTGCGACGAGCGCGCCGAGATCGAGGGTGTAGAGCTGCTTGCCGCGCAGCGTGTCGGGCACGTCGCCGTTGACGATGCGCTGGGCGAGGCCCTCGACGATCGCGGTCTTGCCGACGCCGGGCTCGCCGATAAGGACGGGGTTGTTCTTGGTGCGCCGGCTGAGCACCTGCATGACGCGGAGGATCTCGTTCTCACGACCGATGACCGGGTCGAGCTTCTTCTCGCGCGCCTGCTGGGTGAGGTTGCGCCCGAACTGGTCGAGCACCAGCGAGCCGGACGGCGACTCGGGGTTGCCCTGCTGGCCGGGAGGACCTGCCGCCGCGCCCTCCTTCGTGCCGCCGTAGCCCGACAGCAACTGGATCACCTGCTGGCGAACGCGGCTGAGGTCGGCCCCCAACGACACGAGCACCTGCGCGGCAACGCCCTCGCCCTCGCGGATGAGCCCGAGGAGCAGGTGCTCGGTGCCGATGTAGTTGTGGCCGAGCTGCAACGCCTCGCGGAGCGACAGCTCGAGGACCTTCTTGGCGCGCGGCGTGAACGGAGGCGCCCCGCTCGCGGCGGTGCCGGCGGGGCCGATGGTCTCCTCGACCTTCTCCCGCACGGCCTCCAGCGAGATGCCGAGCGACTCGAGTGCCTTGGCGGCCACTCCTTCGCCCTCGTGGATGAGCCCGAGCAGGATGTGCTCGGTCCCGAGGAAGTTGTGGTTGAGCAGCCGCGCTTCCTCCTGGGCGAGAACCAGGACTCGTCGGGCTCGGTCTGTGAAGCGTTCGAACAAGTGACCGCCTCCTAAGACGGTTGGCGTCTACGCACAAGTCTACTTAGGGAGGGTGACAACAACCGGGGCGGGGACTCCT
>DASVEG010000138.1:0-7465 GCA_036380695.1 Acidimicrobiales bacterium
GCGGCGGCCCTGCGCAGGCGCGTCGAAGTGTCTTCGAGCGCGTCCGGGTTCCAGCTGTCCCATCCCACGGCGCGGTTGAGGTCGCGGTGCGCGGCGGCGACCTCCTTCAGGACCGGGTCGGCGTCGGCGGGTGCCTGCGGCGTGGCCGCGACGCCGAGGGCGAGCAGGACGGCGACGACGGCCGCGACACCGGCGACCAGTCGGCTGGGCCACCGATGGCGCACAGGAACGGCGTCCGGTGCCCCCTCGCGTTCGAGCCGCCGGTGGATCACGGACGAGAACAGCGTGACGGGGAGGTGGATCGCAGCGATGCCGGTGGCGAGCACGGCGCTGACCCCGAAGCCGCGCGAGACCGCGATCAGCGCGAGGAGCGCGATGCCGACGGCCGACGCTCCTCCGGCCATCGCGGCCACGACGCCCCGCACGAGCAACAACGGCACGCCCGGGAACGCCAGCACGGCCCACGCGACGAGCGGGACCGCGATGGCGCAGCCCGCAGCGCCGACGCCCTGGGCGAGGGGTGCCTCGGGGGCCAGCACGACAAGCGCGCCCAACAACGCCGCCTCCGCAGCCAGTGCCGCCACCACGGCGCGGCGGCCGGGCGGCGATCCGTCGCGCGCGAGGACGGCGACCCCGCACGCAACCGACCACAGCGCCGCGCCGGCGAGGAAGGGGACGGTCCAGCCGACGGCCGGCCGGTCGTACTCGGTGAACCTGCCGTACGACCACGCGATCGCGGCCCCCGCGGCGACGACGCCGACACCGGACGTGGCGGTGAACAAGGCGCACGACTTCCACCAGTCGCGGCGCGACACCACGGCCGTCATGCCGCCACGAAGCACCACGTGTAGTCGCGCGGCGTAGCCGCCCCCGGCGTGGCGTCGGGCGACGCGCTGCGGTACTCGACGGTCGCGCAGTGCCTGCCCTCGTCGAGCTCCTCGATCTCCTTGCCGTCGCCGGGCGTGAACGACACGCGGTTGATGCCGGGGACGACGTCGAGCTGGTCGTCGGGGATCACGCGGCGGTCGATGGTGATCGAGCCGGTGTAACCGAAGGCGAGCTCGACGCCAACCGCGTCCTGGCGCAGGGCGACGGTGTTCGGTTGGGGGAAGACGCGCACGATCGCACCGCGCCGCACCGGCGGCTCTTCGTCGCGGCCGCGGTCGAAGGCGAGGAACATCGCGAGCGCGGCGACGACGAGTGCGACGCCGGAAACGATGCGGAAGAGCAGGGGTCGCACGCGGACATTCTGCTCGTACGCCCCTCACAACCGCAGATCGGCGACGGGCCCGTGTCCCCAGGACCACAGGGGGCAGCCGGTAACCTCGTCGCGTGGCCCCGCCTCGCATCGCCGACCAGATCGGCCGCGTGCTCGGCGGACGGTACCGGTTGGTCGCTCCGCTGGGCACGGGCGCGTCGGCTCACGTCTACGTGGCCGACGACATCTCGCTGCGCCGTCGCGTCGCGGTCAAGGTGCTCCACCCGGCGTTGGCGCGTGACGAGACGTTCCTCCGGCGCTTCCGCTCCGAAGCGCAGGCCGTCGCTGCGCTCCGCCATCCCCACGTCCTCCAGGTGTTCGACTGGGGTGAGGACGAAGACGGGCCGTGGCTCGTGCTCGAGCACCTCGACGGCGGGTCGCTCCGCGACATCCTCGACCGCGGCCACCGCCTGTCGCCGTCGCAAGCCCTGCTCGTCGGCGCGCAGGCTGCCCAGGGCCTCGACTACGCGCACCGCCGCGGCCTCGTGCACCGCGACGTCAAGCCGGCCAACCTGCTGTTCGACGACGAGGGCCGCCTCGTCATCGCGGACTTCGGTCTCGCGCGCGCCCTCGCGGAAGCGGCGTGGACGGAGCCGGCAGGGGCGATCGTCGGTACGGCTCGCTACGCGTCGCCCGAGCAAGCCCGCGGGTCGCGGGTCGACGGCAAGGCCGACGTGTACGCGCTCGCGCTCGTGCTGGTCGAGGCGATCACCGGCCACGTGCCGTTCGTGGCCGACACGACGATCGCGACGTTGATGGCGCGGCTCGACCGCGACCTCGCGGTGCCGGACGACGCGGGCGCGCTGGCTCCGGTGATCGCCGCCGCGGGGCTCGCCGACCCAGACGCGCGCATCGACGCCGCGACGTTCGCACGACGCCTCGAGGCGACCGCGGCGACCCTGCCGCGCCCCGCGCCGATCCCGCTCGTCGTCGGCGACAACCGGCGACGCGACCAGCCTGTCGGCGACGGTCACGACGACCTCACGATCCTGCCGCCTGCCGGTGCGGACGTCACGCGCGTGACGCGCGGACCGCGCCTGTTCGACGTCGAGACCGACCGCAACGGGTCGGACGTCGCCATCGTCGACCATGGCACCGACCGCCCCCGCCGGCGGTGGCGACGCGCGCTGCTGGCGGTGCTCACGCTGGTCGTCGTCGCGGGGCTGGCCGCTGCCGCGCTCGCGGCGACCGACGTCACCAAGCCGAGCCACGCCGTTCCCGATCTCCAGGGCCGGACGCTCGCCGATGCGCGCCGGCTCGTCGCCGACGAGGAGTTCTCCATCGACGCCAGCCGGCGCGCGTTCCACGAGACGCTCCCGGTGGGCGCGATCGTCAGCCAATCGCCGCTACCCGGCGACCCCTTGAAGGAGGGTCGGGCCGTGCGGGTCGTCGTGTCGAAGGGCCCCGCGCCGCGGAAGGTCCCCGACCTCGCCGGGCTCACGACGGACGAGGCGAAGGCTCGGCTCGCCGAGGAGCAGCTCACCTTCGTGCCGGTCGACGAGTTCTCCGACACCGTCGAGAAGGGGCGCGTCGTCGACTGGGCGCCCCGCGACGCCGAGCTGGCGAGGGGCGCCTCCGTCACCGTCAAGATCTCCGCCGGCAAGCAGCCCAAGCTCCTGCCCGACCTCGGCGACCGTGCCCTCGACGCCTTGAAGAAGGCGCTGGAGGGGCTCGGCTTCACCGTCGCGCAGGAAGAGGCGTTCTCCGACGACGTCGAGAAGGGCAAGGTCATCGAGACCCGACCCGCGGCCGGCACCGAGTTGCAGCCGGGGGAGACCGTGACCGTGGTCGTGTCGAAGGGGCCCGAGCTCGTCGTGGTGCCGGACGTCTCCGGGATGACGACCGCAGAGGCGGCCGAGAAGGTCGAGGGCGCAGGCCTGGCCGTCTCCGGAGTCAAGGGCTCGCCGACGAAGCTCGTGATCGGCAGCGAACCCCGCGCCGGCACGCAGGTGAAGAAGGGCTCTGGCGTCACCCTCGTCACCCGCTGAGGGGCCCCGGGGTGGTGTCGCGGCCACCCTGCGGGCGAGTTGCCAACGTCGGTTTGTCCCTGCAAGCCTCCCTGCATGGGTTCACTCGACGGACGCGTAGCGATCATCACCGGAGCAGGCCGCGGCATCGGGCGCGAGCACGCGCTGCTCTTCGCGCAGGAAGGCGCCAAGGTCGTCGTCAACGACCTCGGTGGCGCCGTCGACGGGTCGGGCGACGACCGCACGCCGGCGCAGCAGGTGGTCGACGAGATCAAGGAGATGGGCGGCGAGGCGGTCGCCAACACCGACAACATCGCCGACTGGGAGGGCGGGCAGCGGCTCGTGAACGCCGCGGTCGAGGCGTTCGGCGACCTCCACGTGCTCGTCAACAACGCGGGCATCCTGCGCGACCGCGTCCTCGTGAACATGACCGAGGAGGAGTGGGACGCGGTCATCCACGTCCACCTCAAGGGCCATTTCGTGCCGACCAGGTGGGCTGCCGCCTATTGGCGTGAGCAGTCGAAGGCCGGCAAGCAGGTCAACGCCGCGATCGTGAACACGTCGTCGACCTCGGGCCTGCTCGGCAACCCCGGCCAGACGAACTACGGCGCGGCGAAGGCCGGCATCGCCGCGTTCACCACGATCTGCGCGCAAGAGCTGGTGCGGTACGGCGTGCGCTCCAACGCCATCGCCCCCGCCGCCCGCACCCGCATGACCGAGGCGACGCCAGGGCTCGGCGACATCGTCAAGGCGCCCGAGGACGCCGGCAAGTTCGACGTGTGGAACCCGGGCAACATCTCGCCGCTGGTCGCCTACCTGTCGACGGAGAGCTGCCCCGCCAACGGCAAGGTCTTCTTCGTGCAGGGCGGCACCGTCAAGCTCTTCCAGGGCTGGACGATGACCGACACGATCGAGAAGAACGACCGCTGGACCGTCGCCGAGCTCGAGACGGAGATGAAGAAGCTCGTCGGCTGATCCGTTCTTGCGCGCCCAAATCCGGCTCAGGGGGCGGGTTCGACGCCGGCCGCCAGGTGGTCGGCGATGCGGTCGATCGCCTGATTGCTCGCCTTCCAGCCACTGACCTTCCACTCGCGTGACGGCGCGGGCGCGCGCGAGGTGGCGATCTCGGCGGCCTCGATCGTCCACGGCCGGCGCAGCACCACCTTGCCGACGAACCCGCCGCCGACCACGACGACGAACAGCACGACGTCGAGCACCAGCATCAGCGCCGGGAACACGAACGCGAGCAGGCCGGCCACGGCGAGCCCGACCACGAGCCAGACCGCGATGGCGCCGACGCAGCCGAACGCGTCGTCCGCGTCCCCGAAGTCGGGCAGGCCCAACCAGGTGGTGTGGTCGACGTCGTCGACATCCGGGCGCCGCCCTCGCCAGACCAGCCGATGGTGGATCCAGCGGCGCCGCACCCGCCACGTCCGGCCATCCGGCGCGCGCACCGTTCGTGCCACGGCGCGCCAGGCTACGCGCGCTTGTTCGCAGAGTCCGCGGCGCGACGCGAGGTGCGTAGGGTCGGTGGATGGCAACTCCTCCGTTCACCGGCGTCGCCGTCGCGCTGGTCACGTTGTTCGACGACGACCTGCGGCTCGACGCTCCGGCGACCGCCGACCTCGCCGCCCGGCTCGTCGATGCGGGCGTGTCGGCGGTGGTGACCGCTGGCTCGACCGGCGAGGCGAGCACGTTGACGGTCGACGAGCGCGTCGAGCTCGTGCAGGCGGTGAAGGCGGCGGTGCCTGCCGGCACGCCCGTGATCGCGGGGACGGGGGCGCCGTCGTCGGCCCAAGCGATCGAGCTCACGACCACCGCACGCGACGCGGGTGCCGACGCCGCGCTCGTGCTGTCGCCGCTCGCCGCGTCTGACCCCCGCCCGTACTACGACCGCGTCGCGGCCGCGGTGCCCGACCTGCCGCTGCTGGCGTACCACTTCCCGGCCGTCAGCTCGCCCGGCATCGACGTCGACCACCTCGCCGACCTTCCCGTCGTCGGCTTGAAGGACTCGAGCGGCGACGCCGACCGCCTGTTCATCGAGCTCGACGCGTGGGACCGACCGGTCTACCCCGGCTCGAGCGTGCTGACGTTGCTCGCGGGGGCGATCGGCTGCCCGGGCGTGATCCTGGCGCTCGCCAACGCGGAGCCGGAGACGTGCGTGGCCGCGTTCGGGGGCGACGCCGGCGCGCAGTACCTGCTCGGCCCCCCGGCGCGCGCCACGCGCCACGGGTTCCCGCACACCATCAAGGCCCTCACCGCAGAGCGCTTCGGCACGTCGACCGCCGCCCGCATGGGCTGACGCGTACGGGCTGCACTCCCCACCCGCCTACGGCCGCGCATGCTCCGATCGGGTGGGTGCAATCGCCCGCTCGCGTCATTTCCCAGAGTGGCCCTACCTGGCCGGGGGCGCGCCGGGTTACGTTCCCAAGTGCCCGCAGGGCCCGAAGGGGTGGCGTTGCTGAGGCGGTGTTCCCCAGCCACCGCCGGTGCCGCCGCCCCCTCGGGCCCTGCGGTCGCGTTTTCACCATTGCCGCCCGTTCCCTGGATGATGGCGAGATGACGGCGGGCCCCGGCGCACCCCACGACGCCCCGCACGACCGGCCTTCCGACTACGTCCCCTTCGGCGCCGCGGGCATGGACGAAGCGGTCAGCGTCGCCTGGCCGATCCTGCTTCGCGACCGGATCACCCGCCGAGCGCAGGAGAGCCCACGGTTCCGGTGGTGGGTCCTGTGGACCGTGCTCGCCGGCCTCTTCTCGGTGAACGTGACGTTCACGATCTTTGCCGTCGCCCTGCCCCGGATCGCCGGGGAGTTCGGGACGACCACGAACACGCTCATCTGGGTGATCACCGGCCCGATGCTCGCCTTCGGGATCGTGGCCCCGGTGCTTGGCAAGGCCGGTGACCTATACGGGCACCGGCGTACCTACCTCATCGGGCTCGGCGGGGCGATGGTGTGCTCGGCGCTGTCGGCTCTCGCGTGGAGTGCCGGATCGCTCATCGCCATCCGCACCATCGGGGCGATCGAGGGTGCCGCGACGGGTGCGTCGTCGATGGCGCTCATCTTCAGCGAGTTCGACCGCGACGATCGCGTGAAGGCGATGGGGTGGTGGTCGCTCGTCGGCGCCGGTGGCCCCGTCATCGGTGTCGCCCTCGGCGGACCGCTCATCGAGGCGGTCGGCTGGCGGTGGATCTTCGCCGCGCAGGTGCCGCTCTCGTTCGTCGCGCTCGGCCTCGCCGCGGCCGTGCTCAAGGAGACCCCCCGGGGCAACCGCGTGCGCCTCGACTGGGCGGGCGCCGGCACGCTCGCGCTGGGTGTGACGTCGCTCCTCTTCGGCTTCAACCGCGGGCCCGACTGGGGATGGACGAGCCCGGCCGTCGTCGCCGCGTTCGTGCTGTCGCCGCTGGCGCTCGTCGCGTTCGCGTCGGTCGAACGGCGAGCCGCCGAGCCGCTGCTGCCGCTCGCGGTCGTCCGCCGCCGGAACTTCGCGCTGCCGATCGCGGCGTCGACCTTCGGCAACTTCGCGTACATGGGCGGGTTCATCCTCGCCCCGTTGCTGCTCGGCGAGGTGTACGGCTACGGCGAGTCGCGCATCGGGTTGTTCGTGCTCGTGCGGCCGCTCGTGTTCTCGTTGTCCGCCCCGATCGCCGGCTACCTCGCGGTGCGCGTGGGCGAACGGCGCTCCGCCGTCGTCGGCATGTCCGCGCTGGTGATCTCGATGGTGATGTTCACCGCGTCGACGGACGGCACCGTCCCCGCGCTCGTGCTCGCCGCGCTCGCCCTTTCGGGCCTCGGGCTCGGGTGCGCGCAGCCGTCGATCTCGTCGAGCGTCGCCAACGCGGTCGACGAGGACGACCTCGGGATCGCGAGCGCCGCGCAACAACTCGTCGCGCAGGTCGGTGTCGTCGCCGGCATCCAGCTCATGAGCACGATCCGCGAGCAGTCCGGCTCGTTCACGAACGCGTACGCGCTCGGCGCAGCGGTGAGCGTGCTGGGCGTCGTGTGCGCGGCGTTCCTGCGCAGCGCGCGGCGGGCGGGCGAGCCCGTCGACGCGTTACGCGAGGGCTGACACCGTGCGCGGCAGCCGCGTCGGCGTGCGCTCGGTGCGAGTGGCGACCTTGTCGGACGCCGCGAGGCTGCGGACGACGAGGCGGCCGGCGAAGGCGGCGACCTCGGTGAGCGGCGTCTCCAGCCGGCCCGTGCGGTGGAGGTGGCTGTAGAGCGAGACGATCCCGACG
>DASVEG010000139.1:0-6786 GCA_036380695.1 Acidimicrobiales bacterium
TTCGACCGCCGGTTGAACCGCGGCTTGAGCTCGCGGATCAGGCGCACCTCCAGCACCGCGGCGTGCAGCTCGTTCGCACAGACGATGTGGTCGAGCGACTGCGCCTCGCGCAACAGCGACCCGATCTTCCTGCGCTCGTCGCCCGCGAAGTACGAACGGACGCGACGGCGAAGGTCGACGGCCTTGCCGACGTAGAGCACGCGTCCCGCGCCGTCCTTGAACAGGTACACGCCCGGCTTGCGGGGCAGCGACGCGACCCACCGCAGCTTGCTCGCTTGCGGGTGCGCGGCCGTGGTCGGCAGCGCCACGAGGTCGTCGAGGGCGAGCACGCCGAGGGTGCCCGCCCGCTCGAGCAGGCAGTGCAGCAGCTCGGCGGTCGCCTTCGCGTCGTCGAGGGCGCGGTGGCAAGGGTCGGTGGCCGTCCGGAAGTGGCGGGCCAGCGTGGCGAGCGTGCAGTTGGGCACCTCGTCGCGCACGAGCCGGCGGGCCAGCCCGCACGTGTCGACGACGGTGTTGCGGAGGCGTGCATAGCCGCGTCGCACGAGGTTCGCCTGCAGGAAGCCCATGTCGAACCGCACGTTGTGGCCGACGACGACGCCCTCGCCGATGAACTCGAGGAACGCGGGGAGCACTTCGTCGATGCGGGGAGCAGGCCCGACCATCGCTTCGGTGATGCCGGTCAGGTAGACGATCTCCCTGGGGATGGCGACGCCGGGGTTCACGAGCGTCTGGAACGTGCCTAAGCACTCGCCGCCGCGGAACTTGATGGCGCCGACCTCGGTGATCTCGTCGTTGGCCGGCGAGCCGCCCGTGGTCTCCAGGTCGAGGACGACGAAGGTGACGTCGCACAACGGGGTCCCCAAGTCGTCGAACGACCGCTGCACCGCCTGCATGCCCGGTCACTGTACCGAACACACGTTCGCCCTCCGCAACCCCTTCTCTCGGATTTGGGCGCGATGCGTGCCATATGAGGCACGGATCGCGCCCAAAAACGGCAGAGGCACCCCCTCCCGGGGCCGCGCGCCGGCGACCAGTAGATTGTCCGGCTCGTGACCGAGCCGTCTCCCGCCGCGCCCGATGTCGACGCGCTGGTCGAGCGCCTGCGGGCGCGCGTCGCCGAGCGAAAGGCGTCGGGCCTCTATCCCGAGCGACTGCAGGACGACCTCGACGCGCACTTCGACCGCATCGTCGCCCACCGCCCTCACCCCTACGACTACGCGCAGCTCGACGCGCGGCTCGCCGCCCTCGACGAAGCGCTGGTGCTGTCGCCGGCGCGCATCCACTACGACAGCACGATGCCGGGCGGCGAGCAGCTCCACCGGCTGATCGCCAAGGCGGTCTCCCGCCAGACGACGGGCGTGCTCGAGCAGTTGCAGCTCATGGGCAACGCGATCCGCGACGCCATTCGCGAGATCGTCGTCGTCCTCCAGCACCCCAGCGCGCACGCACACCCCGAGCTGCTCGGCCAGCTCGACGCGTTGCTCGAACGGGTGAGCTCGTACGAACGGGCGCCGTCGTCCACTGCCGCCCTGGCCCAGGTCGAGCGCCGGCTGGAGCGGGTGGAGGCGTCGGTCGCACGCGACGGGTCGCCGCCCTGGTACGACAGCATCACCTTCGACGAGGTGTTCCGCGGCACGCGCGCCGAGCTGCTGGAGCGGTACGACGACCTCGCGCGCGGCTTCGTCGGCTTCGACCCCGTCCTCGACCTCGGGTGCGGCCGCGGCGAGTTCCTCGAGCTGCTCAAGGGCCACGGCGTCGAGGCGAGCGGCGTCGACATCGACGCCAGCCTCGTCGACGCCTGCCGTCGCGACGGTCTCGACGTGCACCAGGGCGACGCGCTCGAGTGGCTGGGGTCGACGGTCGACGCGTCGCTCGGCGGTGTCGCCATGATCCAGGTGATCGAGCACCTGCGCCCCGGCGAACGCGCCGACGCGGTGAAGCTTGCGGCGCGCAAGCTCCGGCGCGGCGGCAAGCTCGTGATCGAGACGCTCAACCCGCAGTCGCTCTACATCTTCGCCCGCGCGTTCTACGCCGACCCGACGCACACCACGCCGGTGCACCCGGCATACCTCGGCTGGCTCGTGAAAGAGGCGGGCTTCGGCGAGATCTCGATCGAGTGGCGCTCGCCCCCGCCCGAGCACGAGGTGCTCGCGCCCATCGACGCCGACAGCGTCTCCGACCCGACGCTCGCGGCGGCCGTCAACGCCAACGTCGCCCGGCTCAACGAGCTGCTGTTCTCGTCGCAGGACTACGCCCTCGTCGCCACGCGCTGATGCAGATCCACCAGGTGCTGGTGACCGCGTCGCCCGGGGACGCGATCACCAACTCGGCACTCGAGCTCCGCGACCTCCTGCGCCGGGTCGCGACGTCGGACGTGTTCGCGCACTACATCCACCCCGCGGTCGCCGACGAGGTCGTCCCGCTGCACGAGTACGACCGGCGGGGCGTCACCCACGAGCACGACGACCTGCTGCTGTTCCACGCGTCGATCGGCGAGCCGCACGTGTTCTCGTTCATCAGCGAACGGCCCGAGCGGCTCGTGCTCGTGTACCACAACATCTCCCCGCACTGGCCGTTCCTGCCCTACGACCCGGCGTTCGCGGGGCTCCTGCAGGCCGGCCGCCAAGAGCTAGCCGCACTGCGCGATCGCGTCGTCCTCGCGCTCGCGGACTCGCAGTTCAACGCGGACGAGCTGCTCGCGCTCGGTTACCAGGACGTGCGGGTGGCGCGGCTCATCGTCGACACCGAGTGGATGACGGCGCTGGAGCCCGACGCGCAGATGACCGAGTGGCTCGACGAGATCGAGGGGCCGGTGCTCCTCTTCGTCGGCCAGATCCTCCCGCACAAGCGTCCCGACTACCTGCTCAAGGCGTTCCACATCCTCGTCACCTACCTGTGCCCGGACGCGCACCTGCTCCTCGTCGGTGCCCACCGGCTGCTCGCGTACAGCCGCGCGCTCGAGGCGTTCCGCCGAGAGCTCAACCTCGGGGCCGCGTCGTTCCGTGGCGCGCTCGAGGACGCAGCGTGGGTCGCCCACTACCGGCGAGCGGACGTGTTCGTGACCGCGAGCGAGCACGAGGGCTTCCTCGTGCCGCTGGTGGAGTCGATGACGTTCGACCTCCCCATCGTCGCGAGGGCACACGGCGCCATCCCCGAGACGCTCGGCAACGCCGGCGTGCTGCTGCCGCCCGACGACGACCCGGTGCTCATGGCAGAGGCGCTGGCCGAGGTGTTGTCGCGCGCCGCCCTGCGCGACGAGCTCGTGTCGCGCGGCCGCCGCCGCCTCGAGGAGTTCCACCCCGACCGAGCCCGCCGCGACGTACTTCGACACATCGAGAGCGTCATTTGATGCGGCTGCTCTTCGCGGTGCAGCGCTTCGGTCACGAGGTCGCAGGCGGCGCCGAGTCGTTCGGGCGTGAGCTGGCGACGCGCATGGCGGGTCGCGGCCACGACGTGCACGTGGTCACGAGCTGCGCGCGCAGCTACGTCGATTGGGCGGACGAGTACCCGCCGGGCGAGTCGCAGTTCGACGGCGTCACCCTCCACCGGCTGCCGGTCGTGCGCCCCCGCGACAACGACCTGTTCAACATGCTGAACGTGCGCGTCAACGCGGGCGACCGCCCCACGCCGCTCTACCTGCAAGAGGAGTGGATGCGCCTGCAAGGGCCGGTGTTGCAGGGCTACGAGGCGTGGCTCGACGAGCGGGCCGGGGAGTTCGACGCGGCCGCGTTCGTGACGTACCTCTACTGGACGTCGTGGGCCGGCATCCCCGTAGCGGCGTCGCAGACACCGACGATCTTCCACCCGCTCGCGCACGACGAGCCGCCGCTCTACCTCCCGTTGTACGACGCGTCGTACCGCCACGCGTCGGCGTTCGCGTTCCTGACGCCGGAGGAAGCCGAGCTGGTGGAGCGCCGGTTTCGCGTTCGCCGCCCGTCGATCGTCCTCGGCGCGGGCGTCGAGCTGGACGCGACCGGCGACGCGGCGCGTTTCCGGGCCGCGCACCGCCTCGGCGACGACCCCTACCTGCTGTTCGTCGGCCGCATCGACCCCCACAAGGGGAGCGACGAGCTCTTCGATCACTTCCGCGCCTACAAGGAGCTGCACCCTGGCCCGCTGAAGCTCGTGTTCGTCGGCGAGCCGGTGCGGCCGCTGCCGCCGCACCCGGACGTCGTGGTCACCGGCTTCGTCGACGACGCCGTGCGAGTCGACGCGATGGCGGGCGCGCTCGCGCTCGCGGTGCCGTCGTACTTCGAGAGCTTCTCCATCGTGCTCGTCGAGGCTTGGGCGCAGGGCGTGCCCGCGCTCGTGCAGTCGCGCTGCGACGTGCTGCGGGGTCAAGCGAGGCGCAGCAACGGCGCCATCCCGTACGGCGGCTTCGCCGAGTTCGAAGCCGCGGTCGACGCGCTCGTGCACGACGAGCCGCTCCGCACCGCGCTCGGCGAAGCCGGGCGCGCCTACGTCAACGACCTGTACGCCTGGCCGCGAGTGCTCGACGTGTACGAGGAGTTCGTCACCGGGATCGCGGCTCGGCGGCGGGACATCGCGTGACCGCGGTCGCGGAGCCGGACACCGACACGTTCGCCGGCGCGCCACCGCGGCGGCCGCGGACGCGCCGCTCGATCGTGCCTGCGTCGGCCGACGGCCGGATCGCGCTCGGCCTCGTGCTGTTGCTCTTCGGCGTCTACGCGCTCTGCGCGGGCGGCCACACGTACTCGAGCGACGAGGAGGGCATCCTCCTCTCGACGAGGCGGATCTTCGGCGACCGCACGCCCGTGCTCGTCGTCAACGAGGACCAGAACAACCTCATCCCCGTCGCGGCGGGCCGCGACGGCCAGCCCGTCGGCGTGAGCGGGATGGCGCAGATCACCGCGCTGGCACCGCTCGTCGAGGTGGGGTCGTTCGTCGGCGATCTCGTCGAGCCCCGGTGGCGCGAGCTCACGGTTCGGTTGTTCGTGAGCCTGGCCAACCCCGCCGCGACGGCGATCGGTGTCGCACTGTTCTTCCTCGTCTGCGTCGAGCTCGGGGCGACGCGCCGCCGCGCGCTCCTGCTCGCGCTCGTCTACGGCCTCGGAACCTACGCGTGGCCCCACGCGAAGACGGTCTTCAGCGAGCCGATCACCGTCACCATGCTCATCGGGGCCGTGTTGGGTGCGGTGCGGCTGTCGGTGCGCAGCGGCTACCGCAACGCGTTGCTGGCCGGCGCCTTCCTCGGGTTCGCCCCCACCGGCCGGCCCAGCGCGGCGATCTTCATCCCCATCGTGTGCGCCTACGTCGCCGTGGTTGCCTTCGCTCGCGATCGCGTTCGCGGCGTCGCGCTTGCCGCGGTCGCGGTGGCTGCGGGCGCGGCGCCCGGCATCGCGTTCTTGCTCGGCACGAACTGGTGGCGGTTCGGCGGCCCGTTCGAGTTCGGCTACCAGGGGCTGCGGTTCACCCATCCCATCCACGAGGGCGTGTACGGGCTGTTGCTGAGCCCGGGCAAGAGCGTCTTCCTGTACGCACCTGTCGTCGCCGTCGCCATCGCCGCCGCGTTCTTCGCGCCGCGCGGGCGGCGTCGCGACGTCACGTTGTTCCTCACCCTCGCCCTGGTCAACGTGCTCTTCTTCGCCCGGTTCATCCACTGGCACGGCGACCACTCGTGGGGGCCTCGGTACCTCCTCCTGAGCCTGCCGTTCTTCGTGCTCCCTGCCGCGGTCGTGCTCGATCGCGAGCGGTGGCGCAGGGCCGTCGCGGTCGCGGGCGTGCTCGGCGTGCTCTCGGCGATGCTCGGCGTCGCGATCTACTTCAACCAGTTCTTCCTCGTCGCCGAGCGCGAGCTCGGTTCGAAGTCGTTCGACGACGGGCCCGCGTACTGGAGGTCGTTGCACTTCGACCCCGAGTGGTCGCCCATCGTCGGGCACGTTCGCCTCGTCGACGACGTCGCCCGCAACGGCATCAAGGGGATCGCAGGCGACCTGCCCTACAAGCCGTTGCCTTCCGGCGCACGCGATCGGTACTTCTGGTATTTCGACGAGCCGCCCGCGCCCGACTCGTGGCTGTACTGGCACGCGCGGTTGCGTGCCCCTGCGGGCCTGTACGCGCTCGCGCTCGTCGAGCTCGCCGCCGCGGCTGCGGGCTTCGTCCTGCTCCGGCGCACCCTGCGCACGGACGGCGGCAGGACGTGGGCATCGCCATGAACGGTCGCGTGCTCGTCATGGTCCCCGCCCTGAACGAGGAGGCGTCGATCGCCGACGTCGTGTCTGCCGCGCGGCGGGTGCTGCGCGCCGATGTCGTCGTGGTCGACGACGGGTCGAGCGACCGCACCGCCGAGCTCGCTTCCGCGGCCGGCGCCACCACGCTGCGGCATCCGTTCAACCTCGGCGTCGGGGGCGCGATCCGCACCGCGCTCAGGTACGCCGTGGCGCAGGGGTACGACCGCGTGGTCCAGCTCGACGGCGACGGCCAGCACCTCGCGACCGAAGCCGTCGCGTTGCTCGACGCGATGCGCGAGCACGACGCGGACCTCGTCATCGGCTCGCGCTTCGAAGCGGGCTACGCCGTCAGCCGCGTGCGACGCGTCGCCATGCGGGTGCTGGCACGCATCGTGTCGCGCCGGCTCGGCGCGTCGATCACCGACACGACGTCGGGCTTCCGTGCCATGGGCCCACGTGCGATCCGCCTCTTCTCCACCGACTATCCCGCGGACTACTTGAGCGACACCGTCGAGGCGCTCCTCATCGCGTCCGACGCGCGGCTGCGCGTGCGCGAGGTGCCGGTGCAGATGAGAGAGCGGCAAGGCGGCCGCCC